>NZ_MXAN01000039.1 GCF_002027545.1 Moraxella lacunata
TTTGGAAAGAGGTCTAATGTCAAAATACCTGATATAGAAAGTAATGGTTTTGCTCTATCTATTGGTAAAAATCTCATTACAAGCAGTCTGTTTAGCTTGGTAAAAGATACGATTATTTGCATTGATGACTTGGAAAGAAAATCTGACAACCTTGATATAAAAGACATCATGGGGTTGATTAATCATCTTAAAACCGAGAAAAACTGTAAAGTGGTTGTGATTTTACACCAAGATAAAACAGATAACCAATTTCAAGAATACAAGGAAAAAGTATTTGATGAAATTGTGCATTTAACAGAAAATTTTTCTATCATTAAAACTATTATTGATGACAATGAAATCATTAAATCTCTTTCCAAACTAAAAATAAACCCTTATAAGTATTGGGGTTGAAGTTTTTAAAAATCCATAAAAATCAGGGTTTGGAAAGAAGTCTATTGATATTTATGAAGAATTTTATCAAAAATTAGCGGTTAAAAACATACGCTTTTATGAAAGAGTCAAACGAGATTATCAAGAAATTATAGAATCGGTTGATGATTTAAGCTTGTCAAGCAAAGACAGCATATTGAGAAACCTACTTATTGTCAGACTTGCTGACTTAATAAAACCCGAGATACCTTGTGAGAATAAGGATAATAATTTTGTATTTGATTTGAAATACCTGTTAAATTTTGAACCTTATAATATTTCTGACGATTCTTTGGTAGATACAATAAATTCACTAGAATATTTTTTTAAGAACTTTATTGATTTTGGTGATTTGAGCGATTGGATTAAAGTAATAACAGAAAACATTTTTAATTACAATATTGATGATAAATTTATAAAAGAACTGATTGAACAAGATAAAATTTCAGAAGAAAGAATACAAACCATCAAGCACCATAAATCACTAGTATCAAAACTGCATAATCTTGATACAGATGCTAATTTTACCCAAGATTTTTATGATTCATCAGTTAAAGTAATTAAATACGAGCATTTTAATAATCTAAGTTTTTATTATAAAGTGATAGCACTATATAATCAGACATTAGCAAAATCTTTTAAAGAACAAGTAGAAGATCACATTATAAAGACCTTTGAGGATAGTAAGGAAAAACTAGATTTGGGCAACTTCTACCCTTTTAAAGTAGCTGAAGATGATGTTTTTAAAGATTTTGTTAAAGAGCAAATTGAAAATTATGTCTTAAAAATAGATTTTAAAGATTTCTTTTTAAACCCCAACAATCAACGCAATAATGATGATGTTAAGAAAGCTGTAAATGAGATAACAAAAGATGATTTGCGTGATGTAATATGGTCAGATTTAGGAGATTATTTTCGGGAAAGAAAGCATTTGTTAGAATCCATTGTACAACACAGTCTTTTTTCAAAACAAAAAAGCGAAGAAGTTCGCCAATGGATATTGGAATTGTTGGATGAGAACATCAAAGAAAATCCCAATAATGAAATCGCTGTTAAATTACTGTTGCAGGACACCGAGAATTTAACTAAATTTACATGACAGATTAGACAATTCCAAAATGGCGGTCAAACGGTCGCCTTTTAATTCATCATCCATTTTCATCGCTCTAATTTCCCCAAAACCGATACACATCACTCACATCCTCCACATCTATCACGCCACGGGCGATAAAATCTATCGTGCGTGGCAGAAGCTGATGTTCTAGGGCATGAACTTTGTTTTGTAAGGTGGCAGGCGTGTCATTGGGGTGGACTTCTAGCACCGCTTGGCTAAGGATTTGCCCTGCATCAAGCTCTGCCGTTACCAAATGCACCGAACAACCATGATACCGCTCGCCTGACTTTAATACTCGCTCGTGCGTGTCTAGTCCCTTATAGGCAGGGAGTAGGGACGGGTGCAGGTTTATCATGGGGGCGTTTAGCTCGTCTTTTACGCCATTGATAAATAATGGCGTTAGGATTTTCATAAAGCCCGCCAGCACCACCAAATCCACACCCAACGGCTTTAATACATCAAGGGCAAGCCGTTCAAATTCAGCTCGTTTATAGGTTTTGCCTTGTTCGTTTTTGTCAATGACAAAGGCAGGGATATTGGCATTTTTGGCACGAGTTAGGGCATAAGCGTCTGCTTTATTGCTGACGACAGCGACAATGTCAATGGGCAGTTTGCCTGCTTGCATTTTGTCAATCAAAACTTGTAGGTTTGAGCCATTGCCAGAGACTAGGACGGCGATTTTTAATGTTTTCATATTAGCTAATACATTCAATGGGATATTTTACAATTTCACTATCCACCGTTAATACCGTTAAATGTTCGCACATGGCTTGGCTGATAATCATACGGTCAAAGGGGTCTTTGTGATGAAATTCAAGGGTTTGTAGGTTTAGAATATGCGTTTGGGTAATTGGAAGGATTTCATAAATCCCTTTATCTTGAATGATTTTTAAGGCACTTGATAAACTTGGCTTTAATTAGACTTCTTTCCAAACCCTGATTTTTATGGATTTTTAAAAACTTCAACCCCAATACTTATAAGGGTTTATTTTTAGTTTGGAAAGAGATTTATTGTAATTTATCAAGCTGAATTTTAATTTGCATTTCCCAAATGCTTGCCATACTCAAATAAAAAGTATGATGATTTTGAGATAAAATTCTTTTAATGCTATTTGGGATTTTGTTCGGTTCTTGATTTGCCCAAATAAAAATTTGCGTATCTAATAAATATTTTGCCATTACGCATCTTTTCCAAGCCAAAATTCATCGCCCAAATCATCATTAAAATCATCGGACATATAAACTTCATCAAATAATTGAATATCGAGCGGTGCTAATTTTTTCTTTGATTGCATGATATTTTGATTTTTTAAAAAATCAATCACAGAAAAACGCTCTTCATTTGTCAATTCTTGCAACATTGGTAATATCGCTTGTACTTTTGGCGATAATGCTGCATTAGAAGTTTGCATAAAGTATCCTTTTTAAATACGATAAAATTATCACTCTGGACAATCAAACCCAGTTAGTTGATTATTGGTAAAATCTGCCGTAACCGTACCAGCATCTGCCTTATAGGCTTGCCAAGTGAGTGTATCTTGATGTTGAAAATTAGGCTCTTTGGGTTTGCCAAGCCAAAATATTACCGTCTCTTTGTCCATACCCAGTTCTATTTTATGGCAATAATGACCTGCAAGCCAACGCCAATCATCAACGCAAGTATTGTCTTTTATACA
Source organism: Moraxella lacunata (assembly GCF_002027545.1). Lineage (GTDB taxonomy): Bacteria > Pseudomonadota > Gammaproteobacteria > Pseudomonadales > Moraxellaceae > Moraxella > Moraxella lacunata. The sequence continues at coordinate 3,202 of NZ_MXAN01000039.1, forward strand.
TTGTTTCATGCTATTTAGGCGATAGCATTTTGATTTCACGCTACCCCACTTACCGCCCAAATCTTCACAAATTTGTCTTTGCTGTGTGCCTGTACAAGCTACCAATAAGATTACACAGATTAAAATAATTAGTCGCATTGCAGTCCTTTTAAATTGGGTTTATCTTTGTGAAACAATAAACCCAATTTACCAATCATTTAAAAATAAATTTAACCTTTAAATATAAACCACCGCTTTATCGGCACGCTCTACGATTTGCCCGATTTGCCAAGCGGTTTCACCTTGTGCGGTCAAAAATGCCAAAGTTTCGTCTTTTTTGTCGGCAGGGATGACAATCACAAAGCCCACGCCACAGTTAAAGGTACGCACCATTTCGCTTTGGGCAATGTTGCCTGCTTGTTGTAGCCAGTTAAAAACGGCAGGAAACTCCCAAGTGGCGAGATTAATCTCGGCAGATAAATCATCGGGCAACACACGGGGTAAGTTTTCAGTCAGACCGCCACCTGTGATGTGTGCCATGGCGTGAATGTTTGCATTGCCAAGCTGTTTTTGCAGGGCATGTACCGACTTGACATAAATGCAAGTGGGTTTCATCAGAGCATCCGCCAAAGTCTCGCCATCGCCCAGCGTGTGAGTATTAATGTCCACACCCGACACATCAATCACTTTTCGCACCAGTGAATAACCGTTAGAATGCACGCCAGAGCTTGCCAGAGCAATCAGCACATCACCTTTTTGGACGTTTGCCCCTGTGATGACTTCATCTTCTTCAACCACACCCACACAAAAACCCGCCAGGTCATAATCTTCGTCTTGATACATACCAGGCATTTCGGCGGTCTCACCACCGATTAAAGCACAATTTGACAGTTTACAACCATCGCCAATACCCTTAATAACCATCTCGGCAACATCCACATCAAGTTTACCTGTGGCATAATAATCCAAGAAAAATAATGGCTCAGCACCGCACACAAGTAAATCATTGACACACATTGCCACAAGGTCTTGACCGATGGTTTCATGGCGATTTAGGTCTAAGGCAAGTTTTAGTTTGGTGCCGACACCGTCTGTACCAGAGACAAGTAAGGGCGACTTGTAGCCTTGTGGAATGCGACACAATGCCCCAAATCCACCAAGACCGCCCACCACTTCGGGGCGTGTCGTGGCTTTGGCGACAGATTTGATGCGCCCAACAAGGGTCTCGCCTGCGTCAATATCCACGCCTGCGTCTTTGTAGCTTAGAGAATGAGAAGTCATGAGGGTTCCTATTGAGTCAAAATAAATTGTCTTATTATAGCAAAAATTGGGGCAGATGATAGCCTTTCGGGCGATATTTGTGATTTTTATAAAAATGCAAAAAAGCACTTTACTAAACGTACTTTATCAAGTATAATCATCGCTGTTTTTCGGGCCTATAGCTCAGTTGGTTAGAGCAGAGGACTCATAATCCTTTGGTCGCAGGTTCAAGTCCTGCTGGGCCTACCATATTAAATACTATAATTTAAAAAATTAAGGGTTTGTTAATAAACAAACCCTTTTTTATTACCTACTTATAATAACAATTTTATAAAAATAAGGTTGTCATCCAAGTCCTCCCAAATCCACTTTAATCCGTGCAATCTACCTTCACTGCTCCGAATCAAAGATATTGCATTTGACAGCAGACACCAAAAACGCCCCCAACAGCGTAACATCATCTGAAAATACCTGTTCTATCATGTTTGAATCAAAATATTTATCCGTCACCGCTCGATATTTCTCATACTTCCCTGTGGGATATTTGTCAAAATCAAACATTTTATCCAAATCGTCTATATCATCCATATTGCCAAACTCCACCCATGCAATCATGTCCTGACCCAATGATGTGTCAAAAAACTCATCCATGAGTGGTAGTTCATCTTTGGTCAAGGCGGTATTTACATAGTTTTCCGCCAGACTCTTGGTTTGTGAGGTGACGATATCTATGGCACACGCCTGCTTGGCGGTATCATGTTCTTGCAAACTATCCATGATCGAATAAGTTATTATTTTATCAAAAATAGATTTGGTAAAATTGGCAGTCGCCCCAACATAAGCAGTCGCCTGCATGGATAATGCAAGGCATATGCCCAATAGGTATTTTTTCATGAGATACTCCTAATTTGCAGTTTTACTTCAATCTCAACCCAAAATATGATTAGACTTCTTTCCAAACCCTGATTTTTGTAGATTTTTAAAAACTTCAACCCCAATACTTACAAGGGTTTATTTTTAGTTTGGAAAGAGATTTATTGAGTAATTTTGGATAGTAAGGGAGAATCCATTCACTCTTGATAACTCAATGGCTTATATCAAATTGAGAATGGTATATTTTGCTATCATAACACAAAACATTGATAAGAAAAATACCCAAACAAAAAGGGCGGAATTATCCACCCTTTTTATCCTTACAAAACTTAGTTAAATTTTAACTTATCAAACGTCAACACCCCATTTTCCACCCCCACCGAAATGGTATCGCCTGCGACAAACTCGCCTGCTAGGAGCTTTTGGGCAAGGGGATTTTCAATCTCTTGAACAATGGCACGTTTGAGCGGTCTTGCCCCAAACACAGGGGCATAACCCACCGACACCAGTTCGTTCATCGCTTCGTCTGATAAGACGAGACCAAGCTCACGCTCTTTTAGTCTGGCTCTTAGGCGGTCAAGCTGAATGCTGGCAATGCCCGCCATTTGCGACTGCCCAAGCGGATGAAAGACCACAATCTCATCAATACGGTTGATAAACTCGGGGCGAAAATGAGCGTTTACCGACTCCATGACCGCCGATTTTATCTCTTCGTACTCGTCCCCTGCCATGTCAAAGATTTTATGACTGCCAAGGTTTGAGGTCATGATAATCACGGTGTTTTTAAAGTCCACCACACGCCCCTGAGAGTCGGTCAAACGCCCGTCATCTAAGACTTGTAGTAGGATATTAAAGACATCAGGGTGAGCCTTTTCCACTTCGTCAAACAGCACCACGCTATACGGCTTACGGCGAACCGCTTCGGTCAGCACGCCCCCTTCTTCATAGCCCACATAGCCAGGGGGAGCTCCCACCAGACGGCTCACGCTGTGCTTTTCCATAAACTCGCTCATGTCAATTCGCACCATGGCGGTCTCGTCATCAAACAAGAAATTGGCAAGCGATTTGGTCAGCTCGGTTTTACCCACGCCTGTTGGCCCTAAAAATAGGAACGAACCACTAGGGCGGTTGGGGTCGGAGAGTCCTGCACGGCTGCGGCGAACAGCATTGGCAACCGATTTGACCGCTTCGTCTTGACCGACCACACGCTCATGCAAAATCGTCTCCATGCCAAGCATCTTATCACGCTCGCCCTGCATCATCTTGGCGACAGGAATGCCTGTGGCGTGCGACACCACCTCGGCAATTTCATTATCTGTTACCTTATTTCTAAGCAATTTAGGCGTATTTGTATCATCATACTGTTCATCGGCAAGCTGTTTTTGCAAATTAGGGATAATCTCATATTGCAAACGCCCTGCCTGCTCCCAGTTGCTCTCACGTTGGGCTTTTTCTAGGGCAATGCGTGCCTTGTCAAGCTCAATCTGAGCATGCTTGGTACCCTCTACCAGTGCCTTTTCAGCCCTCCAAATCTCCTCTAAATCATTATATTCTTTTTCCAATTCATCAATTTGAGTTTGTAGCTGTTTAACTTGTGCCTGACTGCCTGCATCGTCTTCTTTTTTGACAGTTTCTAACTGCATTTTTAATTGAATGATGCGTCTGTCAAGTTTGTCAAGGCTTTCAGGTTTACTGTCAAGCTCCATTTTTATGCGAGAAGCGGCCTCATCAATCAAATCAATCGCCTTATCAGGCAGTTGGCGGTCAGTGATGTAGCGGTGCGACATTTTGGCGGCGGCGATGATGGCAGCATCCATGATTCTAACCCCATGATGTAGCTCATACCGCTCTTTTAGCCCACGCAAAATGGCAATGGTGTCCTCCACACTCGGCTCGTCCACCAACACCTTTTGAAAACGTCTCTCCAAAGCAGGGTCTTTTTCAATGTACTGGCGGTATTCATCAAGCGTGGTCGCCCCCACACAACGCAACTCGCCACGAGCCAGTGCAGGTTTTAGCATGTTGCCAGCGTCCATTGCCCCACTGGTCTTGCCCGCCCCAACCATGGTATGCAATTCATCAATGAATAAAATGATGTTACCATCTTGTTTGGCAAGGTCGTTTAGCACACCTTTTAGACGCTCTTCAAATTCTCCATGATATTTCGCCCCTGCAATGAGTGACCCCATATCAAGCGATAAAACTTCTTTGTTTTTTAAACTCTCAGGCACTTCGCCATTGACGATACGTTGGGCAAGCCCTTCGACAATGGCGGTTTTACCCACGCCCGGTTCGCCTATCAAAACAGGATTGTTTTTGGTGCGTCTTGACAAGACTTGCACAGTACGACGAATCTCATCATCTCGCCCAATGACAGGGTCAAGTTTACCCTCTTTTGCTCTGTCGGTCAGATTGACGGTGTATTTTTCTAGGGCATGTCTGGTGTCTTCGGCATTTTGAGTATTCACGGTGTCGCTCCCCCTAAGGTTTTTTATGGTTTGGGTTAAAATGGCGGTCGTAACGCCTGATTTTTCAAGCACTTTTTTGCTGTCGGTTTGCTCGGCTAATGCCAAAAGTAGCCATTCGCTCGCCACAAATTCATCACCTGCTTTTTGGGCATGGCGTTCGGCAAGGTGTAGCACCTGCAAGCCGTCTTGCCCCACATTGACTTGCCCTGTGGGTGTGGCAACCACCGCTTGACGGTCAAGTAAGGCACGGCTTTCAGACTGCAATACCGCCACATTCGCCCCTGCGTTTTGTAGGGTTGCCACGACAGACGGGTCGTTTAGCATGACGGATAACAGATGAGCCGAGCCAATGGCGGTGTTGTCTTTTGACAAGGCAAGCGATTGGGCATCTCGGATAATGGTTTGTAATTTTGCGGTGTATTTGTCAAAGTTCATGGTTTTACCTTTTATCGTTTATTTTTTGCGTTTGGGAAAAGTTTTTCCCGCTTGTCAAATATATGCTTGACAAATGCAAAATTTTCAATGATAAAAATCCAATGGGTCGTAAATTTTTTTTAAGCCATTGATTTTTATATAAATTTATAAATTTTCAAAAAGCGCTTGTAATTTTTATATCCACTCCCATATTATATTAAATTTTCATCAGGAGCATTTTATGACCCGTCTTACTTTACACACTGTTGACACCGCCCCAGAAAAAGCCAAAGAGCGTGTTGAAGCGGTACAAAAAGCCAATGGCTTTATCCCAAATCTCATCGGTGTGCTTGCCAACTCACCACAAGCCCTTGAAATGTATCAAGAGGTAAGTAAAATGAACAGCAAAAACTCTCTGACCGCCGAAGAGGTTGAAGTTGTTCAGATTACCGCCGCTGCACATAACGGCTGTGATTTTTGTGTGGCAGGACACACCAAGGTTGCCGAAGTTCGCCTAAACATGCCCCCTGCCATTGTAGAGGCATTACGTGGCCGCACTAACATTGACCAAAATGCCAAATATCAAGCCTTAGCTCAGTTTACCATGCAACTTATCGACAAGCGTGGTCAGGTCTCTGACGAAGAGCTAGAAGCCTTTAAATCAGCCGGTTACAACGACCAAAACGTCCTAGATGTCATCATGGGCGTGGCACTGTCTACCCTATGCAACTACGCTAACACCGTTGCCAAAACAGACATTAACCCAGAGTTGGCAGCTTTTGCTCCAAATCGTTAATGCTTAACCTTTGTGGTTATTTTTAACTCTTGCCAACAAAACACAAAACCCTTATAATAGTAAGGGTTTTGTGTTTCATCATAGGTTGTATTTGCCTTTGGTACGCTTTGGTTTTTATGGACAAACTGTTTAAAATCCGTTTAATTTCACCAAATCCAATTCAATAATAAAGCACAATCAAAAAGCATGATCAACAGCAACTAACAAACGTCTGCTTTTCATATTGTATTTATTATTAAAATGCTTGTATTTATCATTAATGGTTGTATAATAGGTTTGATTGATGATGGCAAACCACCAACATCAATCCAACCATTTAATTTTATCAAAATTTTATCACCCAAAGGAGACACACCATGCGTACCGACATGTTCCAACAAATCCTAGATGACCTAAACAGCTCATCTGCCGACGTTGAGGCCTCTGCTCTTATCTCAACAGACGGCTTGATGATTGCCTCTGCCCTACCCTCTGGTATTGACGAAGATCGTGTGGGTGCCATGAGTGCCGCCCTACTGTCTTTGGGCGACCGTGCAGGCTCTGAACTGGCTCGTGGTAAGATTGACCGCCTGCTCGTACAAGGTGAAAAAGGCTATGTCATCATGACATCAGCAGGTGGTGAGGCGGTACTGACCATTCTTGCCAAACCAAACGCCAAACTGGGTCTGATATTTCTAGACATTAAACGAGCCTCTGAGGCATTGGCAAAACTCATCTAAATCTTTACCCTTTTATTGATAAGCCATGAAGTATTGATAAGTTATTAAGGAGACTTGTTTTGAGCATTCAACTAGATGATATGGCAAAGCCCACTGGCGATGCTACTGAATATAACCTAACCTTTTTTGATGGCACAACACGCACCGTCTATGATACAGGTGTAGAGCGTCCATACCCTGATGGCAGACTCATCGTCTCTCGCACGGATTTAAATGGCGTATTAACCCATGTCAATGATGCCTTTGTTGAGATTAGCGGCTATACCGAAGATGAACTGATTGGCAAACCCCAGCACATCTTACGCCATCCTGACATGCCAAAAGCAGCGTATGCTGATTTGTGGAAGACCGTCAAAGAGGGCAAAAAATGGCATGGCTACGTCAAAAACCTATGCAAAGATGGCTCACACTACTGGGTATATGCCACTGTCGTGCCAAACGTACGTCGTGGTCAGACTGTGGGTTATACCTCCGTACGCCGTAAGCCCAGCCGTAGCAAGATTGAAGAGACGGCAGCTCAATACCTTACCATGAAAGGAGCAGAATAATGGCTTATAATTTTTTAATTGCCCCTGATTTCTCACCAGAACGTTTTGCAGGTTGGCACATGTTTAATACCTTGCTACAAAAACGTTCAGGTCATGACCTACACCTTGTTACACCCGTCTCGCACGCCGAACAAGAAGACAGTTTGGCAAAAGATGATATCAAAGTCATCTATGCCAACCCTTTTGATGCTGCCAAACTCATCCGTGAAGATGGCTATCGTGCCATCGCTCGCCCCATTGGCAAATCTGATGAAATGACAATCATTTCATCAGCTGGTGGTAATATCAAGTGCCTAGATGACCTAAACGCAGGCACTAAGATTGCCATGGCAGATAACCGTGATGTCAAACTCATCGGTCTGCGTCTGCTTGAAGCGGTAGATTTAAGCGAAGATGATGTTGAATTTATCATCACCGAGACTTATCAAGCCGCTGCCAAACAAGTGGTAAAAGGCGAAGCGGATGTGGCGTTTTTTATCGCTGAAATTTATCACTCACTGTCAAAACTCACCAAATCACAACTAAACGTACTCATTGAAAGCAATATCGCCACCATCTCTCATGTCATTTTGGTCAAAGACGGCTTCACCCAAGCAGATGATATCGCCAAAGTCATTTTATCCTTAAAAGGTGATGCTGATGGTCAAGCGGTGCTAAGTGAACTTGGCATGACAGACGGTTTTGAACCCATAGATGATGAAGATGCTGAATTCATGATTGACCTAATGGAAACCCTGCTTGACTAAGTAAGAGATAAGTGGGTTTGACACTTGACCCACTTGTTTTTATTCATCATCACAGACCAGTTTATGAACAGAATCCATCACGCTGATGACTACCATCACTTTCGTCATTATTCTCGTGCTGTCCTAAAAAATCCATCGGCAGGACAGTATCACAAAGAGCGAATCAATGTCGCCAAAAAATTAGACGAAAGCGAACCTCTACAAGGGGCATTATCGGATTATTTTTTTGGCTGTTGGTATGATGCACCCATGATGAACCCCGAGTTCATCCAAACCTTTAAACCACGTCTTAACACCCAAGCTTGGCAAATCATCAACGACTGCATAACACGTAAATATTATTTACAAAAAAATAACCTTCTGGCGACACGTTGGAGCGTACTTACCACACCCACACTTGATGTGCCCAGTCATAAACTGCGTGTCAGTAGTGATGATGCCACTTTGCTTGCCCAACGCCTGTTGGAGTCTATTTTGACAGCTCACAAAGCCCAAAATCATGATGAGGTCATGCGTTTAGAAAATGAATTTTTTAACCATTGTTTGGCTTGTCATGACTTAGTGGCGTTCATGAAAGCATGGTTCAAACTTGGCAAACATAATTGGGTATTTGACATGCGATGGGTGGCTTGTCGCACTGAACTTGAAAGGTTGATACATTAGATTTTTCATACATAGATTATTTTAAGATTATTTTTTATACATAGATGATATGGCACATAGACGATATGATAGAGGGTGAACATTCTACTTATTTTTATGCGTCTGCAACCACTAAAATCTGGCTTTTGGAGATACTATGGCATTAAAAATATTATTGGCGGGTTTCTCAGGCCCTAGTGCTGGGGCATTAACCTTGCTATTACAACGTAACTATCCTAATGTGGAGTACTTAGTATTGGAACGCTGTTTTAGTGATGATTTGTGTCTGACCTTACCCACGCTTGGCAGAGATGCTGATGATGCCTTTGCTGCCATTATCAATCTAGATGGTGTGGGTATGTCGCTGTTTAATAACCAACACATCAAAAATTTGGTGGATTTTTTGGATTTTCGTGCATCCTTATTATTGACACGTGGTCATATCAAACAATGGCAAAATGCTGACTTTTTACCCCATGCAACCAACTTCTTTTTGAGCACCCCATATGCCAAACATGACATGGAAGCGGTGCTGTCGCAACTCATTGACGCCGCCACACGCCTACAAAAAAACCCTGCTGATGCTGCCAAAAATCGTGCCTTAATATATAGCAAATCTGTCAATCATCTACACGATAGTACCGATACCAAGCAAACAGAACTGACCAAACACACGTCCAGCGAAAATGGCAAATTCATCCAAAGTGTGATTAATACTTGTTTTAGCGGTGTCTGTCCCAATAATGTCATCTATGAATTGATTCATATTTTTGCCCAAGAACATCCTTTTAAAATCGTCATCGGCAACCAAATGGTCTATGTCTATCCTAAAAAAGCCATCGCCCTGACACAAAACCTTGACCGTCTGCTTGACTATTTTTCCATCGCAGGTAACTGTCAGGTACTAAGAACCAATATTACCAATATCGCCCTAAGTGATGCAGAATTTGATAGAATGCTACACAACATCAAAAATGAAGGTTATCGTCGTTATTCACTCAACAGTTTTTTGTGGCAAATTTATTCAACCATCTTACCTACTCGCATTAATGCCCCCAGAAATACCTTAAAACTAAAAATTCGCTACATGCCCAACTTTTCAGGCATGAAAGACATCCCCGAATACGTCCATGCAATCGTATCATCATGCCTAATCGTCCCTAAAAACCTTGACCAACTTGACATGGTATTTGGTGAGTTGACCCAAAAAAACCCATCCATCCTGCACCGCATATTTTTGCTATCCATCCTGTCTGGGTCGGCAGATATTGAAGTGCTAAAAAACTCTTTTTATCTACAAACCCCCCTAGATAAACTGCTACATGAAAAGAATAAATACGACAAAGAATCTACACCCAAGACAACTGCCAATAAAGGCGTAACCCAAGCTGTCAAAACAGGATTTTTTAGACGCCTGCTTAACAAATTATCATTTTAATACCAAACACAAAACGGAGAGTGCAATGAGTGCCATCAATGAAGTCCGTGAACAAACCTATAAACTCATCATCGCAGGCCCTGTGGGGGCAGGTAAAACAGCTGCCATTCAAGTGTTGTCTGACAAAGGTGTGGTAACGACCGATGAAGTTGCCTCCGATGACACCAAACTCATCAAAAAGACAACCACGGTTGCCATGGACTATGGGGTTATGATACTAGACAGCGGTGAACAGGTGCGACTCTATGGCACCCCAGGGCAAAGACGTTTTGACTTTATGTGGGAGATTTTAAGTGAGAATGCCTTGGGTCTTATCCTACTGCTAAACGCTGAGGAAAAAGACCCTGTGAATGACTTGGATTATTATCTTGATGCTTTCTCACCACTCATCAAAAGCAGTGCCTTAGTGGTCGGTGTTACCCATGCTGAAAATATGCCTTGGGATTTACATGAGACACTCTCAAAACGATTGATGGAACGTGGTGTTGGTGCTAACGTCATGATTGTTGATGCCCGTGACCGTGAACAAATGCGTCGTATGGTGCGTTCACTCATCTATATGATCGCCTCTTAGTTTTTATTTTCGGTAATCAATCATGCCAAATGACCACCAAAATCCCTATCTTACGCTAACACCATCTGGTGTCATGCATGCTTTTGCTTATGCCACACCCAATGACAAGCACAAAGCTCTACAAACGCTCGTCTCGCAGACTCATGTCATGTCTACCAAAGAGTGGTTAAATAAGTATTCACATGAATGGCTAGATGAGTTTGATGAAAAAGGTTGGATACAACACCTATCACAGAACTTACCTGCTCCTAATATGCCATTGGATAAATTCTTACCTTATGTCGTGGCAAGTCTGTCAGGTACTCGCAAAGCTGTCATTGGCTCTAATGAAGGTTTTTGTTTGGCTCGCATTGGTTACACAACCGATGAAGCGGATAGGCTGGCGGTGGCAGGGGCGGACTTTTTTGACTTTTTTGTACGTCAGCATGAACGTGGACTTGCCATCGCTGGACAGGCTGTTTCACTCTTTGGTGATGTTGAACTGCTCATGCCAACCACAAGTTTTATGTTTTTGTGGATTGATAATACAGGCTATGTACTCATATTAGACGGTGAACCTTTAACCAACAATCGTGCCTTGGTAGAGCTTGTTTGGGCAATTAAGACATCGGGATTACGGTTTAATAAAAGCGATGATGATTTGACATAAACCAAGTAAAATATAAACCGCCAACCCATTTTAACCCCACCCAAGCACCACCCTTTTATCATGAAACGCCAAAAGCGTACTTCTATGCCCCACACTCACGATAATCGCTTGGGGTAGCTCGTCCCTTAGCGTGGTATAAAGGGCGGTCTCGGTCGGCTCATCTAGGGCGGACGTGGTTTCATCAAGAAATACCACAGACGGCCTAACGAGCAACGCACGCAAAAACGCCACTCGTTGTAACTCCCCTGGGGATAGATTAACCTGCCAATCGCTGTCCACATCTAGAGCGTGAATGTGCTTGCCCAGATGACAACGTGCCATGACCGCCTTTATCTTGTCATCGTTTGCCTGTATGTCAGGATAGCAAATGGCATCTCGTAACGTGCCTTGGGGCATATAGGGGCGTTGGGGCAAAAACAGCGTTTTGGCGGTAGGCATGACCGCTTGCCCTGTCGTACCAAAAGGATAAATCCCTGCCATCGCCTTTAACAGCGTGGTTTTGCCTGTGCCTGACGTGCCTTGTATCAGTAGAGCTTGCCCTGCGTGTAGCGTGATATTTATGCCATCAATCAACACCTTATCATCAAATGTTTTTATGCCAAAGTCTTTTAATATCAATACGTTATCATCATGTTTTACCGTTGATTTGTCAAGTGGCGTATTATCCAGCACATCAAGGCGAGTCAAAAAGCCATACAGACGGTTCAGCCGTGCTTGATACAACGTAAAGCTCTCATAAAACAGCCGAAAAAACGACAACGCTCGCATGAGACGGTTAAACGACTGCACCGTTTGGTGCATATCGCCCAATTTTATCTCGCCTGCAAAAAAACGTGGGGCTTGGAGCATGAGTGGCAATAGCTGAGCCACTTGGGTTACGCCTGTATTAAAGCCGTCCAATCCCAAAAGCCTACGAATTATCGCCCATCGGTTGTCAATAATCGCCCCAAATCGCCCTGCCAAATGGCGTTTTTCTTGGTGTTCGCCATCATAAAAGGCAATGCTCTCGGCATTGTCCGCCACTCGTATCAGCGAATAACGATAATCGCCATGCAAACGTTCTTTATCAAAATTAAGCCTGATGAGCGGTCGCCCAATCCACACCGACAAGGCAGTCGCCACGATGATAAAACCATAAATAAAAAATACCACACCCTTTGGCACACTCACGCCAAACACGCTCAAAATCCCCGACAGCCCCCACAATATAATCGTAAACTCAATGATAGACATCACCGCATTGATAACCCCACGCACCATCTCCACCGTGATTGTGATAAACTCCTTAGCGTCCTGCTCGATACGCTGGTCGATGTTATCAGGGGTACGCAGGTCGTGGGTGTGTTTTAGGCGGTAGTAGTTTTTGTGCGACAAATAGCGGTCAAGTAGTACGGCATTAAACCGCTCCCACCATTTAATCTCAAAGGCTTCGCCCACAAACCTATCCACCACGTCTTGTGCCACTTTAAACATCATCAAACTGGCATTTAGCAGAGCAAAAAACCAAAACGCCTGTGCGTCCATGTCTTGTAATGAGCTGTACAATTTATTATAAAACTGCGTATTTAGCACGCTGATTTTAACTTCCAAAAGCACAAAGAAAATCAAAAGCCCAATCATCACAAGGGCTTTTGCGGTGTTGGCACGGCTTAGGCAAGGCTTGGCAATGTGCCAAAATTTTTTGCCAAAGGGGGTAAATTTTAACGCCCACACCGCCACCGACAGCACCACCGCCACCCAAAAAAATGCCTTAAATAACCAAAATACCGCCGTGATAAGCTCGTATTGCCAATCCATAACTTGCCTTATTTTTAAAAATAAAAACCCTTTTTCAAAGCGAAAAAGGGCAAAGGGTGCGTGTTATCAATATTTAAAAGTCAAAGTCGCACGAATGTTGCGTGGCTCGCCATAAGAGACAAGCTGGGAGTTGGGCGTTGTGCCGATAAGATAGTCTTTGTCCGTCAAGTTTTTGACCGCCAAACCCACACCCCAATTTTTGGCTTCATAGCCTGCCTTAGCGTCAAGCACGGTATAGGCTGGCAAATCAATAAAATGCGTGGTTTCTACCCCACGGTTATTGACCGCTGTCCGCCACGCTCGTCTGTCGCCTTGATAACGCAAGCCACCACCGACATACCAGCCCAAACGGTCAGGGCTAAAATGATATTGCGTGGACACGGACGCAGAGTGTTCTGGGATTTGGCTGATACGCTGACCGACATTGGACGCACGGCTGTTTTCCACGATTTTGGCGGTTGGGATATAGCTGTACGAACCCGAGATATTCCATTGGTTATTCATCACAAACGCACTTTCAAACTCAAAACCTTTGGTGCGTTGCTTACCCACAAGCTCGCTATATCCTGTGCCAACCCCACTATCGTCATAAATCGTTTCGGCAACATTTTTGCGAGTGATGTCATAGGCGGACACATAGCCTTGCAAGCGTTTGTCAAAGCCTTGAAATTTTACGCCAATTTCGGCATTTTGACCTTTTTCGGGGTCTAGCACTTCGCCATTTTGTCCTGTGCTGGTGTTTTGTTGAAAGGACGTACCAAAGCTGACATAAGGGGCGAATTTGCCTTGATAATCATACATGGCGGACACACTGCCTGTAAATTCGCCGTCTGTGCGTTTGGCATTGGCTCCTGTCAGCACGTTATCCACGTCCGTTTTTGCCCAGTCGTGGCGGACGCTCGCCCCAAAAATCCAGTCATCATAACGCATACTGTCCTTGGCGTACAGCCCTGCGTATTGAGTAGTGGTAATATTTTGGCTAGGCGTACCTTCTGTAATGCTTGATACGTCATAGCTTGGATTGTTGATGTCAAAATTGGGATAAGCTCGGTCATTACGGCGATAATAGTCGCTTTTTTCACGCAATAGGTCAAGCCCTACTGTTACATCATGCTCAACGTTACCTGTATTAAAATAAGTCTCAAAGCGGTTGTCGCTGGTGAGCATGGTGTCTTTTTTGATTTGATTGTTAATTTGGCGACCGATATTGCCCGTGCTATAAAAATTGTTATGAGCGGTTGAAAGTACAGGCTTGCCGTCTGTGTCGGTTTTGTTAATGGCAAAAATGGACTTAAAGGTGAGCTTGTCATTGATATGATGAGCCAAATCATAGCCCAAACGCAAGGTTTTTTGTTCATAACCATAATCAGGCAAGCCAAAAAACGTACTGGACGAATACTGCTCGTGGGCATTGCGTACGGTTTGCTCGCCTGTGGTAAGGTCTATGGTGTTGTTGTGTGGCAAGCCTTGCTGACGGAGATATTCACGCCATTGATAACTGCCCAAAAGGGTCAAATCGGTGTCATTACCCAAATCAAACATATAGCTTGGAGCGATGTAGTTATCTTTGAAAAAGACGTGGTCGGTTGCATCATCACGGTCAGAAAACCGTCCATTTAGGCGAAATGCCCCTTTTTTGCTGTCGTTTGGGGCATAGTTTAGGTCATAGGCAAGCTCTTTGTTATTAAAACTGCCAACCGTGATTTTGCCTTTGGCAAAGGTCTCGCTGTCAGGGCGTTTTGAGGTGATATTGACAATCCCGCTTGGCAATGCCATGCCGTAGCCTGTAGTGGTCGTGCCTTTGACCACTTCAATGCTGTCCGCTCCTGCCACGTCCCACGCTCGCAGGTTTTTAGACGACATTTGCACACGCATACCGTCCACATACATTTGATTGGATGATACTTGCCCACGAATGATAAAGTCATCCCACCCGCGCCGACCCTGCACGCCTGATGACACGCCTGCCACATTTTCCAAAAGCTCGGCAACGGTGCTGGCTTGTTTTTGCTCTACCTGCTGTGGGGTTAGCACGCTCACTGATTGGGCGGTCTCATACAGGGGACTGTCGTCTTTTAGGGAATTGGGCGTGATGGCGACGTATTTGCCAGCGTCTTTGGAGATGGTGATGGTCTCATGCCCCAGCATGACGGTCGGCTCACCATCATCTGCCTGAGCATTGGTCGCGACAAACATGGCAATACTTAATAAAGACAAGGGAAATTTACACATGATACAAAATACCTAATAAAAATGATAATGAGTTGTATTATGTATTATACTTGTAAATGAGTGTGTAATACTATTGCAAATATGATTTATTTTTTAAATTTATTAGTTTTATTTTTTAAATAAAACTATCTCATGCTTTATTCTCAGTGTTTTTAAAATACCCATAACAACCCCATCAAACCCATCGTAAAATTAGACCCGCACCTAATCATTTTTTTTTAAAAATTTTTATATTTTCATTCTCATAACTATTGTCATCGCTCTGTAACTACTCTATAATAGACTTCTTTCCAAACCCTGATTTTTATGGATTTTTAAAAACTTCAACCCCAATACTTATAAGGGTTTACTTTTAGTTTGGAAAGAGATTTAATAAAAGTCATCATATTGTTACACAAGGAATCTGTCATGGCGACCATCAGTGCCAAATTTCCCAAACTTATCGGCATGAGCACGCTTTGCTCGCTACTGTTTGCCTGTGGTGGCGATAAACCTGCCAGCCAAAGCGAGACCGCCCAAGCCCCGACGACTGCCGAGAGCAAATCGATTGCCATTACCGCCATCGTCGAACACCCTGCACTTGACGCTGTTCGTCAAGGCACGCTTGAAGCCCTAGCCAGC
>NZ_MXAN01000040.1 GCF_002027545.1 Moraxella lacunata
GTAGGTTTTTTGGAACGGTTTAACTATCATGCCAACCAACAAGTTAACAAAATCTCTAACTTCTTTGATATCTTTGGTTATCTAAGTGATGAGTATTATAATGTCAACTTATTGACCCAGCGATTGCAAGTTGCGACTGATGAAGAGAGACCCGAGGCAGTGGCAGCACTAAGAAAAAGTGTGGATGCGGTTGATGAGTACATGCGTCTTTATGAGACAGGCGGTGAGTACCAAGTTGAAGACAGAACGGTGCCTGTCGAAGTGCTCACGCACCCTGAGGATGTCCAAGCATTTAATGAATTAAAAGCATGGTGGATGGATTATAAACAGCGTCTAAATCCTGTGCTAGATGGCCAAGCGGACATCAATCCTGTGGCAAGACATATTTTTGATGAGTTTGACGAAAAAGTTTATGGTCCGGTGTCGGTGGTGTGGGACAATCAAACAGTCAGAGGCTTGGAATGGACAGCACTTGCCAGAAACGTGATGATGGCGGGCTTTGTGCTGGCAGGTCTGTATTTTATTTGGTTTGTGTTTTATTTCTTGAAAAAACTGACCGCATCTGACCGTAACCTACAAATTGCCCGTCGCCAGACGACCAACATCCTAGGCACGGTACAAGAGGGTTTGTTCTTGATTGACAAAAACTTTGTCATCTCGGATGCTCACTCTAAGAATCTAGAAGTCATCTTGAGGCGTAAGGACATTGCAGGCATTACCTTGACCGAGCTGTTGCAAGGCATGGTAGGGCGTGATGATATTGAAGCAACCAAGCTGTTTGTTGAACAGCTTTATAATCCTTGGGTGGTATCAGAGTTGATTGGGGATTTGAACCCACTACGACAAATCAAAGTAAACGTCATGAACGAGCAGGGAGATACGGTGGTCAAATACCTGTCGTTTAGCTTCTTGCGTGTTCAAGAGAGCGACAACGATGAAGTCGAAGAAATCTTTGTGAGCGTTGTTGATGTGACCGACTCGGTATTACTTGAAAAAACTTTGGAGAGTGAAAAGGCGCAGCATGACCGTCAGATTGAGATGATTGGACACATCCTAAACGTCGTATCAACGTACTAAATCAATTCATCAATAACACTTATGAGCGTGTGAGTGAGATGAACGAGATTCTAAGAGTTGAAGGTCAGCTACATAACAAAGCCCAAGCCCTATTTAGAAAAATGCACAGTCTAAAAGGCGAAGCATCTGCCATTAAGATGGGTAGCTTTGTGCATCTTGCCGAGCAAGGCGAAGAGAATCTGGTGCTAATTCGCAATCAAAGCACGGTCTCAGGTCAGGACTTTTTGGGCTTTACGATTATTCTAAATGACATTTTGGATTTGAACCAATTTGTAGAAAAACTCTTGCAACGAATTAGCCGTGTGGCAAAAGAAATAGACAAAGATGATGTCGGGCAAAGCGTACAAAGTGTGATGACGCAGACAGATGACAAATCTGTCACTGTCGCCCCAAGTAGTCATTCGCTAGATTGGCAAAGCTACTTTGGTGATTATGCTCAGCAAATCGCCGAACGTCAAGGCAAAAAAGTTAAGGTAAACTTAACAGGTTTTGAAGATATTCAGATGACTGATAAGCTCAAAAAGTTCTGCCAAGATGTCGGCATTCAGCTACTTAAAAATGCCATCGCTCATGGTATCGAACGCCCAGAACAGCGTATTTTGGTGGGCAAAAGCGAGGTGGGGCAAATCACGCTAATGCTCCTAAAATATGGCAATCAGCTACGTATGAGTATTATCGATGACGGGGCAGGCGTGGATTTACAAAAACTGCGTCAAAAAGCCATTGAGATGAATCTTATGAGTGCCGAACAAGCATCAAGCTTGCCCGACAGTCGTCTATACGCTATCATGTTCCGCTCAGGTGTCTCAACTGCCAATGGTGTCGATGAAGACAGTGGGCGTGGTGTGGGCATGGACATCGTGCGTGAGTGGGTCAAAGAAGTTAATGGTAAAATCAATGTCGAGAGTCAGCCAGGGCTAAATACAAAGATTGTCATCAACTTTGATGCACAGTAATATAAATAAAAACAGACCTGAGTGGGGCGTGCCTGCCTTTGATAACATTTTATTAAAATTTAATGAGAATTTTATAATTCAAATCAATTTTTGCATGAAAAATGGCTAAATCTTGTTTTTCATCGTCAAAAGCTTGTTTGATAGAATGACTATCAAACTTCACTTTTTCCTTGAAAAACGTGCGATTTTTCTCATTTTTCATTGCAAATACCAAAGGCGGACACGCCCCAGGTCTGTTTGTGATTTTTAGATTTTGGAGTAAAGAATGGCTTATCGTCTGATGATTGTTGATGATTCTAATATTATTCGTAACCGCATTGAGCGTTGTTTTGAGGGTAGTAGTATTGAGATTGTGGCGACCGCCAATAATGGCGTGGATGCCGTATTAAAATTTGATGAATTTCGTCCTGATTTTATTACCATGGACTTGACCATGCCACAGATGGATGGACTTGAATGCATCAAGCGTATCGTGGGCAAAGGAACGGGCGTGAGTATTTTGGTTGTCTCGGCACTCTCTGACCGTATGACGGCACTACAAGCCTTGCAAGTCGGGGCAAGGGGCTTTATTTATAAGCCGTTTAATGACGAAGAGCTGATTGCAGGCATGCAACGCTTGATTGAACTTAGTGCCAAAGCTAAGAAATAAGTAAAATAAGTAGCCAGTTGTGAGTATCGGGGTCATTGTCGTCATCGTTGCCGTGCTGTTTGTGCTTGGCAACATCATGGGCTTAAAGCCAAAGATGAGTGAAGTGCGAGTGGGAGACATGCGAATGTTTGCCCGCAAGATAGACTTGCACCCCAAACTGGTTGCCATGCCCGATTGGTTAAAACAGCACAAAGAGAGCAGACAGGACAAACAGGTAGGTAATCACGGCATGATAGCCCAGTACACCGTCATCGATGACAGCTGGCAGTTGCCTGCCAAACGCCTGCTGTGGACGGGGGGCGACTGGCAAAACGAAGATGGCGTGCCCGTCAGTGTGGGCATGCCCCCCGAGTCGCTACTGTCCTATATCCAAGGACTGACCACCAAAGCCAACAGCGTAACCATCTACTGGCATGATGAAAAATACGCCAAAAGTTTTGCCATCAAAGACGAGCAAGCGATGGCAATCATGGAGCAGGATTTGCTCGCACTCAAAACTTTTTTACAAAGCGTGCAAAATATCAATGCCCCAAAATCGCCCCACTAAGCGACCACTTGTGTATAAAATTGTTAAAATATTTTACTAAACTATTGACAAAATGCCAAAGCCCCCTTATAAAGTGAACATTTTAACATTATAAGATAAATAGGCAACTCATGGCACTTCCCAAAAAACCCAGCACACGCACCAAAAATACCGTCAAAGCCACAAAAGCACCCACCAAAAAAACGACCAAAACCGCCAAAGACGACATGGCGGACACCCCTGTGTCGGGCAAAGGCAAAGCCCTAGTTATCGTGGAATCCCCTGCCAAAGCCAAAACCATTAACAAATATCTAGGCTCGGGCTATATCGTGCGTTCTAGCGTGGGTCATGTGCGTGATTTGCCTGTGTCGGGGACGGGCAAAGCCGAAAAAGCGGACGAGTCGGGACTGTCTCGTGAGCAAAAGGCGTATAACGCTCTGGTTCGCCGTATGGGGGTCAATCCTGAAAATGGCTGGCAGGCTCATTATGAGATTTTGCCCAACAAAACCAAAGTCATCAAAGAGTTAAAAGCCCTTGCCAAAGAGGCTGATACCATTTATCTGGCAACGGACCTAGACCGTGAGGGAGAGGCGATTGCGTGGCATTTAAAGGAAGTCATCGGCGGAGCGGACAGCAAATACAGCCGTGTGGTGTTTAACGAGATTACCAAATCCGCCATTACCGAAGCCTTTAAGCACCCCAGTAGCTTAAATTACGACCGTGTAAACGCCCAACAAGCTCGCCGTTTTCTTGACCGTGTGGTTGGTTTTATGGTGTCGCCCCTACTGTGGGCAAAGGTCGCTCGTGGCTTGTCGGCAGGGCGTGTGCAGTCGGTTGCCACTCGCCTTGTCGTAGAAAAAGAGCGTGAGATTCGTGCCTTTACGCCCACCGAATATTGGCAAATTCATGCCGATACATTAAGCAGTTCAAAAGAAAACATTTATCTAGAAGCCGTCCGCCAAAATGGCAAAGAGTTAAGCCTTGCCAATGAGAAAGAAGCTATGGCGGTCGTTGATATTTTAAATAATAACCCCTTTATCGTGTCCGACCGTGAGCAAAAGCCCACCCAGTCCAAGCCGTCCGCTCCCTTTATCACGTCCACCTTACAGCAGTCGGCAAGCACACGCCTTGGCTTTAACGTCAAAAAAACGATGATGCTCGCCCAACGCCTGTACGAAGCAGGCTATATCACTTATATGCGTACCGACAGCACGTTTTTGAGTGCGGACGCTTTATCAAGTGTACGAACGTACATTGAAACTAATTACGGCAGTCAATACCTGCCAAAAAATCCCAACGTCTATGGTAATAAACAAAACGCCCAAGAAGCCCACGAAGCCATTCGTCCGTCTGATGTGGCAGTCTTGTCCGCTCATCTAAAAGACATGGAGCGAGATGCCCAAAGGCTTTATGAGCTGATTTGGCGACAGTTTGTGGCGTGTCAAATGCCCCCTGCCCAGTACCTATCCATGACCTTGACCGTATCGTCTGGCAATGTGGAATTAAAGGCAAAAGGGCGTGTCATGACGTTTGACGGCTACACCAAAGCCCAGCCCCCTGCCAAAAGCGATGATGTGCTACTGCCCGATGTCAACGTGGGCGAGAGCTTGACGGTAAACGAGATTATCCCAAGCCAGCATTTTACCAAACCGCCAGCTCGTTATACCGAAGCCAGCCTTGTCAAAGAGCTTGAAAAACGTGGCATTGGGCGACCGTCTACCTATGCGTCTATCATCTCCACCATTCAAGAGCGTGGCTATGTCCGCACCGAAAACAAACGCCTATTTGCCGAAAAAATGGGCGACATTGTAACCGACCGCTTGACAGGCAGTTTCCCTGATTTAATGGATTACACTTTTACCGCCAATTTGGAAAACAAACTTGACCATGTGGCAGAGGGCGATGTGGATTATAAGGCAGTGCTGGATGAATTTTATGGCGATTTTAAGGGCAAATTAGAAACCGCCAAAGCCAAAGACGGCATGAAACCCAACGACCCCACCGATGTCCCTGATGTGCATTGCGATTTGTGCGGTCGCCCCATGCAGATTCGTACAGGCGGTACGGGCGTGTTTTTGGGCTGTACAGGCTATAACTTACCGCCAAAAGAACGCTGTAAAGGCACAAAAAATCTCATGGCGGTAGAAGCCTTTGCCAATCAGACGGCAGACGATGAGTCGGACGAGATTTTGTCGTTATTAGAAAAAAAGCGTTGCCCAAAATGCCACACGGCAATGGACGGCTATATCGTGGACGGTGGGTTAAAATTGCACGTTTGTGGTAATAACCCCGATTGCGATGGGTATTTGCTAGAAAAAGGCGTGTTTGAAACCCACAAAGGCAATGACGCACCAACCATTGACTGCGACAAATGCGATGGGCAAATGGAGCTAAAAACGGGGCGGTTTGGGGCGTATTTTGCTTGCCAAAAATGCGACAACACCCGTAAAGTCCAAAAAGACGGACAACCTGCACCGCCACGCATGACGCCCATTTTAATGCCACATTTACGTTCAGTACGGTTTGATGACCATTATATCTTGCGAGAAGGAGCGGCTGGGCTGTTTTTGGCAGCGAGCAAGTTCCCCAAAATCCGTGAAACTCGTCCGCCCAAAGTGGCAGAATTGCAAGCCATACAAGGCGAGCTTGATCCCAAATTCCACTATCTACTATCCGCCCCCACAGCTGACAATGACGGCAATCCGACCATATTACGTTGGTCTCGCAAAAATGCCGAGCAATATGTTGGCTCAGAAAAGGACGGTAAGGCGACCAAGTTTGCGTTGGTGTGGAGAGATGGGGCTTGGGTGAGTGAGTGATATGAAAAAGTTGGCGGTACTCATTGATGCAGATAATACATCTCACAAGACCATAGGGCTTGTACTACAAGAGATTGCCAAATATGGCGTGCCAATCGTCAAGCGTGTCTATGGCGATTGGAGTAGCGAGATTAATGAAAACGGCAAGCCAACCAATCGCCTACACGTTTGGCGTGATGTTTCGCTATCGCATGCCATTACACCCATTCAGCAGTTTGCCTACACCAAAGGCAAAGATGCCACGGACATGATGCTTATCATCAATGCCATGGATTTGCTGTATGGCAATCAATTAGATGGCTTTTGTATTATATCAAGCGACAGTGATTTTACTCCGCTTGCCAGTCGTATTCGTGAAAGTGGCTTGACGGTTTATGGATTTGGCAAAACCCAAACACCAAGTGCTTTTATCAATGCGTGCGACAAATTTATTTATATAGAAAATCTAACTCAAAACTATGTGGAAAATGATACCAATGAAATACTCGATAATAAGGAAAATTCATCACTACTGATAAAAAAAATAAAACAGCAGACAACGCAAATACACCGCCAAAAGACAGCACTAAACAATCGTCTAGTGATATTAATCAAAAACCAACAACCATGCCTAATCAACAAGTTGAGGTAGACGAGCCAACTTTGCAACTTATTTATAAATCCATCAAAGATGTTGCGGATGATGATGGTTGGGCAAATTTATCTACGCTAGGCAATCACTTGGCAACCATTAAGCCTGATTTTGATACAAGAACTTATAGGCGTGCCAAACTATCAGGATTATTGCAGGCATTAGATTTGTTTGAGATAAAACTAGAAGGTTCACAAAAATTTGTAAGGAAAAAACCCAGTTTCGCCAAGGTGCTAAAAATCGTTCATGATGTGATAATAGATTATCGTGGTTTAAATGAGTGGACTTCTATCAATCTTTTAGCAATTGAGATTGCTAAAAGAAACCCAGATTTGAATCCTAGAATTTTTGGCTATCAAAATATTCAAGAAATTATCAAAGCCATCGACAGTAAATATTTTGAATTAGATACAGATAAAACACAAATTAAACTGCTATCAATAAAAGAGAAATAATTGCAACAATATTACCTTGTATTTTATCCAATTTTTGCGTACAATGGTTGAATTAATTTTTAATTTTCTTTTTTATTTTAACCACGCTTCTAAGGAGCTGTCATGAAAAAACTTGCATTAGTACTAACGGCTGTTGCTCTTACACTAACAGGCTGTAACAATGCCAAAACACTTAACCAAACTGCCACATCAGCGGTTGTTTTGCCAGATTATCAACCATTTTCCAAGGTTTTCTCGTGCGATAACGGCATGACCCCATCTTTATACTATCCCAATGACAACCAAGTTGAACTGACTTTGCAAGGTGCGACCACTACTCTAAATGCTGCAACGAGAGGGTCAGGCTCACGTTATGTGTCAAATACTGGCATCTTCGGTCATGGTGGCGAATGGCATGAAAAAGGCGACATGGCAATATTTAGTTATCCAGGCGTACACGGCACAGCTGAGGTAAGCTGTACTGCACAATAAGGCACGCCCTAAGTTGTAAGATACCAACACAAAACACCGCTCGTTCGGTGTTTTGTTTTATCATTTGTTTTGTTTTATCATTTGTTTTATTTTATTATTGATGAATAACGCTTTTTAAATCAGGAAAAATCATGACAAAGCTATTGCGTTTGGTGAGTTTTTTGGAGGGGGTATCCTTCATCCTGCTTTTGGGGATTGCCATGCCTTTAAAGTACATGATGGGCAAGCCATTTTTGGTATTATATGCAGGCATGTTCCATGGGGTGATGTTTGTGTTGTTTATTGTGCTGCTACTTTTGGCGTGTCAGGTAAAGGGCTGGTCATTAAAAGTTTTTGTCATCGGACTTGTGGCTTCTGTTTTGCCATTTGTTCCATTTTGGTTTGAAAGATACATTCATAAGCTAGAACTGGCAGATGCCAAACTGCTAGATGCGACACAGATGAGTAAAAAGCCCTGATGAGATTCAGGGCTTACAATATGGCGGTGACGGAGAGATTCGAACTCTCGATACGCTATTAACGTATACACACTTTCCAGGCGTGCGCTTTCAACCGCTCAGCCACGTCACCAATACCTAACAATTATAACAGGATTTTTTAGTTTTGTCATCTTTTTTATTCGTTATTGGACAAGATTTAAGAATTTAAGATGAAAAAATGCCCATCGCCAACTTGTTAATTTTATCAAATTAAGATAGAATATCAACCATTTTGATTTAAGAGAAAACCTGTGCCTAGCTTGCCTGATTTTCTAAGCCATATTCTACAAGATAAAAATCCAGACATTCCCATGGCGACCGTTATTGCAGTGGCGGTACATGTCTTTGTGATTTTTGGGGTGAGTTTTAATGCAGATGTGTTGCCCAATGAGATGGCACAAGAAGTGGCGACGGTTTTAAGTGATAATAAAGAGAAAAACAAAGAAGCACGTTTTGTGGCAAATGCCAGTCAAGAGGGTGGCGGAGAGGTGCGTCAGCAGTTACGCCAAGAAACAACCATGATCAGTCCTGATGTCAGTGATGACATGGAGGAGACCCAAGACATTATTAACTTGCAAAAACAAAGCCGTCAAGAGGCCTACCAAGAAAATTATCTACGTACCACACTGTCTGTCCGCTATGTAAACAACCAAAATGACAACAATACCAAAAAAAATCAAAACGATTTGGAGTCCCAAGAAGAACGTATTCGTAAAAAAATTCGTACACTTGAAGCTCAACTGTCTCAAAAACAGCAAGTTTTTTCATCCAAATCCAACATTCACACGGTTAATAGCAATGCAACCACACATGGGGTTGCGGCAGGATATTTGGAAAATTTTCGTCGCCATGTTGAGCGTATCGCCAATCAATATTATCCTAATGAAGCACGTCGCAATAATATCATGGGCGATGTTCGTTTGATGGTGATTATCTCACCCGATGGTTATGTCAAAGCGATTCGTCTGCTTGAATCGTCAGGTTCTGCCATATTAGACGAAGCTGCCAAGCAATCGGTTCGTCAATCTGCTCCTTATGGTCATTTTGATGAAGAGATGGGTAAGCTTAGCGAGATTAGAATCATTCGTACATGGCGATATAGTGATAAAATTGAAGTAACCAATTAACACAATTTTGATAAACTCTAAATTATGACAAAACAAACCCCCGATCCGATTCTTGACGAACTGAAAAATAGTGCCGAACAGTCCGCCGAACGCCTAGAAAGCACCGCATCAAAAACAGGCGAGATGGTGGCGGAGACTACCCGAGAGGTTGTTACGGGTACGACCAAAACCGTAGAGACCGCCAGTGATTATACCCTAGAATTGCTCGGTATTACGGTGGATACTCGCACGCTCATCGCCAACTCTGCTGAATTTGCCATCAAGGCCATGCTTGCCATCATCATATTTTATGTGGGTAAATGGATTGGTAAACGTATTGTCAATCTTGCCAAACATGCCATGGTACGTGGTTCAATAGATGCAACAGCAGTTAGCTTCTTGGGTAATCTGCTCTATGGGGTCATGTTGGCAGCGGTTACTTTGGCATCGCTAAACCAGCTTGGTATTAGCACCACCTCTTTTGTGGCGGTACTTGGTGCCATGACTGTCGCCATTGGTGTGTCCTTAAAAGATCAGGTATCAAACTTAGCGGCAGGTGTGCTGATTGTGGTATTTCACCCTTTTCGCCGTGGCGACTATGTGGAGATTGGAGGGCATACAGGCACTGTTCAAGAGATTACCTTGGTAAGCACTCGCATACGAACGCCCAATAACCATGAGGTCATCATCCCTAACGGCGACATCATGACATCAGCAAGCACCAACTATTCATCTTTACCTAACCGCCGTGTGGAGGTGGCTGTGGGTATCGGTTATGACAGCGATATCAAGACCGCACGCCATCTTATGATACAAGTTGCAGATGAGCATGAATTGGTATTAAAAGACCCCAAACCCATTGTGCGTGTAACGGAACTTGCTGACAGTTCGGTGAACCTTATCCTGTATCTGTGGACCGATAATGATAACTGGTGGGTGGTACACTGTGATCTGTTAGAACGCATCAAATATGTCTTTGATGAGGAGAATATCAACATTCCTTTTCCTGTTCGGACATTGCAGATTGATGGACTTGATGAGATGTTGATGACAGCCAAAGACATTGATAGCCATGAAGTAAAGATGAAATAAACAACAAAACAACTCACGTTTATCCCAGCTTACTCATCAATCACACAAACCCAACCCACATTCAATGAGTATAAAGTAGAATAAATACAAATTGCAGGTGTTCTATGGGTCATCTGTAATTTGTGATAAAATAACTTGTAACACCACTCATGTCCAGTGATTATCTCGGCTCATCCAAATAACCATCTAAGCAACCATCTATTACAATGGCTATCATCATGACTACCCAAAATCTGTTCTTTTTGTTTGTCTTGGCAATATTTGCCGAAGTCCGTCTGCCGAAGCCGTCATGACAAAACTTACCAAAAATCAAGGGCTTCGTATCCATTTTGACTCGGCAGGTACGGGCAATCATCATGTGGGCGAAAAGCCTGACCCACGAGCGATAGACGTTGGCAGTACGCTTGATTTTGACTTAACTTCCCTTAGAGCAAGACAGCTTACCACGCAGGATTTTTATGACTTTGATGTGATTTTTGCGATGGATAACAACAACTTAGCCAATATCAAAAAGGTGATGCCGTCCGATGCCACCGCCCAAGTTGTGCTATTTGACAAGTTCACCAAACAAGAAGTTGCCGACCCGTATTATGGCGATGTGAGCGACTTTCGGACGATGTTTGGGTATATCGAACGTGTCAGCCGTGCGTGGCTAGACCTTTGGCAAAGCGAAAAATAACATGGCTAACATTCTAAATAATCACGACCTATCGCACAACAACACCATGGCACTGTCCTGCACCGCTCGCCATGCGATGATTTTGGACGACATTGACACGCTTGGCGATGACATCACGACCGCCATAGCCTTTGCCAAACGCCACGATTTACCGCTG
This sequence comes from Moraxella lacunata, assembly GCF_002027545.1. Taxonomy (GTDB): domain Bacteria; phylum Pseudomonadota; class Gammaproteobacteria; order Pseudomonadales; family Moraxellaceae; genus Moraxella; species Moraxella lacunata. Next base: position 11,098 of record NZ_MXAN01000040.1, read on the forward strand.
TTTGTGCTATCCTACGGCAGTAACGTGATTTTGCCAAGTGTGCTAAACGCCCTTGTTTTATTGCCCAAGATACAAGGCATTGAGATTTTGCAAGAAGATAATGAGCGTGTAACGTTGCAAGTCGCTTGCGGAGAAAATTGGCACGATTTTATCAAAACTTGCCTAGACAAGGGCTATTTTGGGCTTGAAAATCTTGCCCTGATTCCGGGGCTTGCGGGGGCGTGTCCTGTACAAAATATTGGAGCCTATGGCGTGCAAGTCTCTGATTTTATTACAAAAGTCATCGCTTACGATTTGACGGACGGTCAAAAATGCGAGTTTGACAACACCGCTTGCAAGTTTGATTATCGCCACAGTTTTTTTAAGGACAATGCAGGGCGGTATTTGATTAGCCATGTGGTATTCACGCTTCACAAACACCCAAAAACCCTAACCAATTATGGCGATTTGGCAAGTTTGGCACAAGAGCTTGCCAACAAAAACGGACGAGACACCCCCCACCCCATTGACGTGTTTTATGCGGTCATTGACATTCGCAACAGTAAATTGCCAAACCCTACCGTTTTGGCAAATTGCGGGTCGTTTTTTCAAAATCCGATTATCCCAATGAGCGAGTTTACCGCCCTAAAAGAACAATTTGCCGATTTGCCAAGCTATCCTATCAATGACGATGTTATCAAAATCCCCGCAGGGTGGCTCATTGACAAGGCAGGCTTAAAGGGCAAGGGGGTCGCTCCGATTTTGACACACGACAAGCAAGCCCTTGTGCTAACCAACCACGCCCAATACACCGCCACACAAGACGACATTCGCACGGCTCAGGAATTTATCGTGCGTGCCGTGCAGGACAAGTTTGGCATAACCTTGGCGCGTGAGCCTGTGTGGGTGGACTGATGAGCATAGGGCGGTGGATTTGGCGGACGGTCAAGACGGCAGTAGTGGTCGGTGGACTGACTGCCGTATCTATTTTTACGCCCATTTTTGCCAATGTGGGGGTATTTGCCCTTGATGTGTTTAGCAAAATTACCCTAGACACCGCCCACAATCCCACCGCCATGACGGTACTGGGGGGCGGACTTACCAAAAAAGATGGCGTGATTGTGCTAAATCATTATAGCCAAAGCCGTGCTGATACTGTCATTACATTGTACGCACAAACGCCCCTGCCCATCATCACAAGCGGAGCTGAGTCGCCGTGGCTACGAGAACACATAAAAACCGTCCACCCCGAAGCGGTCATCGTGAGCGACAACGCCAGCATGAACACCTGCGAGAATGCCACCTTTACCGCCAAACTCATGAGCCATCACGAACTGCCCAAAAGCGTCTATCTCATCACCGACCGCTACCACATGGCACGAGCAAGGCGACAATTTGCAAGGGCTAGCATTGCCACCGCCCCCATCATCGCCCCCCTTGCCATCGCCCCTGATTGGACGGATTGGAGTAATAACTGGGTGCATTCACGGCGGACGATTTATGAGATGGTGGCGTTGGCACGAGACATTTTTCGCCCACAGGACAACTGCCGTACAGCTGATGAGATTAGCTTAGAAGAGATTAGCACGCCCAGACGTGAACCAAAAATATTTTTCTAAGGCTGAATGCTTGCTACTTTAAAAATATTTTTAAAAAATTTACAAAAAAGGCTTGCATTATTTAAAAATTTAGCTATAATACGCACCCATGGAAGCTTGGCAGAGCGGTTGAATGCACCGGTCTTGAAAACCGGCGTGGGTTCATAGCCCACCGAGAGTTCGAATCTCTCAGCTTCCGCCATTATTTGAAAAACCGTCCTTTTGGGCGGTTTTTTTGTGCTGACTGGGAAAGGATGATGTTTACGCATATTTTTCATGGATTTTGGGTGTCATTTGGGTTGATTGTGGCCATCGGAGCTCAAAACGCCCATGTTCTAAAACAAGGACTGCTAAAATGAACCGCACCCCAAAAG
>NZ_MXAN01000041.1 GCF_002027545.1 Moraxella lacunata
TTATGGGATACAGTTGCTACGCCTGCCAATTATTGGGAATAAACTATATGTCAAAAGAACCAGAATACGGCTCAACAGAACATCTTGTGCAGTCTTTTAAAGAGCAAATCATTTTTATTATTGTTATGGGTTCACTCTTTTGTGCTGTCTATTACTTTTATATAAAACCCAATGAGGTAAAAAAACTCCAATCAGCGTCAAAAGATGAGTGTGGACATTTTATTGAGTTTTATTCCTCCCCTGATTCTGATGACCCCAGAAATAGAAACATTGATTATTTTTCAATTAAAAATAATCATGGTAAGGAGTTGCATTTTGTCAGAAATGCAAATCTTGCAAAATCAAAATCTGATCTCTATCAAGAAAATAAAAAAATGTTAAAAAACGCCAAACAAGGCGATTTGGTATGTTTAACATACAGCACAGAATATTACGAAGATTTTGGTAAAAAAGTACGAGATAAGAAAATACCTTATCTTATTAAAATTAACTCATTAGGAGAATAGTCATGGTTGTTAAACTACTTGAAAGAGGTTCAGTCGCAATAGTGAGTGCAGATTCTGCTAGTAATGGTAGGGTGCGTAACACGCACCAATATGTTTTTAGGTATTTTTAATAGATAAGGTTTTTGTATAAATTGGTAGGTAGTAAATTACAACTCATCCTTGTGAAATTATCAAATTTATTATTTTATTGTATAAAAGGTGCGTGGTACGCACCTTACGCCCAACTAGAAGACACACCACACACCGCCCAAACCCACGCCCATTCATTGCATTTTTTAAATAATCACGATAAAATACAGAAAAACCCACGAAAAAGGAGCTGTCATGAGTGGTAATTTTAACATGAGCTTTGACCCCAAGGTAAGACAAGAATTTGCCGATGTGCTATCAGGCTATGGCTTGACCGTTCCCCAAGCCTTTAAACTCTTTGCCAATCAAGTCATCAAAACCAAAACCGTACCTTTATCTTTTGATTGGCAAGCAAATGATGAACTTTGCGAGCAGGTACTGGTTGCCCTAAATGCCAACGAGCAAGAAAAGCAGGCGGGCAAATCGGTGCGTTATGCCGATTTTGATGAGATGATGACGGACTTGGCAAATGAGCGATAATCATCAAACGCCACGAGAGATTGAGATTTTCTCATCATTTAAACGGTGTGCCAAAAAGCATTATCTACACCTTATCAGTGGCGAATGGGCAGAAGTGATAAATTGCCTCATTCATCGCACGCCCCTACCGCCCAAATATAAAGACCACGCCCTAACAGGCAATCTAAAAGCATATCGTGATTGCCACGTCAAAAATGATTTGGTGCTACTTTATAAAATATCAGACGATGATAATGTGTTGGAGCTACATTATTTGGACACGCATTCCGAAGTTTTTAAAAACGCTGATAAATAACCCATGAAAAAATTCTACCTAATCCGCCACGCCCAATCCGAATCCAACGCAGGACACGCCATTCGCCCCAACCACGAGATTGCCATTACCAAGCTCGGACAGACCCAAGCGACAGACGTGGCGGACTGGCTCATCACGCACGTCCCCACGCCTGATAGGGTTTTTGTGTCGTCCTACATTCGCACGCACCAGACGGCACAGCCTTATTTGGATAGGACGGGCATGACTCCTGTGCAGATTGATGATTTGCGGGAGTTTAATTACCTAGATTATGAGCATATCAAGGACTTAACCTTATCCCAAATCGTCAAAATGGCGGACGACTACTGGGCGAATAACGACAAAACCCACACCGACAGCCCCACAACGGATAATTTTGTGAACCTTGCAGAGCGTGTCAAGGCGGTGCGTGATGCGTTTGATGCCTTGCCAGACGGCACTTATGTCGTCTTTACGCATGGTATGTGGCTGGGTATGCTCATGTGGCAACTTGTGCTTGGTTATCATGGGGGCGAGTGTCCACGCCTGTTTAATATGATAAAATTTAGAGAATTTGAACTTGCCGTCCGCCCAAAAAACTGTGAAGTCTATCTGATGATAAGCGATGACGGACACAGCACGATAAGTAAGGTGAGAGCTAGGGGTGATGATTGACCCAAGCCCTTTTCTTTGCAATCTATCACTACACCACCCGATAAAGCTGACTGCCCCCTTCTTTATATTTATCCTTCATCTCGTCCATGCCACGAGCGTATTCTCGCACGTTTTGCGTGATTTTCATGGAACAAAACTTCGGGCCACACATCGAGCAAAAATGTGCCGATTTATGGGCTTCTTTTGGCATGGTCTCATCGTGCATTGCCCTTGCCGTGTCAGGGTCTAGGGCAAGGTTAAACTGGTCTTCCCAGCGAAACTCAAACCGTGCCTTAGACAAGGCATTATCACGCACTTGGGCGAGCGGATGTCCCTTGGCAAGGTCGGCGGCGTGGGCGGCAATTTTGTAAGTGATGATACCGTCTTTTACGTCCTTTTTATTAGGCAAGCCCAAATGCTCCTTTGGCGTAACATAACACAGCATTGCCGTACCATACCACCCAATCATCGCCGCCCCTATCGCACTGGTGATATGGTCATAGCCAGGGGCGATGTCGGTCGTCAAAGGCCCTAGCGTATAAAATGGGGCTTCGTGGCAATGCGTGAGTTGCATATCCATATTTTCTTTAATCATATGCATGGGAACGTGTCCAGGCCCTTCTATCATCACTTGCACGTCATGCTCCCACGCACGTTTGGTCAGCTCGCCAAGCGTTTTTAGTTCACTAAATTGAGCTTCATCATTGGCATCTTGAATACACCCTGGGCGAAGTCCATCGCCCAAACTAAACGCCACGTCATAGGCTTTGGCAATCTCACAAATCTCATCAAAATGCTCATAAATAAAATTCTCCTTGTGATGAGCCAAACACCATTGTGCCATGATTGACCCACCCCGGGAGACAATGCCTGTCAAGCGATTGGCGGTGAGTGGCACATAACGCAGCAGCACCCCTGCATGAATGGTAAAATAATCCACGCCCTGCTCTGCCTGCTCAATGAGCGTATCCTTAAAAATCTCCCACGTCAAATCCTCCGCCACGCCACTTACCTTTTCCAATGCCTGATAAATCGGCACCGTCCCAATCGGCACAGGGCTATTACGAATAATCCATTCTCGTGTTTCGTGGATATTTTTGCCTGTGGACAAATCCATAATCGTATCTGCTCCCCAGCGTGTCGCCCACGTCATTTTGGCGACTTCTTCATCAATGGACGAACCTAAGGCGGAGTTGCCAATATTGGCGTTAATTTTTACCAAAAAATTTCGCCCAATAATCATCGGCTCGCTCTCTGGGTGATTGATGTTACACGGAATAATCGCTCGCCCTTCTGCCACTTCTTGACGCACAAATTCAGGGGTAATCTCACGCACGCTCGCCCCAAAATTTTCGCCTTGATGTTGGCGTAAATCCACGCCCTCACGCTGTTTGCCATTTTCACGAATGGCGATGTACTCCATTTCAGGGGTGATAATGCCCTGTCTGGCGTAGTGCATTTGGGTTACGTTTTTGCCACGTTTGGCTCGTCTGGGTTTGGCAATGTGAGCAAAACGAATGTCCGCCGTGCGAATGTCGTTAAGCCGTGCCTTGCCAAAATCCGATGTCAAACCGTCCAAAACGTCCGTATCATCACGATCGGCAATCCACGCCTCACGCAGTTTGGGTAAGCCTTGATTTAGGTCAATGTGAACGCTTGGGTCGGTATACACGCCTGATGTGTCATACACCAAAATCGGCTCGTTCTTCTCAAAACCGTCTTTTGCCAAACCTGTTGGCGTGTCGGTAAGCGTAATTTCACGAAATGGCACACGAATGTCCGCTCGTGAGCCTTGTACATAGACCTTTTTGGAAGCGGGTAAGATACGAGTTAAATCCTTGGCATCTTGTTCGTGTTGGTTGATAATTTCTTGCGATTGATTTGTTTGGCTCATCATAAAATCCTTATTGAGAATCTGTATCCACACCATCACGCCAATAGATTGATTTTTAAGGAAATAACACGATTGAGCTTTTATATAAAAAATGGCTAAATCTTGTTTTTCATCGTCAAAAACTTGTCTGATAGAATAACTATCAGCCTGCATTTTTTCCTTGAAAAATCTGCGATTTATCTCATTTTTTATGATAAAGATGATATGGATACAGATTCTATGGCTAAAAAACAAATCAAGCCATCAAAAATCTTATGATAAATGGGGTGTGGGTAAGGTTAAATATCGGTACGCACCGATTAAAGTTTGAGTTTTAATTTGGTGCGTAATACGCACTTTACTTAACCACAAATAGACTTTGAAAACTTGATTTCCTACGACAGTATGAACTGTATCAGGTTCAACGGATTGCCAATGGCTCTCAGCGATTTGTATTTTTAAAAAGCACAACCGCACTCCGTCAAGTTGGGATATATTATAACAAAAAATTGCAAATAAAGTTGGGATTTTTGCAAAAATCGTATCAGATGAAATCAATCATTGATAAACATATTTTTACCAACATTAAGGGCTAAAATCAATCCATCTTTGTTTTGCCACAATTGGTATTGTGCACTAAAATTCCAGTTCTTCCCGCAAAATAAGTATGATAATCTTCAACTTCAATATTATAAACGGTCGTGGTATAAGCAGGATAAGCAATTCCTTTGACCATTGTTCCTGTAAAACCATCACGGTTATAATAGGGCGTTGCCATCACTTCATTTTCGGGCAATGGCTCTATCTCGTTTGTTCGAGTATGGTTATCGCTAATAAATATTTGTCCAAAACCATCAAAACTATCTGGTTGAGCCAATGCCCCCTCTAATAAATCTCTTTCCAAACTAAAAATAAACCCTTATAAGTATTGGGGTTGAAGTTTTTAAAAATCCATAAAAATCAGGGTTTGGAAAGAAGTCTAATGAGCCTTGCCATCCACCCATAATTTGCCCGCGTTGTAACCAAGCATATTCATCCAATTTAGACTTATAGAAAGGTTTAACACAAGCCACGACATAATAGTTGCCTAATGAGTTGATTAAAATATCTCCCATACGCAATTGGTCTACTCGTGTCCATCTTGGTTCATCATAATAGGTGGCACCGTCATCTCGTTCAAGGTAATCAAAGAACTTGGTTGTGTTATTGACATAGCCATACACCATAAAGGGGTGATTGGGTGTAACAGCAAAATTTTCAGTAATGAACCCCGAGTTATCTAGTCGAGTCGTGCCCACATACCATATTTCTTTATTTTCGTATTGGAAAGTATTGATGACTCGTTTGGGAACTGGCTCACCAATGCCGTTTTCTGGCATTGACATGACCATATCGCCCACTTGAATGTCCTTAATGGGTTTCCAGTAGCCATCGCCTGTTTTTACTAAGGTACCGCCTACAAAACCATTTTCCATTATATTTTCCGCCATTTCTTAAAAATTCCTTATAGTATAGCATATCAGTTATTTTTTGCCAAAATTCTACAAGGTTATCTTTTTAAACGATTTTGCTATTATCCATATTTGGCAATGGTGATTTAACGCAGCATTTCCCATAAATGTAACGCAACCACAATGATGAATAAAATACCTGCGATTATCCATTTTGTCAAAATTAAACTGATGATAAATAGCACAAAACAGAACATTTTAACAAAACTAACAATCATCACCAAACGATAGCATTTATCGCAAAATTCAGCCGTATAAGGTCCATTGGGTGCGTGGCGTAAATGTCCATATTCTCCACAGTTGCAAAGACCACAAAATCCATAAGGAATATTTCGCTTTTTTAAATGATCAGGGTCTGTTTGCCATAAGTTGCAATAGCAATTTCTTTTTTTGGGGTCGGGTGTTGGCATGGTGTTTTCCTAATACATGATTATCACAGTTAAATTATCCAAATCATCTTATCATCGTGTTATTTCAAAAAACACCAAATCCCAAAAGGCAATAAAATAAATACCAACCACAGTCCATAACCTATTTTATTAAGCCATTTTAATTGTTCATCAGAATAATCACGTTTTGAGAAATAAACATTTGCCAAAGAATGGGTAGCAAACCCCAAGCCACAAACCCCAAACCAATATAATGCTGTATCATGTAGGCTGGACGGCAACCGAGAAGGGATAATCTTTGGAAGCAATATAAAGAAGAACACCCAAAATCCCGTAACCGCCATGCGAACACCTTCATTTCGGTTAAGCCATGGTGCGCTAAAAAATTTGGTTAATTTGGTCATTGTTTTCCCTGTTTGATTTGACGTGAAAAAAATAATACTATAACAAAATCACACCCCATTATCAATTATTATTCATTCTCATTTGCTTGGATAAGTTCGCTCTCCATCTGTCATAAGGCATCAACTACGCCCCAATTTTGCTTGATGGCTTGACTGCCGCAAAAGGCAAAAGTGATTTGCCCTAATACGCTCTTTTGTGATAGAGTACATCCAGCCAACTTGATATTTACCATGGGTTTGTAGGGGTGTGCTGAGCACACCCTTTGATGATATTCCGCACAAGGCGTGCTCAGCACGCCCCTACGCCCAAACATCATTGCGTTTGTAGTAATTTTAAAGTTTCTTGGGCACACTTAGAGTATCATACCAAAAATATCATCCATACAACCCATTTTAGGACAAACCATGTACAAATTTATCGCCTACATCCCCGAATCCGACCTAGAAAACGTCAAGACCGCCCTATTTAACGCAGGGGCAGGGCAATTTGACGGATATAGCCATTGCTCTTGGCAAGTGCTTGGCGTGGGGCAGTTTAAACCCTTAAAAGGGGCAAACCCTGCCATCGGTCAGATTGATAAGATAGAATACGTCCCCGAATGGCGGGTTGAGACCATCGTCCCCGATGATAGGCTCATGGACGTGGTGCGTGCCTACAAATCGGCTCATCCTTATGAAGTGCCAGCGTATGATGTCTATCAGATGGTGGATGTGTGAGTGCATGGCTTTTCGTGTCTGGTGCAGACATGATGAACCAAGCCATTTTATATGCCAAAATGATAAAGATATATGTCATAATGGAATTTAGACTTTGCATAAAAAGCCCTGATAATAGGGTGTATCAAGACATATCGCAAATCACGATGGAGCTGACATGACAAGCCAATCCTTTAAATTTTCCAAAAAATCCCTAGTCCTTGCCCTGCCTGTGTGCTTACCGCTATTTTTTGGGGCGTGCAGTCAGCCCCAAAACCAAGCCCAAACGGGCGATACCGCCGACAAGACAAGCGAGACCAAGGCGGACACGACCACCCCAAAATCCGACCGTGATACGCTCATCATCAACAACGGTGCCGAAGTCGGTTCGCTTGACCCGCACAAAACAGGGGGCGTGCCCGAGTCTGGGCTTGCTCGTCAGCAGTTTGTGGGGCTTGTCAGTACAGATTCTGATGGCAATCTTGAACCTGCCATTGCCGAAAGTTGGGAGAGTGCCGACAACAAGGTGTGGACGTTCAAACTGCGTGATGCCAAATGGTCAAATGGCGAGCCGATTACCGCCCATGACTTTGTGTTTAGTTTTCAGCGTATGGTTGACCCAAAGACGGCTGCCAACTTTGCCAACTATGTGGCAGACGCTAAGTTTGTGAACGCAAGCGACATCATCGAAGGCAAAAAAGCCCCCACCGAGCTTGGCGTGAAAGCCATTGATGATAAGACCGTTGAGATTACCCTATCCGAGCCTGTGGCATTTTTGCCTGATATGCTTACCTATACCGCCATGCGACCTGTTCCCAAAAATGTGGTAGAAAAATTGGGCGATGACTGGTCAAAAATTGAAAACATCGTGGTAAATGGGCCATACATCATCAAAGAGCGTGTCATGGGCGAAAAAATCGTCCTTGCCAAAAACCCCCACTATTATGATGCCGACAAAGTTGCCATTCCAAACCTTGTGCTACTACCGATTGATTCTGGGCAGACAGACTACACCCGTTATCAAGCAGGCGAGATTGATGTTACTTATACCGACATTCCAAGCGATATTCTTGCCAAAGCCGACAAAAATGAAGTCAAAACATCGCCATCGTTTTGCTCGTATTATTATGAAATGAACGTCAACAAACCACCCTTTGATGATGTGCGTGTTCGCCGTGCGATGACCTTGACAATGGATAGAGAGCTGATTGCCGAAAAAGTGGCGGCTCGTGGCGAGACCCCTGCCTATCAGATGACCCCAAAAGTTACTGCCAACAACCCCAACTACACCCCAGATTGGCAAAAACTTGACAAAACCGCTCGCATTGCCGAAGCCAAAAAACTACTGGCAGAAGCAGGTTATAATGAACAAAATCCTTTGAAGTTTGAACTGCTCTACAACACCAGCGAAAACCACAAAAAAGTGGCAGTGGCAGCCCAGTCCCTATGGCAAGAAGCCCTTGGCGAGACCATCAAGATTGAGCTACACAACCAAGAGTGGAAATCCTACCTTGCCACTCGCCGTAACCACGAACACCAGATGGCTCGTGCGGCATGGTGTGGCGACTATAATGACCCTGCCACGTTCCTAAACGTCATGAAAACCAAAGGCTCGGGCAACTATGGGGCGTATTCTAGTGCCGAATATGACAACCTGCTAAAAACCGCCTACACCGCCAACAGCCCCGAGGAGCGTGCCAAGGTGTATCATGAGCTTGAAGCGATTTTGGACAAAGACGTACCAAATGTGTGGGTATATCATCAAGTGAATGTGCGTGTGGTGAAACCGCATGTCAAAGGCTACTCAACCAAAGATGCTCTTGGCAACTGGCAAGCTCGCCATTGGTCGTTTAAGTGATGTAGGTTTTTAAATCGGGAAAAAGGGCGAATCTGAACCGACCCCCAAAT
>NZ_MXAN01000042.1 GCF_002027545.1 Moraxella lacunata
GTGGAATACAGTTGCTACACGTCCAAAATTTAAAATACACCTGTAATGAACAACCCCAACTAAACAAATTCCCCAAAAAACTCATCAATATATCCTTCTGGCATATTGGCAAGCGTATATCGCCATTTGGGGTTTTTGTCTTTATCAATGAGCAATGCTCGCACCCCCTCTTGAAAATCACCATGATTGACACAATGGGTTGCCACGCAGGTTTCTAGGTCAAATATTTGTTTTAAGGAAAAGTCTTTTTTGGTTGTTTTTAAATCATGATAGATTTTAAAGGTAATCGCTTTTGTGGTATCTGAACCATGTCTATAAATGTCTATGGCGGATTTAATCATATCATTATCGCCATCATAAGCCATTAGGGCTTTATCAATATCCATCAAATCACCTACATTCATCAGATGATTAATCTCATCAAATGCCTTTGACAATTCACTCTCACCCAATATGGATGTATCATGAGAGTCATTTAAACAGGCAGATAATAAATGGTGGTTGCTTCTATCATCTTTAAAGTCAATTTGGCAAATAAGACCGATGAGCTCATCAAATCTGTCATGACCGATGGCAAAGTCTGCCAAACCAAATGCCCAAGCATCCGCCCCTGTAAATCTTGCTCCCGTCAGCCCCAAAAACAGCCCAATCTTGCCCGCCAAATGATTTAAAAAATAAGATGCCCCTGCGTCAGGAAACAGCCCGATAGAGACCTCAGGCATTGCCATGCGTGTGGTGGGCGTAACGACTTTATGGCTTGACCCGCCAAACAGCCCCATACCACCCCCCATGACAATCCCATGCCCCCATACCATGATGGGCTTAGGATAGGTGTGCATGGCGTACATGAGTCCATATTCGTGCGTAAAAAAGTCGTGAGCGGTTGTCTTGTTCGTCTTGCCATAGAGTGCCTTGATGTCACCACCTGCACACAATCCTTTATCGCCTGCACCATGTAGCACCACAACCGCCACACTGTCATCGTTCATCCATGTATCTAGGTGCGTGCGTATGGTTTTGACCATGCCTAGGTCTTGGGCATTTAGGGCTTTGGGGTTGTTTAGTGTGATGATACCAATACGCTTAGCGTTGGTGGTTGGGGCTAGGCGTGTCAAAATCGTGTCAGTCATGATAAATTCCTTTTAGTGTGATTAAGATAGACAATTAAGGGTTTTTAAAGTGATTGATTTTAATATAACAAATTTGAACCATCGAATCAATATTTTAAATTGAAAAATCATTTGAGTTATCTTATAATATTTTTACTAACCATTCACTTAGATATTTATCAAGCATCATGTACTGTTTAATGTCCCCTGCCAAAAAACTGGATGAAAAAACCGCCATTCCCTTTCACATAAAAGGTCATTTAAGCGAACCAATATTCATAAATTACGCCATGGATTTGATGAAAACTTTAAAAAATAAAGATATCATAGACTTACAAGAACTCATGGGTGTGTCTAAACAAATCGCCGAATTAAATATCACTCGTAACCAAAACTGGACTTATCCTTTTGATGACAATAAAAAGCCTGCCATTTATCTGTTTGATGGCGATGCTTATACAGGGCTTGATGCTTATTCATTAAATACCGACGAGATTTTATATCTAAATCAACATTTAGGAATTTTATCAGGATTGTATGGCATTTTAAAGCCATTGGATAATATGCTACCTTATCGGCTAGAAATGGGCGTGAAATTAAAAACAGCCCATGCTGATGATTTATACAGCTATTGGGGCGATGAGATTACCGATGTGATAAATCATAATATCAAAAATAGCGGTTCTGATGTATTGATAAATCTTGCATCGGGTGAATATTTTAAAGCAGTCAATACCTCAAAAATCAAGGCGGATATTATCACACCCAAATTCTTAGACCAAAAAAACGGGCAGTATAAAATTATAAGTTTCTACGCCAAAAAAGCTCGTGGCATGATGATGAATTTTTGTGCAAAAAATCGCATTACAGACCCCAATGACTTAAAACACTTTGATATGGACGGTTATTATTTTGATGAAAAAGCCAGTGGTCATGATGAATGGATATTTAAAAGAGATGAGCAGATTTAGGCGTTATTTACCCACCAATTTACTCGCCATCCATTACTTAAATATATCCCACTCATTAATCAACATAAAGCATAATTAACAACAAAAATCAACTTAAAATAAATACCTGATGGTTATTAAATGATGGATTTTTGGTATTGCCAATTACAATCAGCCTTGTTATGATAGGATTTTAAATTTTGTTTATTTTTCAACCATGAAAATGCCCTATTTTTTGCTTTTGGGATTATTGTTAGTACAGCAGGCCAATGCTGATTATAGCTTGCTTGATGCCCAAAAACAGCTCATGAGCAACAGCTCTGCCATACAAGCAAGTCATGCCTTGTATCAAGCTGATGTCTTACAAGCAGAATCGTTACAAAAATTACACTATCCTAGGATATCGCTCAATGCACACGCCTTTGCACTACAACAAAACAGCAACATACCCCTAGATAATATCAAAGAGCAGACCGCCCAGCACATTAACACCCATTTTGACCATCGCTTTGGCAATGCACCCGATGGTCTGTTAGATGCTTTGCATAACAGCACCCAAACCGCCCTTGACCGCCTGCCTGACCATCAAGATGTCAAGCTACGCCATGATGGCATTACCCCAAACATTACCGCCACGATGCCCATCTATACAGGTGGCCTAATCAGCAGCAGCAAAAATATCGCCAATCTACAAGCACAGCGTGGTAAATTTGGATTACAAGAACGCATCTCTTTGGCAAAACTTAATTTGATTCGCCATTATTTTAATGTGCAATTACAAAAACAGCTGACCGACACACAACAAAACACGCTTAGCGCCATACAGCTACATGTAGATAATGCTTATAAATTAGAACAGCAAGGTTTTATCAGTCGTGGACAGCGTATGCAATTTGAAGTGGCACGCAATCAGGTACAAAGACTGTATCAAAGCACCCAAAATCAGCACCAAAACAGCATTTATGAGCTTGCCGTTTTGCTTGGTTTGCCCCACATTGAACCGCTAAGCACACCGCTGTTTATCAACACCCAGCATCGACCCAATTGGCAAGCATTACTCAAAGACTCCCAAAATACGCCATTAAATCAAAAGCTAAAAACCGACATTTTGCTTGCCGATGAAAATATCGCCCTAAGACAATCCACCAAAAAACCAAAAATTGCCGCTGTGGCTCGTTATACCTTAGATGATAAGCCTGATTGGTTTGCAGGTGTGGCGGTTCAGTATAACCTATTATCAGGCATTGACCGTGATAAGCAGATTGGGGCAGCACACCTACAAAAACAAGCAGCCAAATTAGGTCATGAACAAGTCAATGAACACATCACAACCACCATGCACACCGCTTATGGCGAGATGGTGCTGGCACAAAAAACCCACGCCCTACTACAACAAAATCATCGGGCCGCCAAAGAAAATTTGCGTATCCAGACGCTGTCTTTTCAAGAAGGGTTTGGGACGGTGGCAGGTGTGGTTGATGCCCAAAGTGCTTTATCACAGATTGACAGCGAAACCGCTCTAAATGCGTATCGCTACCTTTTGGCATTGGCGACGCTGTTGCATCACACAGGGACAATTGATGACTTTGATGATTATTTGTCTTTGGATGATGCTCATAAATTGTGATTGATAACGCTCATACTTAACCCCAACCATTTGACAGCCCAAAACCATGACTGATAAGACCGATGATGTTAAGCCAGATACCGATGGCAACCATCCAAAAAAACAAAAACCCCACACACAAGCCAAATCAAAGCCCAGACCTTTGGCGTTATTCTTATTATTGGCACTCATTGGCAGTGTGCTTTTGGTGATTATTTTTGGTTTGATACAAAGCTATGGCACACCGCAAAACTTGCCAACAGCTAACGCCATTGGTAGCACAAATGAGCCACCAAAGGGGGTGATTGCTCATGTCAGACAAAAGATTACCGGGCCTGCCACATTTAGCATTCAAGGGCGTGTGGAGGGCGAAACGGTGAACATCAGCACCAAACTGCCCAGTCGTGTTGCTGCCATTTATGTTAAAGAGGGTCAAGCTGTCAGGACAGGTGAACCTTTGGTTCAGCTTATCAGTCCTGAAATTGACGCCAAAAAACAGCAAGCCGCTGCCATGTTACAGTCAGCCCTTGCCTTTCAGTCGTCCACAGACCGTGGCACAAGACAAGAAAATGTAGACACCCTGTACGCCAATTGGCAAAGTGCCAAAGCTCAGGCAACACTGGCAGAGGAGAGCTATCGCCGTGGTGAGTATTTGTATCAAGAAGGTGTCATCTCCCGCCAACGCCGTGATGAGATGAGAGCAGCGAAGCAGTCTTCTGCTCAAATTGCCCAAGCAGCACAGCAGCAGTATCTAAAAGCCGAGCGTGGTCGCACTGATGAATTAAAATCGTCCGCCGACGCCCAAGTCCAAATCGCTCGTGCGGCGGTTGCCGAAGCCAATGCCCTAGATGCCGAAACCATGCTCTATGCCCCCATTGATGGCACGGTCTCAAAAATCTACATCCAAAGCAGTGAACTGGTCATGCCAGCGGTGCCTGTGATGAGCCTGCTTGACAACCACCCTACCATTACCATAAGCGTCCAAGAAAATCAGTACAGTCATGTCCATGCCCTGCCCAAGCTCACTGGTTTCATCCCTGCACTGAACAAAACCGCCGATTTTAAAATCGTGCATACCGAGGATGAGGGAGAGTTTGCCACCATCAAAAATACCAGACAGACAGGCGGTTATGACATTCATAGCTTTAAAACCAAACTTGAACCCATCACCCCCATTGAAGGGTTAAAAGTGGGCATGAGTGTGATATTTGATATCACTGTTTTGCCCTAAATTTTCATTCAAATAAGCCTGATATCCATGATTGTTCGCTTTATTCGTGCTTTTTGCCAAGCATTTTTGCGTGAGCTTAACCGCTTATCATGTAACCGATTTGATTTGGCGATGGTCATGATAGCACCGCTTGTCATCATTGTCTTATTTGGAGCCATGTTTTATCATGGTAAAGCACATCATCTGCCTGTGGCTTTGGTTGATGAGGATAACAGTGAATTAAGCCATTTGATTTATCAGCACATTCATCATAATGAAACCGTTGAAGCCGTCCTAATTTTAGATGATATACAAGATGCTCATCATGCCATCAATCGTTTGGATGTTGGTGGCTACATATACATTCCCAAGGATGCCCAAAATCGTTTGGTGCGTGGTGAAAACACAGGCATCCACATTGCCTACAATCAATCATTTTTTAGCATTGGCAGTGCCATCTCATCTGCCCTATCTAAAAGCACCAAAGGCGGTATTGCCAAATTTATACAAACCAAGCATTTAACTGGTGTCTTACCCCATTTGTCTGGCAACATGCCTCATGTCAAAATATCGGTGCTGTTTAACCCCAATTTAAGCTATGAATTCTTTTTAGAGCCGTTTTTGGTCGCTGCGGTGTTGCATTTATTACTGTGCTGTTTGGTTGCCCACGCCATTGGACAAGAATTTCATGAACACAGCGTACATGAATGGTTATATCATTCACCTTTTGGGGCGTTGTTTGGTAAAATAAGCGTGTATGTGCTGATAATCAGCCTTTGGCATGGGCTATGGCAGGCGTGGCTTATTGGGGTGCGTGGCTGGTTTGTGGCAGGGTCGTTATTTGTACTGATTATCGGTCAACTGTTGTTTTATCTTGCTTATGCCTTATTTGGGGCGATGGTGGTGCTTAAAACTCAAAACATCAATAAAAGCTATGGCATTTTGGCGGTCTATGGCGGTTCATCGATGAGTTTTGCAGGGGTTACTCTACCACTAAACAACGCCTCAGGCTTTACCCAATTTTGGTCGCAGATTATCCCCTTTACTCCCTTTGCCCGTCTACAAGTTGAACAGTGGGTGATTGGCAGTCCATTTATCATCACCCTAGCACACCTTAACTCTTTGCTGATATTTGTGCTAATTTTTGCCATCGGTAGCCTATTACTGCTTAGACGCATCAAAAAGACCTTAATAGCCATACCAAATACACCCAAGGATGACAGTTGATGAGACGATTTATCAAACAATATCTGACCATCTGGCTGGATATCATCAAAGACAGGTCTATTTTTTTGACCATGGTGCTGTCGGTGGTGTTTTATGGTTTCTTTTATCCGTTTGCCTATCAAGCTCAGCGTCCTGCCGATTTGCCCATTGTGATTGTTGATGAAGAGCAAAGCCCGCTCACCCAAGCCATCATCCACACCACAAGCCATACGCCCAACATACATGTTTTGGCGGTTGTGAGTGATTTTAGGCAAGCTCAAATGCTGGTACAATCAGCAAAGGCAGATGGGATTTTATTATTGCCTGACAATCTTAGCCAAAGCATTCATCATGGTCAAACAGGCGGGGTTGGGCTGTATCTGAGTTCGGCGTATTTTTTGCGTACACAAAATATCGGTGCAGGTCTGGTATCATCATTACAAGCAACCATCATCCAAGAGTTAGGACAAGTCACCCAAACTAGACATAAGCCCATGCCAGAGCTTGTCCATCAATCAGCATTATTTAACCCCTTATCAGGATATGGCAGCTATATTTTTCCTGCTGTTGCTCCCATCATCGTCTACCAAACCATCGTGCTGGGTCTTGCCATGCTTGTGGCAGGTTATCGTCAAAGGTTATGGCGTGCCAGTGCTTGTGATTTTTTGGCAATTTATGCGGTGGCATTGACCATTGGCTGTTTGTCGTGTTTTTATTTATTTGGTTTTGTATTTTGGTGGCATGATTATCCTAGGGGTGGTAACTTTTGGGGAATGATGCTCGGTGTCCCCATCTTTGTCAGCTGTGCCATTGGGGTGGCTTTATTAATCGCATCATGGGTAGCTGATGGTGCTAAGGTGGGTGTGTTGCTCATTTTTAGCTCTGTGCCATTATTTATGCTAACAGGGCTTGCTTACCCACTGATGGCGATGCCCAAATTTTTACAACCATTAGCCAATGCCCTGCCAACCACACAAGGCGTACAAATGTTCGTTCAGCTCAATCAGATGGGCGTACCCATTCAAGATGTTTGGCAAAAGATGGCATATTTGGCAAGTGTGGCGGTGCTTTGTTTGGGGGTGGCGTTTTGGCGGTTGCGGTATACTGCTAATGGTGTGGGTAAAGTGCAAAAATTACCGACATTTTGCCCAAAAAAGTGCTAAAATAGGCACAATCCATCATGTTAATTTTATACAAAAAAGGTAATTCTCATGGCAAAAGCACCCAAAGAAAAAGACGATAATATTGAAGGTAATAAAGAAAAAGCATTACAAATGGCTTTGGCTCAGATTGAAAAGGCGTTTGGTAAAAACACCATCATGAATTTGGGTGATGAGTCTGTTAAGGCAGATGTAGAGACCATCTCCACAGGCTCACTTGGGCTTGATATTGCCCTAGGGATTGGCGGTCTGCCAAAGGGGCGTATTGTTGAGATTTTTGGCCCTGAAAGCTCGGGCAAAACCACGCTGACCTTACAGACCATTGCCGAATGCCAAAAACAAGGCGGAAAATGTGCATTTATTGATGCAGAACATGCCCTAGACCCCATTTATGCCAAAAAACTGGGCGTGAATCTAAGTGAACTTATGGTGTCTCAGCCTGACAATGGTGAACAAGCCCTTGAAATCGTGGACATGCTTGTACGCTCTGGGGCGGTGGATTTGATTGTTGTGGACTCAGTTGCCGCCTTAACCCCAAAAGCTGAGATTGAAGGTGAGATGGGCGACAGCCACATGGGTCTACAAGCACGCCTCATGAGTCAAGCCTTACGTAAAATCACCGGTAACGCCAAACGCTCTAACTGCATGGTGATTTTCATCAACCAAATCCGCATGAAAATTGGGGTTATGTTCGGCTCTCCTGAAACCACAACAGGTGGTAACGCCTTGAAGTTTTATGCGTCTGTACGCTTAGACATTCGCCGTATCGGCTCGGTCAAGGACAAAGAAGAAATCATCGGCTCTGAAACCCGTGTCAAAGTCATCAAAAACAAAATGGCTCCCCCATTTCGCCAAACCGAATTTGACATCATGTATGGCGAAGGCATTAACCGCTTGGGCGAGATTGTGGATATCGGGGCAAGTCTTGACATTGTCGGCAAATCAGGGGCGTGGTACAGCTATGAAGGCTCAAAAATCGGTCAAGGTAAAGCCAATGCCTGTCAATTTTTGGCGGAAAATCCTGCAATCGCCCAAGAGATTGAAGCCAAAATCCGTGAGTTAAAACTTGCCAATGTCGTGCCAGTCGCCCCCAGCGATGATGACGGCGAAGTGCCTGAATATGTCGAAGGCATGGACGACTAATTTTTATGGTCAAACCCATAAAAATACAAACCTTAGATGACATTTTGGCAGACATGGGGCAACCTGTGTCTGCTAAAACTTTTGATAACAAGAATAACAATACGGACAATCAAAATACCAAAAAATCCGATAAAACGGACGATAAAAACAGCAATACATACCAACAATCCGATGACAATTTTTTATCCGATAAACCAAAAAATTTAACCAACACCGCCAAACAACCTTTTAAAAAATCTAAAAAAATAGTTAAAAACACCCAAAATTCCAACTCCCAAACCGATACGCCAACACCCACACGCAAACGCAAATCCCAAAAAAGCGATGACAAGCCGTCCGCGGTGGATTTGTTATTAAAAGACAACAGTCAAACGGTGCTTGATGATAATTCTTTAAAACTACTCAGCCAAGTGGAAATTGAAAAATTACAACTTCCCGACAAAGAAACCCGCTATTTGCGTTGGCTGGCGTTTTATTATTTATCCAAAAAAGAGTTATCTCGCCACGAACTCAAAGCCAAGCTCATCGCCAAAGACTGCGACCCACAGGCGGTAGATGAACTGCTTGATGAATTTGCCGAAAAAGGCTATCAGTCCGACACACGCTGTGCGACCATGCTTGTGCGTGAAACGGTACGTAAAGGGCGTGGCGTGCGGTATCTGACGGACAGCCTAAAAAAAGCAGGGCTTGACGTCAAAGATTTTGGTGGTATGGACGAACTGATTGCCATGAGTGATGTGGACAGCGTGGCAGATGGTACGATTTTGGACGATGATAACAAGGGTGATGACAGGGACGATGAGATAAACTGGCTAAAACTTGCCGTAGAAGCTCGCTGTAAAAAATATGGCAATACCATCCCAAAAGACCCCAAAGAAAAAGCCCGCCAACTGCGATTTTTGCAGTATCGAGGCTTTGACATGGGCGTGTGTTTTGATGCGTTAAAGATGAATTTGGGGGATTTTGAGTAAAGGTGATTTCAACTAAACCAGTCAGACCCGCCTATCACGGTAGTCCATCAGCCCTGTCGCCACCACTTCTAAAAGCTGTGAATCTTGGTGCGTGGCAACGGTTCGAATGAGTCGTGACGGCGAGTGCGTGAGCGTATTGGTCAGGCGATGAGCAAATTCATCCAACACCGTCATCATGTCATCACCCTGTGCCAGACGGTGTTTGGCGTGTGACAGCAGTCGGTTCTTATGCTCGTCCGCCATCATGCGATAATCAGCAATATAACGTCTGGCGGACAGCAGTTGCATTTGGCTCTCGATACTTAGGGTCAGCTGACTGACCATCAGCTCCGCCTCTACCGCCGCTTGTTTTCGCTCTTCTAGGTTGCCTGCGATGACGTGCTGTAAATCATCCACCGAATACAGATAAACATCATCAAATCCGCCCACCGCAGGGTCGATGTCTCGTGGCACCGCCAAATCCACCAATAGCAACGGGCGATGACGACGCACCTTTTGGGCATGCTTGACCATCTCTGTGCTAATCAGCGTATCCATGCTACCGCTACAACTGCTCACCACATCGGCACGGCTTAGCACCTGCCCCAGACTGTCCAGCCCCACGCACTCAACATGCACTGACCGCCCTGCATTCTCTACCATTTGTACCAGCTCATCTTTGAGCAGTTCGGCACGCTGTGGACTGCGATTGGCGATGATGATGTTTTTCATGCCAAGGCTTGCCACGTTATGAGCGACAAGGCGGTTCATCTCGCCTGCTGCCACCATCAGTAGCGTGGTATTCTCTGGCTTGTCAAATATCTGCGTAACCAGTTTGGCGGTCGCAAACCCTAACGTGACCGCCTGCTGTCCAACTTTGCTATCACGGCGGACACTGCGTGCTGACGCAAAAATCTGCTGAGTGAGCCAATGAAAATCACTGCCCACCCCACTCACTGCCTGCGACTGTGATACCGCTTGTCTGATTTGCCCTAGAATCTGTGGCTCGCCCAGTATCATCGAATCTAGCCCTGACGCCACACGAAGCCAGTGGTTTAATGCACGGTTGTTCTCATAAATGTACAAAAAAGGCGAAATGTCATCTAGTGCCACGCCCTTAAACTCGGCAAGCCACGACCGCACTCGCCCTGCCTGCACGCTCACGTCATCGTCATCATTGACCGCTTGCCACTCATCATCAAACCCCACATAAATCTCACTGCGGTTACAAGTAGAGACGATGACCGCCCCCGAGACCGATTCATCAAGACGGCGAATGTCAGTAATCGCCTGTGGCAAATCCGAGCCGAACGACAACCGCTCTCGCAAAGCGACAGGGGCGGTTTTGTGATTGACTCCGATGACGGCTAATTTCATGACAGCTATATTTGGTGGATAAAAATAAAACAAACAGATGATGAAACGGATTATTATAACACCATTTGCCAAAAACACACAAAAAATGGGGGTTTTTATGAAACTTTTCAATCAAAACACACACTTTGACAAAATCAATCGTTTTAAATGGGCATTTACCCATGCTAAAATACACCCCACCCCTCAAAACCTAACCGCAAACAATCCTAGGCTAGGACATGATGAGTTTTTTAAAAATTATCATTTTTTTCTCCTTTTATCCTTGAAAAAATCCACCCCATCCCTATTTAGAATAACATAACAATAATAATCATCGTAACCTTTCCTCAACCCACTGCCCCTCCTTCAGTGGGTCTTTTTTTGCCTGTATATAAAATTGACGAATTATTGTACAGATTTATTCTATTGCCACAATACATTTGATTTACACTCAACCAACTTGATATTTACCACGGGTTTGTAGGGGTGTGCTGAGCACACCCTTGATGACATTACCGTGCAGGGCGTACACAGCACGTCCCTACATCCAAACATCATTGCGTTTGTAGTAATTTTAAAGTTTATTGGGTATATGCCAATTTTTTTGGTAATTTTTACATTAAAATTGTTTCAAAACATTGCAACTGTTTGGCATTTCATCTTATAATAAGGCACTTTATGAACCGCACCCCAAAA
>NZ_MXAN01000043.1:0-172 GCF_002027545.1 Moraxella lacunata
GGTAGGTTTTTTGGAACGGGACATCTAAATGATGATGCAAGACCTGTTCTTTGCCCTGCCAAGTGAGTTTAGGCATATTGCACCCCTTGTTTTTGTGTTATTAAAAAGGTACAAAAAGGACTTGCATGTTTGGGAATTTGGGTTATGCTATCGTTGCGAAGTTGCGAAGTTG
>NZ_MXAN01000043.1:268-4656 GCF_002027545.1 Moraxella lacunata
GCGAAGTTGCGAAGTTGCGACATTTTGGGCGATTTCCGTGGATTTTTAAAAAACCTTTTATTCTACTATGATTGAGAGTTTTTGACAATCTGTTGTTTGCTTAAAATAAATTTGTGATAGAATTTGGTTTATTTTGTTCAAATCAATGCCATGACCTACCACACCTTATCCGCCCCTTGCCAAGCGGTTTATGAAATCAAAAAAAGCGAATTTCTCGCCTTTGCTTATCCCATTAGCCATAAAGATGAAGTGATGTTTCACGTGGAACAGTTGCGTGAGAGATACCCTGACGCTCGTCATCACTGTGTTGCATACATTCTAGGCGACCCACACAACACCACGCACGCAGGCTTTGACGATGACGGCGAACCCAACGGCACGGCAGGCAGACCGATTTTAAATGTCTTACAACATAAGGCGATTGGTAATGTGCTGGTGGTGGTTGTGCGGTATTTTGGCGGTATCAAACTGGGGGCGGGTGGATTGACACGAGCTTACGCCACCGCCACGCAACTGGTGGTGGATAACATGACCCTTGTGTTATTTGTGCCAAAATCGGTGGTTAAAGTCGCCACCACTTTCGCCCACGAAGCCCAAATCCGCTATCTGGTCGGGCAAGCTGGTGGTGAGATTTTGGGGGTGGACTATGCTTGCCATGTCGTGATGAGCGTACAAATGGATGATGAAAAGATGGATGAGTTTGCAGGCAATTTGGGTGTATTTGGCAAGATGCTTACTACTAGCACCAGTTGAGATGCAGACATAAAAATCCGCACCAATGACGGCACGGATGATATCAGGCAAGCAGGGGGCAAAGGTGTTTATTTTTTCTCTTCACGCACTTTGTTTACCAAAAAATCAACAACCTGAGGAACTTTGGCACCACCACCTGTAACTACATATTTGCCATGCACGACAACAGCAGGCACGCCAGTCAGTTGGTAGTTTTTCGCTCCTGCTTTTGAGCGTTCAACTTTGGTGGTAACGGCAAATGAGTCGTAAGTGGTGTTAAACTTGGTTTTGTCCACGCCTTGGGTAGCATACCAATCAGCAAGGGTCTCTTTGGATCTGTCCACATGCTTGCCATCTTTTTGGATGGTGTCAAATAAGGCTTGGTGTGTCTTTTCTTCATGACCCATAATCTGAGCGGCATAAAAACCACGAGCAGGCACTTCCCACACAGGATTCATGGCGGCAGGCGTGCGGAAAAACGCCACGTCTTTGGCACGGGTTTTTGCCCATTTTTGCATGTGTGGCTCTAAGGTATAACAGTGGGGACAACCATACCAAAAGAACTCACGCACCACGATGACATCACCAGCGATTTTCTCAGGGTTGGGCAGGACTTTGTAGTCTTGACCTTCAACAAAATTGGCATGAGCCATGCCAGATAGACCGACCGCCAATGCAAGGGCGGTGAATTTAAGGGCGTTTTTCATAAGAAATCCTAGATTGGCACAGTGCCAACAAATCGTTTTGGTAAAACCAAATATGGGTAAATAAAAATATCGCATAGTTTAACTTATTTTTGCCAAAATTGGGTAATAGAATTCTTAATCAAGCGTTATATTATGTAAATTTTTATGAAATCTGCCTAAAATTTAAGCATTTTTAAACAGACCGCACAAAATTTGCCAAAATCTGCACGAAAAGAAAGGGAAAAAGTGGTTAAAAACCGCCAAAAATGGTAAGATAAGCCAATTTATCACTTGGGATAACTCATGACCGCACACACCGCCCACAATGCCGACTTTGATGAAATTGGCAAATTCACCCGCCTTGCTGATGAGTGGTGGGACAGACAAGGGGCGTTTAAGTCCTTACACGACATCAACCCCTTACGCCTTGACTGGATAGAAGACCAAACGAACGCTTTTTTTGGTTCAAAATTAAACGGCAAAAAGGTGCTAGACGTGGGCTGTGGTGGTGGTATTTTGTCGCATTCTATGGCGGTGCGTGGGGCGGACGTGCTGGGCGTGGATTTGGGGGAGCAAAACCTGCAAGCAGGGCAAATTCATGCCGAGCGGACAGGCATGACCGACACGCTCGCCTTTCGCTGTGTGGCGATAGAGGAGCTTGCCAAAGAGCAGGCGGGGACGTATGATGTCGTAACGTGCATGGAAATGCTAGAACACGTTCCCGACCCGTCTGCGATTGTGCGTGCGTGCTTTACCTTGTTAAAGCCCAACGGCGTGTTTGTAACGTCCACAATCAACCGCAATCCCAAATCCTACCTGTTTGCTATCGTGGGGGCGGAGTATGTGTTACGCCTTGTGGATAAAGGCACGCACGATTTTAACAAATTCATCACGCCTGCCGAGCTTGATGACATGGCTATCAAGGCAGGATTTGCCCGTGATAACATGACAGGACTGCATTATAACCCCTTAACCAAGCGGTTTTGGCTGTCCGATAGTAACGTGGACGTAAACTACATGATGTCATTTATCAAAGGCAGTGGCGTTCAGGGTCAAAGCCTAAAGGCGGTGGGCTGATATGATAGGCACAACAAAGCTCAATGCGATTTTATTTGACTTAGATGGCACGCTCATTGACACCGCCCCTGATTTTATCCGTGTCATCAAGCTCATGTGTGCCAAGCACAATCACCCATGTCCTACCGACACCGCCATTCGTGAGCAGGTCTCGGCAGGGGCTAGGGCAATGGTGCGTTTGATGTTTGGCGATGAGCTGGCAAACATGGCGGACACGGACGAGCGAATGCTTGCCTATCGTCAAGAGTTTTTGGATTTGTACGAGCAGGACATTTGTGTGGACAGTCGACTGTTTGACGGTTTGGACGTTTTGCTTGATGCCCTAGAAAATAAAGGCGTGGCGTGGGGCATTGTTACCAATAAACCCCGATATTTGGCAGAACAGCTCCTTGATAAATTAGACCTTGCCAAGCGTTGTGCGGTGTTGGTTTGCCCTGATGATGTGGCAAATACCAAGCCCGACCCCGAGCCGATGTTTTTGGCGTGTCAAAAGCTAGACATTGACCCACAAAATTGTATTTATGTGGGCGACCACATCAGAGACATACAGGCAGGGCGAGCGTCTGGCATGATGACAGTGGCGGTGGGGTTTGGTTATATCGTTCCTGATGAAAATCCCCATGAGTGGGGGGCGGATAAGGTGGTGGATACGCCTGATGAATTGGGGCGGTTGGTGCTGGGGTTGGTTTAAGCCATTGCCAATTTTAAAATGTTTTAATTTAACCGCTTTTTAATTTTTCATTGATAAAATAAGTACGCCCTTAGGGTGTGTAATACGCCCCCTTTAAAGAAGAAATATACCTGACGAACCTAATATTTGCCACAGGCTTGTAGGGGCGTGTTGAACACGCCCGTTGGTAAAACTAGCATGGTTGGGCGTGCAGAGCCAGCCCCTACGGTGGTGTATTTTGAAGTTAAGCAAGTATAAAATTATTTAAATTTAACCATATTTTAATTTTCCCTTAATAAAATAAATCAGTACCCAACCATGACAACACCAAACATTTTAAATTATACCCCTACCAACGACAGCCTAGCCGACAAAATTATCCTAGTAACAGGGGCAGGGGACGGCATTGGCAAGGTGGCAAGCCTAACCTATGCCAAATGTGGGGCGACCGTGCTATTGCTTGGCAAAACACAGTCCAAATTAGAAGCGGTCTATGATGAGATAGAGAGCTTGGGGCTTGCCACGCCTGCCATTTTGCCCATGGATTTAGAAAAGGCGAGCTTTGCCCAGATGAATGAGCTTGCAACCCTGATTCAAAAAGAGTTTGGCAGGCTTGACGGCGTGCTACATAATGCAGGCGTGCTTGGGGCATTGACCCCCCTTGAAATGTATGACCCCATTACCTTTGAGCAGGTCATACACGTCAATGCCACAGCCGTGTTTATGCTCACCCAAGCTCTGTTTCCACTACTGATGTCCGCCTCCAGTGGTTCGGTGGTGTTTACAAGCTCGGGTGTGGCAAAAGTACGACCCTTTTGGGGGGCGTATGCCTTATCCAAGCAGATGATAGAAGGCATGAGTACCATTTTTACCGAAGAGACCAAAAACCACACCGCCTTGCGGTTTAACTGTATCAATCCGGGGGCGACTCGCACCAACATGAGAGCCCACGCCTTTCCAGGGGAGAACCCCATGACCCTAAAAACGCCCGAAGACATCATGCCTGCCTATGTCTATCTCATGACCGACATGGCAAGTGGGATAAAAGGGCAAGTGATACACTGCCAACCTAAATAACATCAGGGGCGAGTGTTCGCCCTTTTTTGTGGGCGTACGTCTTTGTACTTGAAATTTAAACGAAAATTGATAAACTATAAAAATACCCAAATGCCAATCTTATAATCATTTAACTTCAAAATGCATCAATGACAGTAGCAACTGTA
>NZ_MXAN01000044.1 GCF_002027545.1 Moraxella lacunata
CTTTTGGGGTGCGGTTCAGGGCGTCCATGTTTTTATTTGTTCATCAATGTCATCAGGCACCACACCGCCATTATCTGCCACGATGTCATTAAAGGCACGATGATAACGAATGGCTTTGGGATTTTTGACCAATAGCGTCTCATCTTTGTTGCTTGGCTCAATGTTATACGCCCATGCACTAAAATTGGCAAAGTAGTTTTTGGGGGTTTTGTACTCATGGCGGTTGATGGCGTAGAGTTGGTCAAAGGCATAGACGGTTGTGCCATCAGCGGTTCTAAGGCGTAAAATGGCGTCAGCGGTACGCTCACAGCGAATCACTCGCTCAATCTGACAGTTCACGCCATAAGGGCTATGCACCGCAGGGTAGGCGTTGATAAAGGCGGTGGGCTTGCCGTTATCCATGGCAAGGATTTGCTTGATGTGACAAGGGGTGTCTTGTCCGAGCAAAAGGGTCTTATGGTCGGTACGCCCCACGGTCAAACCAGCGGGCAGAGTGGCGGTCTCCAACATGGCTTGGAGCCAATCTGGCACGTCATCGGCAATGTTATTGGTTAAAATTGCCCAATGGTCGCCATGCCCTGCATTTTTGTCACAAGGCAAGTCTATCTTTTGGGGTGGTACTTCATGTTTATAGTCGTAGTGAATGCTCATGGGTGTTCCCTATGGATAAATATGTCATCTTTAATAAGGGAGAATTTTAAAAAATCAAGTCATCTTATCTGGCTGATTTTCATAAAATTTTATCATCATAAATGACAAAATCCCCAAAAGCACGCCAAAATGGTGTAAACTATGGCGTCAAATTTTAAAAGGCAATTCCTATTTATGTTTCGTCCCCTTGCTTTATTTATCGGACTAAGATACACCCGAGCCGAGCGTAAAAACGGCTTTATCTCCTTTATCTCGCTCATCTCAATGATTGGGCTGACCCTTGGCGTGGCGGTACTCATCACGGTTTTATCGGTGATGAATGGCTTTGATAGAGAGTTAAAAACCCGCATTTTGGGCATGGTGTCACAGGCAAATGTCAGCTCTTATGAGATCATGCCTGATTGGCAAACACTTGCCAAAAAGATTGAAGAGAATGACAAAAATGTCGTGGCAACTGCTCCGTTTATTGGATTGCAAGGCATGCTGACCGCTCATGGACAGGTGGCGGGCATTATGGTAACAGGCATTGAACCTGAGCATGAGACGAAGGTCTCCATCATTGGCGAGCATATGGTGCAAGGCGACATCCATGCCCTAAAAGCGGGCGAATTTGGCATTGTGCTGGGTGAGAGCATGGTGCGTTCTATGGGGCTTACCATAGGGGATAAGATCACGTTGGTGCTGCCCGAAGCATCGGTATCGGCGGCGGGTGTCGTCCCTAGATTTAAGCGGTTTACCTTGGTGGGTGTGTTTAATATCAGCCAAGAGATAGACAATAACATGGCATATGTTGCCATGCGTGATGCAGGCGTGCTACTGCGTTTGCCCGAAGGGGCTCAGGGCATTCGCCTAAAAATGAATGATATTTTTAAAGCCCCCCAAGCAGCAGTCAAAGCCCAAAATGTCGCCCCTGAGCGTCTGATGGCAGATGATTGGACAAGTACGCATGGCAATCTGTTCTCTGCCATTCAAATGGAAAAAGCGATGATTGGGCTGTTGCTATTTTTGATTGTGGTGATTGCATCTTTTAATATCGTATCCAGCCTTGTCATGCTTGTGACGGACAAAAAATCAGACATTGCCATCTTAAAGACCTTTGGGGCAAGTCCTAAGCTCATCATGCAGGTCTTTATGGTGCAGGGCATGATTATCGGGGTCATCGGTACGGTGGCAGGGACGATTTTGGGCGTGACTTTTACGCTGACCGTCAGTCAGTTGCTGGGCTTTATTAATAATGTGTTTGGTCTGCACTTGTTTGATGCGTATTTTGTCAATTATCTGCCAACACACATTAAGGTAACGGATATTTTATTAATCACGTCGTCGTCATTTTTATTGTCATTTATCATGACCATTTATCCTGCCTTAAAAGCAGCAAAAATCCAGCCTGCCCAAACTTTGCGTTATGAATAAGGGGGTGACATGAGTATTATTTTACAGGCAAAAAACATTAGTAAAATCTATGATGAAGGTAAAATTCAAACGTCCGTGCTGACAGGGCTTGATTTAACTGTTCATCAAGGTGAGCGTATCGCCATCGTTGGTAGTAGCGGTTCGGGCAAAAGTACGCTGTTGCACTTATTGGGGGGCTTGGACATACCGACCACAGGTGAAGTGTGGCTCAAAGGCGTGTGCCTAAATCATCTGGCAGAGGCGAGACGTGGACGTATGCGTAATGAGCATTTGGGTTTTATTTATCAATTTCATCACCTTTTGGCGGAGTTTAATGCGACCGAAAATGTTGCCATGCCCTTGCTTATGCGTGCTGATGTGAGCATTAATGAAGCAAGAAGTAGGGCGAATGAACTGCTTGACCGTGTTGGTCTATCGCACCGTACTCACCACCGCCCAAGCGAGCTGTCAGGGGGTGAGCGTCAGCGTGTGGCGATTGCTCGGGCATTGGTTACACGTCCTAGTCTGGTGCTGGCTGATGAGCCAACGGGCAACCTAGACGATGATAATGCCTTAGCGGTATTTGAACTGCTCTCAGAGCTACAAGACACGCTTGGCATGGCACTGCTTATGGTAACACATGATAGGGTGTTGGCGGCACGAGCTGATAGAGTGCTACACATGAAAAGTGGAACATGGGCAGAGTTTTGATGGGATTGTTACATAAAATATAGAAATATAGAATATATGTCAAAAAACCACGCCCTAAGACGTGGTTTTGTGTTCTTTTCTTACCAACGAATTGGAATGATGTGTGGATTGCTGGCTTTAAGATTTTCGTAAGTGCCTTTGATAAAGATGTCTTCATTGACCGTACTGATGTTAGTATGACCGCAAAAAGCCATGGTAATGTCGCATTCTTTGTAGATAATCTCTAAGGCACGGCGAACACCATCTTCGCCATACGCCCCCAAACCATATAGGAATGAGCGACCTATCATCGTGCCTTTTGCTCCCAGTGCGATGGCTTTTAGTACGTCTTGACCTGAACGGATGCCACTGTCTAGCCAAATTTCACATTTTGAATTTTCCGCTTGTACCGCTTGCACGCAATCAGCAAGACTGGCGATGGAGCTTGGTGCCCCATCTAACTGACGACCACCGTGATTGGAGATGACCATGGCATCTGCCCCTGACCTGGCAGCCAAAATGGCATCTTCTGGCTCCATGATGCCTTTGATGATAAGTGGCCCGCCCCATAACTCTTTGATGCGAGCGACATCATCCCAGTTAAGACGAGGGTCAAACTGCTCTGCTGTCCATGATGATAGGCTAGATAAGTCGCCCACACCCTCGGCATGACCGACGATGTTGCGAAAGGTATGGCGTTTGGTGCCAAGCATATTAAAGCACCATTCAGGCTTAGTCATCAGATTGATGATGTTGGTTAGGGTGGGCTTAGGCGGTGCAGACAGTCCATTTTTGATGTCTTTGTGGCGTTGTCCCAGTACTTGCAAATCAGCAGTTAGGATAAGGGCAGAGCATTTGGCTTCTTTGGCACGGCGAATCAGGTTTTCCATGAATTTTTTATCACGCATGACATACAGCTGAAACCAAAAT
This sequence comes from Moraxella lacunata, assembly GCF_002027545.1. Lineage (GTDB taxonomy): Bacteria > Pseudomonadota > Gammaproteobacteria > Pseudomonadales > Moraxellaceae > Moraxella > Moraxella lacunata. Next base: position 3,664 of record NZ_MXAN01000044.1, read on the forward strand.
GGCTTGGTGGTGTTCTCTGCCACATCTTCAATGGAGCAAATACTCATCGTTGAGAGCGAAAACGGAATGCCAAATTTTTCAGCGGCACGAGCAGCGTGAATCTCACCGTCCGCCCACATCATGCCCGTAAAGCCTGTCGGGGCGATTGCCACTGGCATATGCACGTCTTGTCCTATCATCTGTGTGGCAAGTGAGCGACCTTCCATGTCCACCAGTACACGTTGGCGTAGCTTGATGCGGTCAAAGTCAGTTTCGTTATTGCGATAGGTAGTCTGTGTCCACGAACCGCTGTCTACATAGTCGTAGAACATACGGGGTACTTTACGCTCAGCAACACGGCGTAGGTCTTCAATTTCGGTGATTTTGCTTAAATCTGCCATAAAACAGCCTTAGTTTTAAAGTTTTAAAGTTTTAAAGTTTTAAAGTTTTAAAGGTGGGTATATTTTACAATACTTTATAAAAAATAACAAAAGGGATTATAAAACCCCTTTTGTTAGATGGTAGGTTATCAGGCTCGCTCGCTCTTTTTGCCGACAACAGTCATGATGGTAAAGAAAGCAATCGCCCACAATGTTGCTGCAATCCACCACACAGGGTTAAAGATGAACGCCATGCCCACCAGACCTGCTTGTATCACATAATAACTCATGGCGATGAGCGTCTTACGGATGACCAAGCCTTCACGGTTTACTAGACCGACCACCGCACAGGCGGCGACGACGTTATGCACGCTAATCATGTTACCAGCGGCACCGCCCACGGCTTGCAAAGCGACGACTTTGGCGGCGTCATTGGCACCTAGGTCAATCTGAGCGGCAGTACTCCACTGAAAATGGCTAAACATCATGTTAGAGACGGTATTTGACCCTGCAATGAACGCCCCCAACGCCCCAATCCACGGAGCGAACAGTGGCCATGCGTCTGCAAACATGTCCGCTGCTCCTGCCGCCAGTACTTTTGGCATGGCAAGAATAGGCTCGGCAACATCAGCAGGCGTGCCAGAGTTAATAAATACCTGCACCATGGGGATGGAGAATAGTAGGGCGGGGGCGGCAGCTATCATGGTTTTGCCAGAAGCTGACCAGCTTTTTTTGATGGTATCGCCTTTCATGCCAAACAAAAAGATACAGATGATAGAGACAAGCAGTAGCACCGTTGCAGGTGAGTACAAAAGCTGTGTTTTATTGGTGATGTTAGTCTCTAAGATATTACTAAACGTAATGACGGCATTGCTGCTTAACCAGTCTTTTAATGGCTTGATGGTACGAGTGGCAATCAAGATGCAGATGACCAATAAATAAGGAGAGAATGCTTTGACAATGGAAAATTTGGCTTTTTCATTCACATCAACATTGGTGGTTGCCAGTGTGCCTTTCCAATCTTCTTCCCATGTATCACGGCTTTCAAAATCAAAGGTGTTTTTTGGGGTCAAAAAACCCATTTTGGCAGCTGGTACGACGATAGCAAGACCGACCACCGCCCCAACCAAAGAGGGCAGTTCTGGACCGACAAATTTGGCAGTCAAGTAATAAGGAATGACAAAACAAAGACCTGCAAATATAGCAAAAGGAGCGGCTTCAAAGCCTTGACGGAACGAGCGTTTTGCCCCAAAGAATTTGGTTAAAAAACAGCACAGAATTAATGGAATTAAAAAACCCACAACCGAGTGTACAAACGCAACATTTGCCCCAATCTGTACGATATAATCACCAAAGGCGATGCCTTGCTGACCAATGGCAGTACTTACATCATCTTTGTTTTCAAGACCTGAGTTCACACCAATGAGAATGGGTGTACCGACCGCACCATAGGAGACAGGAGCGGATTGAATGATGAGAATCGCCATGACGCATGCCATTGCAGGAAAGCCGAGTGCCAGCAGTAAGGGAGCACCGACCGCCGATGGCGTACCCCAACCTGTTGAACCTTCAATGAGCGAACCAAACAGCCATGCCACGATAATCATTTGTACACGGCGGTCAGGCGAGATGCCCATAAAACCTTGACGAATGGCAACGATTGCTCCGCTCTCTTTTAGGGTGTTAAGCAGTAACACCGCTGTAAAGACAATAAATAGCACATTGACAGCGGTCAGTACGCCATGAATGGTTGCAGCGGCAACCTGACTGCCAGAGGTCTGCCATACAAACAATGACAGCAAGGCGGTTGCAAAATATGCCACAGGCATGGCAATTTTGGCAGGCAATCGCATGACGACCAATAAGATAAAAACAATTAAAATTGGTAATAGTGCCAAAAAGATTAGCATATACACTCCTTTGTCTAATATAAAGACCGTACGCCCATCTGTATTGTAATTTCAGTGTTTGAAATGGTATTTATTGTTGGGTCATACAAAAAATAACAATTGCTTGCAATGTCAGTTTGGCACATCACAAAGCCCTGTTTTGATAAAATTTAGCAAAAACCACAATAAAAAATGGTTGTTTACAATAAATCTCATTAACAACTAATGAGTGAGATGCTATTTTACTCAAAAACTTATTAAAAATAAATAACTGATTTTTAAAAATAATAAAATTTTATTGTTTTTTGTGATTTAAAAAACTAATAAAAATGAAAATGTGTCTATTTATTTGATGTGTTTGTGGTGATGATTTGGCAAAAGATGAATGACATCCATGACACCAAACGGATAGCACAGCAGGCAGGTGGGGGTGATAAGTATGGGGATGAGCATGCCCAAATGGTCAATCAACTCATCACTGCCAGTCAGCTCTAACACGTGAACGGTGGGCATGTGTGGATATATGACCCGAACTTGGGTCAGTAGGGCATGACTGGCATGACACAGATGACAGCCATCCGTGCCTAAAAAATACCAATCAGCGGTAGGGTTGGATGAGTGGATGATTTGTTGGCTGTCCGAATCTGTAAATGTCGCCAATAGTAGAGCATGGAACGTGCGGTATTCGTTATGGTCTAGGCAAGTCAGGGCAAAGCGGTCATCTGTTAAGTTTTGTAAGTATTTGATAAAATTAATATTATTCATAAAAAATAATGCCCTGTGGCAAAAAATCGTGTAAAATAGGGTGTTTATTATAGCAAATACGCCCCAAGTTTATCTTATTAGTTTATTTTATGTTTAAAAAAACCACAAATACGCCATCGCAGCCCAGTCCCGACCCACAAACTCCGCCCAAACCCAAAAGACGGGGACTGGTGGCATGGCTGTGGCGATGGGTGATAGCTCCGCTATTGGTGTTGGTCATCAGTTTTCATTTGCTCATTGTAGCCATGCTCGGTGTGTGGAGCGTCTACCCTGTTGGTAATTCTATGTTTATGGTCGCTCATCGCCTATCGGGGGGCGAGGTTACACAGGTATGGGTGGATTATGATAATATCGCCAAAGCGGTCAAACAGGCAGCAGTGGTAAGTGAAGATGCTAAATTTACCACGCATAACGGTTTTGATATGGATGGCATTGAGCGTGCCATTAGGGCAAACGAAGCAGGCGGGGCGGTGTCAATGGGTGGCTCGACCATCAGCCAACAGCTTGCCAAAAATTTGTTTTTGACATCGCACCGCTCCTATATCCGTAAAGGCGAGGAGGCGATTATCACGGTGATGATGGAGCAAATGTGGGACAAACAGCGGATTTTGGAAGTGTATCTGAACGTGGCGGAATTTGGCGAGGGCATTTATGGTATTGAGACGGCGGCTCGGCATTATTATGGCAAATCTGCCAAAAACCTAAGCCGTGAGCAGTCGGCACTACTCATCAGCATGCTCCCCAATCCCAAATATTACCAAAAAAATCTCAATAACCGTCGCCTACAAAACAAAAAGCGGATTATCATGAAGCGTATGCCCAGTGCGGTATTGCCTTAGCTTACACCTTTTTATACAGCAAATCCCAAGACGCACGCCCATAGTCTGCTCCACGTTTTTCAAATTTGGTGGCAGGGCGAAAGTCGGGACGTGGCGAAAAGTTGCCATGTCCTGCCATGTTTTCAAATTGGCTCATATTATCCAAAACTTCAAGCATCCATAGGGCATAATGCTCCCAATCGGTCGCACTGTGAAAAATTCCGCCTGTTTTTAATTTGTCCGCCACTAAGGTCATGCGGTCGGTCGTTACAAAACGGCGTTTGTAGTGTCGCTTTTTTTGCCACGGATCGGGAAAATAAAGCTGTACGGTGTCTAAATGTTCATCTGGTAGGTTATTGAGCAAGGCAATCGCATCGCCATTTAGCACCTTTAAATTGGTCAGCCCCAGTTCATGAGCAAGGTAAGCGGCTCGTCCAATGCCTGGTTCGTGAACTTCTATACCGACAAAGTTACGAGCTGGCTCGGCTTGTGCCATTTCTACCAAGCTGTCGCCCATGCCAAAGCCGATTTCTAGGGTCAAGGGGGCGTTCTCGCCATTTGGTGTTTCTTTAAAAAATGCCCGCAAATCGGTGATGTTGGACACATCGCCCAATTTGCCCAAATCCTTACCGTGATTGATGATGTACGGAGCAAAGGCGGGGTCGGTCAAGGCTTGTTCGGCATACTGGCTTAGGTGCGTTCGCCGTCTCATAAAGGTGGCGATGGCGTGGCTATACTCGGTCGGTGTGCGAGATAAGTTTTGGATTTCTTGGCTGATGGTATCCCGAGAGATGTCAGGGGTTTGGCGGTCGCCCCCAACAGGGGCAAGGGGGGCTTTTGGGGTGGATTGGTCTGTGTTAGTCATGGTATATTATCTAAAAAAGGCGTAAAATAGTGCCTATTATAAAGCATTCATCGGTTAAGTACAAAATTTATGTTCCGTTTGCCATTTTTAGAAGACACAACCCCGCCCCCATTTTATTTGCCCCACTTATCCGACAAAGAGCGGATACAGCTTGATAAGTGGTTTATTGGCACACGCTCGCAAGCGTATTATTTAAAGCGATTTGGACAATTTGACAAGGCAGGCAAACTGCACGCCCGTTGGAATTGGTCGGCATTTTTCACCACGTTTGGCTGGCTGTTATACCGCAAGCGTTATCTGGATTGTGTGGTGTATTGTGTGGCAGGGTGGTCGTTCATTAAGCTTAACATCGTCATCATTTTGGCGGTGTGTGAATTTTTATTTGTGGGTAAATTGCCCGATGCCTATCAGATGTACACACGGTTCATGATAGCTGGGGCGGTGTGGCTGTTTTGGTCGGGCATGGTGGCACGCTGGGCGGACGCATATTATTATCGCATGGCACGGCGTGAGATAGCCGATGTGGTGGAGCTGTATCCTGCTGACAAAGATGCCCAAAAGGCACATTTGGCGGAGCATGGCGGGGTCAGTGTGGTGGGGCTTGGTGTGGCGTTTGCCATGTTTGGGACGTTGCTTGCGATTATTGTGTTGCAATTTGTGCCGATTATCGCCATTCAAAAAGAGCAGACGGTGATTTTTGAGAGTTATCGCAGTACCAATGCCATTGCCAAGCGAGTGGAGCTCATCTATGAGCAAACAGGTAACTGCCCTGTGGGTCTGCCCGTTACTACCGACAACCAAAGGGTGAGCGTGGAAGTGGTGGCAAGCCTGCCCTATGCCAAGACCGATTGTGCGGTGGTGGCAACGGTGTCAGGGGCAAGTTATCCGGTGCGGTATTTAAACGGTCGGCATTTGGCAATTTATCATCAAATAGATGATAATTCGTGGCGGTGTCAGACATCACTAAATAAAAAACAAACGCCAAAACGTTGTGTGGGGTAGCTTCACTCCAAACTCACAAACACCAATTCAGGACGGTTAAACAGACGTGGCACTCTCGTGCTTTCTCGTGCCAGCCCACGGCTCACGATAAACTTGGTGTTATCATCATTGGCAAATTCATACAATCCGCCTGCATATTTGGGGAATAGCCCTTGATTGGGAGCGTACACGCCATTGATGACAAACGGCACTCGCCATTGTCCGCCATGAGCATGACCTGCCATGATGATATCAAAAGGGTAATTTAGATACGTGTCAATATGCTCGGGGCGGTGGGTTAATAGAATATGGACGTGATTTTTAGTATCATTATTTAAATTATCCGTTACTGTTTTTAAATCCTTATCAAACGCTCCGCCGTCTGGGTCAGATATACCATGAATGACGACATTGGTATTTGGCACGGATATACTTTTGCCATGAATGATTGATACACCATGAGTGTGAATTTTAGCCATGACTTTATTATAATCTGCACGGCTTAGCCAATTTTCATGATTGCCGTCCACATAATAGGTGGGGGCAATATCGGGTAATTGGCTTAATAATTCATCGGCATTATCAAAAGGCATTTGGTCATCATAAATATCTCCGCCCAATAATATCACATCGGGCTGTTTTTGTTTTAAAATATCTATTAACCATTTTTGATTATCGCCATAATAACAAGCGTGCAAATCGGTAATTAGGGCGATGTTTAATATTTTATCACTTTGATAGCCAATTTTGTCAAATTTATAATCCACAACCTTTAATAAATTGCTATAAATAATAATGGCAACCAAAATGGATAAAGCGATGACTATTCTTATCATCGCTTTTTTATATTTGTTAAAAAACATTATCACGGCAATATCCGCTCACGCTCCCAACTCTTATCGCCCTTATGATAGACAATGCGGTCATGCATACGGTTGGCTCGCCCTTGCCAAAATTCTATTTTATCCACCAATAGGCAATATCCGCCCCAAAATTCGGGTTTGGGGATATGCTCGCCAAACTGCTCGGATAATTTAGCAAAATCACTCTCCATAATTTCACGGCTAGCTACCACGCCACTTTGGGGGCGACTGACCCACGCCGATAATTGGCTGTCTTTTGGGCGGGAATGGTAGTAAGTCTCCGATTTATCATCAGATAATTTGACCACACGCCCAGACGCTCGCACTTGGCGTTCTAGCGTATGCCAAAAAAACAAGGCTTCGGCAAAGGGGTTGTCCGCCAAATCCTGCCCTTTGTCGCTGTCATAATTGGTATAAAAAATCATCTGAATGTCGTCATCATTAGGGACAATCTCACGCATGAGCAAGGTACGCACGGACGGACGCATATCCGCCCCACAGGTGGCAAGGCTAAATGCATAGGCTTCGCCAATTTGCTCGGATATGGCTTCGTTTATCCATTTTTGGAGTAATGGATAAGGGGTGTTGCCAATGTTTTTTTCAATCAGTTCGTCTTTTTCATAGGACAGACGACTGGCACTAAAATCAATTCCCATAGTGATTACCTTTGGTTGATTATTAAAATTTCGGCATTGTTAATCAACAACACCTTTGGATAGATTTGTAGGGGCAAATTGCAATTTACCTTATATAAATATTATTTTTTGGGCGAATGTCATTCGCCCCTACACACTCATATTGCAAAATCACCTTGGTTGAATAATACCAATTTATAATTTATCTATACTTGGCAATTCAAAAGGCGGATGCGAACTGATACTCACCAGTACAATTTTATCATCAAAGCGTTGATAATGTAAAATGTATTCGCTTGTCATATCGCCAAACTCGCCCACATAATTAGGTATGCCGATATGATAATGCCAAAGACAGTATTTTTGGGCATAATCAAAATTAGCTCGTTCTTTTTTGGTATGGGGATTGGTTGGAATAGATGATTTATTACGACCTTGCAGACCATGCAAGCCGTGTTGTTGAACTTGTTGGACAAATAGAGCGATTTTTATACGGTCTGCGTGTGAAAGTAGAGCAAGTTGTTCGTCAAAGGCAAGACTTGTTTCCACTTTCATCTTGCACCACCCAGCCAATCTGCCAACTGTTCTACGCTGTCAAAATGAGGCACAGGGGTAGAACCGCTTTTGATTGATTTATCCAATTTCTTAATATCAAAATGATGTTGATAAAACCAATCATAATAAGCGTCTTCATCATCTTTGGCAAAAGTGGATATAAGCAATTCATCAACCGTCATACCTGCTTGTTCGGCTCTGGCGGTAATTAGCTCTATGGTGGTTGGGGGTAGGTCTAATATCATGGATTTTCTCTTTTTAACTATTAAAATGATATTTTTATTTGCAGTATTGTAGAGTGCGTGATATGCACCTTACCAATTAGTATATTTTGAAGTTAAATCATTATAAAATACCATTGTTAAATCACAAATGTTTTAAAATTAGATATAGCCAACAAACTTGATATTTACCACAGTATTTGTAGGGACGTGCTGAGACACCACTTTTTATAGGCGTGCACAGCACGCCCCTACACTCAAACGTCATTACACTTGTGTTAATTTTAAAGTTTCTTGGGTGTATACAGGAGCGAATTGCAATTCGCCCTTGTGTTAAATTTACCATAGGGCAAATTCAATTTACCCTACACACCCATTTCAAATTGTCTATGATTTAAAAATCACCCCAGCACCGCCTTTACCTTGTCCGCCAATGATGTTGCCAATGTTTGTGCCGTATCGCCATTTTGGGCTTCAACCATGACCCGAATCACAGGCTCGGTGCCTGATTTACGAATTAATAGTCGCCCTGTGTCGCCAAGCTCGCTCTCGGCTTGGGCGAAGGCGGATTTTAGCTCGTCATTGTCATAAGGGTCGCTCATTTTGGCTAGGCGGACATTGATGAGCGTTTGGGGATATGGGGTATAACCCTTTGTTAAATCGGATAATTTTCCGCCTTTTTTGACCAAAATCGCCAGCACCTGCAAGCCTGCTACAATGGCGTCCCCTGTGCGTGATTTATCAAGGCAAAGAATATGCCCCGATGACTCTCCGCCAATGGTGTAGCCGTGTTTTTCTAGCTCCTGCATGACATAGCGGTCGCCCACTTTGGCACGGATAAAGTGGGTGCCTTGATTTTTAAGCAAGTTTTCAAGTGCCATGTTGCTCATGAGCGTGCCGACCACGCCTTTTGGGGTTTCGTCTGCCCCATTGGCAAGAATGTACAAAATGCTGTCGCCGTCCAAAATTTGTCCGTTTTCATCCACCATAACAATGCGGTCGCCGTCGCCGTCTAGGGCAATGCCTAAGTCTGCTTTGTGTTCCAATACCAATTTTTGCAAGGTTTCGGGGTGGGTTGAACCACAGTTGTCGTTGATGTTGGTGCCGTTTGGCGTGTTGGCGTGGGCGATGACGGTTGCCCCAAGCTCACGCAAGACCCGTGGGGCAACGCTGTACCCTGATCCGTTGGCACAGTCAAGGGCGATGGTTAGCCCACGCAGGTCGTATTGGTAGGGGAACGAGCCTTTGCAGTACTCAATATAACGCCCCTTAGCGTCATCAATGCGGTAGCTTTTGCCAAGCTCGGTGGGGTAGTGTTCAAGGCGTGAGAGCGTGTCGTCATGTATCATCTCGTCCAATTTGGCGTTAATGGCGGATTGGGTGTCGTCTGAGATTTTTTTGCCTTCGCCTGAGAAGAATTTTACGCCATTGTCGCCATAAGGGTTGTGGCTTGCTGAGATGACCACGCCCATGTCGGCATGAAAACTTCTTGCCAAATGAGCAATGGCAGGTGTTGGCAAGGGTCCAAGCAAATGCACGTCCACGCCTGCCGAGTTAAATCCTGCTTGCAAGGCGGATTCAATCACATAGCCCGACAGACGAGTGTCTTTGCCAATAACCACGCTGGGTCGTCTGTCTGTCGTGTTTTGGGCGGTCAAAACCTGCCCTGTGGCATAACCCAATCTTAGTAGAAAATCAGGGGTAATGGGAAATTGTCCAAATGCCCCACGAATGCCGTCTGTACCGAAGTAGCTCATGATGATTGCCTTTTTAAAATTAAAAAATGATAACTTCATTCTCAACTTAAAATGGTAGCTTGTTGATTGTTCAATAACCATTTTTGGGTTGTAGGGGCGAATCGCTATTCGCCCTTGATAAATCAACCACTTATATAAAGTTGAGAATGGGGTAAAATTATAAGAAAAGATAACCCTAAGTATACCGCCAAATTAGTCCTTGTTCAACGTCTTTTCGGTTAATCATAAAAACAAGAATTTTTATCAAAATTTACAAAAGCCTTGTTTAAATTGCAAATTTTTGCCACAATATAGCATTTTTTCATCACGGAACCATTCATGACAACATTTAACCTACACCCTGCCTTTACCCTAAAATCCCAGCACCACATAGAAGCTCTTGACATTACGGTGCTACTTTGTGAGCATACCGCCACAGGGGCGACCCATTATCATCTGGCGTGTGATAATGACGAAAACGCCTTGATGATTGGCTTTGCCACTCAGCCCATGACTTCTCGTGGCGAAGCTCATATTCTAGAACACGTTGTGTTGTGCGGTTCACAAAAATACCCCGTACGAGACCCGTTTTTTAGCATGATTAAGCGGTCATTGCAGACTTTTATGAACGCCATGACGGCAAGTGATTGGACGGTGTATCCCTTTGCCAGTCAAAACAAAAACGATTATTTTAACTTATTATCCGTCTATCTTGATGCGGTGTTTTTCCCCAACATTCACGAGCTAGACTTTGCCCAAGAAGGCATTCGTTTGGAGCTTGATGAACAGGGCAAACCTGAATATCACGGCATTGTCTTTAATGAGATGAAAGGGGCGATGAGTGGCGAGATTGACCAGCTTTACTACGCTTTGGCACCGCACCTGTATCCGGCCACGACTTATCATTATAATTCAGGGGGCGACCCAAAAGAGATTGTCAAGCTCACCCATGCTGATTTGGTCAATTTTCACAAGGCTCATTATCACCCGTCCAATGCCATTATCATGAGTTTTGGCGACATTGACGTGGCGGACATTCAAGCGCGCCTGCACGATGATGCCCTAGTGCGTTTTGATGACAACGAAAAGCCGTCTCGTGGCAAAAAGTTCGTCTCCATGACCGAGACTCGCCTAAGCACACCAACCCAAGTTTATGACACTTATACCGCCGACGTGAGTGGCGAGAAAATGACCCATAACGTGCTAGCGTGGCTACTGCCAAGCATTACCGACCCCAAAGAGCGTTTGGCACTTCGCCTTATGGAAGGGGTGCTGATAGAACACGCAGGTTCACCCCTAAGAGCGTATCTTGACAGCTCGCCACTTGGCACGTCTGCAAGTCCGCTTTTAGGTCTAGATGACAGCCATTATGAAATGGCGTTTTATGCAGGCGTGCGTGGCTCGGAGCGTGAACTTGCCGATGACGTGGAAAACGGCATTTTGGAGCTACTTCGTTCTGTGGCGGAAAACCCCATTGATAATGAAACCATACAGACCATTTTACATCAGATAGAGTTAGACCAACGCCACATCGGGGGCGACAGTATGCCTTATGGCTTGACGCTCATGCTTGAAGGGTTTGGCACGGCACTGCATGGCGGTAATCCTGTGGATATGTGGGAGATTGATGAGCATTTGTCGTGGCTGTCCGAGCAGGTCAAAGAGCCAAACTGGGTGCAAAATCTCATCAAAACGCACCTAATTGACAACCCACACCGAGTTCGCTTGACCCTATCGCCTGATAAAGACAAAGCCCAACGCCTGATAGATGACGAAAAGGCAAGTTTGGATAAGCTAAATGCCACGTTAAGCGATGACGATAAAGCGGTCATTCGCCAAAAATCTGCCGAACTTGCCACACGCCAAGCTCTGATAGATGACGTGGATATTTTGCCAAAAGTGGGGCTAGATGACATTCCCCAAGCGATAAAATTCGCCCACGCCAACAAACAGCCGATAATCATTGGGCAAGACGAACGCAAACTCTACGAGTACCATGCAGGCACCAATGGGCTGTATTATTATCAAGTGGTGCTTGATTTAAATGATAATTTAGATATTTTAAATAATCCGATATTGCCTTTATATTTGGGGCTGTTGTCCGAATTAGGTACGAACAACTATGACGCACGCACGTTCCAAGCGGTACAAGCGTCCGTCTCATCAGGCGTTACCGCTCGCATTTCACAGCGTACCGACCGCCATGATAAGGATAAAATGACAAGCTATCTCGTGCTGGCGACCCGTGCCTTAGCCCGTAAGCCTGAGGCGGTGGAGCTGGTGAGCGACGTGCTAAACAACACCATTTTCACCGAAACCGACCGCATGAGTGAGCTGTTACAGCAAAAACAAGCGTCTTGGCAATCACGCCTATCAGCAAGCGGACACAGCTACGCCATTCAGACCGCCAGTCGGAGCATGAGCAAATTATCATCGCTAGAATACCGTTATTCGGGCTTACCTGCCCTGTCGGCATTAAAGGCGTTTTTAAAGCAAAGCGAAACCGACCAAGCGGTTTGGCAAACGCTATCAGCACGCCTAGCCCAAATCCATGAGCAAGTACAAAACCTGCCCCAAGACGTGGTTTTGGTGTGTGAGGCGGACAAGGCGGATGAGTTAAAGGCGGTGATAAAAGACGTGCTAAATACACCGCATAAGCCTGCCAAATCGCCTGTCGTGGCACATGATATACTGGCATTTGATGAGCTTGCCAAGAGTGATGATAATAAAGACATCGCATGGCTTATCGCAACCAACGTCTATCATAATGCTACTGCCTACCCTGCGACCACATCGGGGCATGAGGATACGCCTGCCTTGACGGTACTGGCTCCATTTTTAAGAAATGGCTATCTGCATTCGGCAATCCGTGAAAAAGGCGGGGCATATGGCGGTGGGGCAAGTTTTGATGCCAATTCGGCAAGTTTTCGCTTTTATAGCTACCGCGACCCGCACTGTGTGGCGACTTTTCTTCATTTTGAAAAGAGCATTGACTGGCTACTGGACAATGACCATGATGCTGATAAGTTAGAAGAGGCGATTTTGGGGATTATCGGTGGCATGGACAAACCTGCATCCCCAGCAGGCGAGGCGGTCAAGGCGTGTTTTAGCGAGCTACACGGTCGCACCAAAGAAATGCAAGAAGCCATACGAGCCAAGCTCTTAGCGGTAACGATAGACGACCTAAAACGAGTGGCACGCACTTATCTAAAAGATAAGCCCCATGTCAAGGCAAGCCTTGCTCCACTTGAAAAAGAAAGTCAAATGGCAGAGCTTGGGTTTGATTGTCATAAGATTGGTTAAAGTTAATGAAAAACCCCATGCCGTGGGTGTGGGGTTTTGGTTTGTGTATTATTTATACGCTTTTTAACAGATTTTGTAACGCAAGCCCTGCATTATCCGTTTTCATAAATTGCTCACCGATAAGGAAATGATGAATGCCATGCGACTGCATGAGATGTACATCGTCCGCCCCATGAATACCACTTTCACTCACGATAAGAGCGTCATCGCCCACATTTTCACGCAAGGTCTTGGCAAGGCGAATGGACGTGTTCAAATCCACATCAAAGGTATTTAGATTGCGGTTATTGATGCCATAAATGTTGTGGGCGGATTTGGGCAATTTTAACGCACGAGCTAGCTCATCTTCATCATGAATCTCAATCAGCACGTCCATGCCAAGTTCTATCGCCACCTTGTGCAACTGTGCCACCGTCTCATCATCAAGGCACGCCATGATGAACAAAATACAATCCGCCCCGAGCGTGCGACTTTCATAAATGTGGTACTCGTCCACCATAAAATCTTTACGCAAGGCAGGCAAATTGCAAGCATTTTTGGCTTGGATAAGATGGTCATCATGTCCCAAAAAATACTCACGGTCGGTCAAAACAGACAGACAAGTCGCCCCTGCCGTCTCGTAGCCTTGGGCGGTGGCAATGGGGTTAAAATTTTGACAAATCACGCCTTTGGACGGACTTGCCTTTTTTATCTCGCTAATCACACCAATCTTGCCTTGCTCCACCGCTCGTAGGGCTTTGGCAAACCCACGCACGGCAGGGGCGGATTTGGCTTTTTGTTTTAACTCGTCAAGGCTGATTTGAGTGCGAGCTTGGGCGATTTCTTGGTGTTTGGTGGCGACAATTTTTTGTAAAATGGTGGGGGTGGACATGGTTTTTCCTTTTAAAATTTTTTAAATTTGAAAATATAATTTGGGCAAATTGCAATTCGCCCCTACATTGAAAATCTTTAAATGTACGTTTGGATAATAAAAAATCAATGATTAAACGTTTGGGTAAATACCACAAATTCCTGCATTTTTTGCCATGCCTTACCACTTGCTAGGACTTGTTTGGCAAGGGCGACACCGTCTTTAAAGCTGTCTGACACCCCTGACAGATACAGGCTTGCCCCTGCATTTAGGGCGATAATATCGCACGCCTTTTGGGTGCGTGGGTCGGTTTGCCCTTGTAGGGCGGATTTGATAAGGTCAAAACTTTCATCAGACGAGCCAACCGACAAGCCGTCAAGCGACTGCATGGCAATGCCGACATCGGTGGGGGCGATTTTAAAGGTGGTTACCTTGCCGTCCTTGTATTCGGAGATGGTTGTGGGTGTGGCAAGGCTTATCTCGTCCAAGCCGTCATCAGAATGCACGACCCACACATGGCGACTGCCAAGTTTGCCCATGACGTGAGCGAGTTTTTCGCACAACGCCACATCGTACACCCCAAGCAAGGTATTTGGAGCGGACGCAGGGTTAGTCAAAGGTCCCAAGATATTAAAAATCGTCCGCACCTTCAACGCCCCACGCACCGTCTTAGCATGGCGCATGGCAGGGTGATGATTGGGGGCGAACATAAAGCACACCCCTGTATTTTTGGCACAGTCGGCAACTTGACTTGGGCCAAGGGCAAGGTTTGTGCCTGCACTTGTGAGCAAATCGGACGCACCTGAACGGCTTGACACGCCTGTGCTACCGTGCTTGGCGACCACACCGCCACAGACCGCCACCACGAACATGGATGCTGTGGATACGTTAAATAAATTCGCTCCATCTCCGCCCGTTCCCACGATATCCACCGCATTATCCACGCCCAAATTAACGGCATTGGCAAACGACCGCATGACCCGAGTAGAAATGGCAATCTCGTCCACCGTCTCACCCTTGATACGCCAAGCCGTGATAATGGCGGACAGTAGCACATCGGGGCATTTGCCCGTCATGATAAGGGTCATGAGCGTGGCGGTGTCGTCATCGCTTAGGTTTTCGCCATTGATTAGGGTGTTTAGGGTGCGTACCAAAAAAGCGTGAATGTCGTGGTCATTGTCTAACATGGATTTCCTTTTAAATTTTTTTTGGGTTAATTTATCATCTGTTGGACGGTTTTGTAGGGGTAATTTATTCGCCTAAATTTGTGTATTATCATAGGGCAAATTGCAATTTATCCCCTACAATGCCATTTTTAAATAGACTTCTTTCCAAACCCCGATTTTTGTGGATTTTTAAAAACTTCAACCCCAATACTTATAAAGGTTTATTTTTAGTTTGGAAAGAGATTTAATAAACAATCACGCCACCGTTGGCAAATTTTCATCATCTAACACGGCAAGCCCACAGCGTTTTAAAAAGTTGTTAAAAAGCTGATAGCCATGCTCGCTTAAAATGGATTCTGGATGAAACTGCACGCCTTCAATGTCCAGCTTTTTATGGCGAACGCCCATAATCTCGCCCATAGAGCCGTCCGCATTTTGTGTCCAAGCGGTGATTTCTAGGCACTCAGGCAATGTGGCTTTATCAATGACAAGCGAATGATACCGCACCACTGATACAGGGTTTGGTAAGCCATGAAACACGCCTACATCATTATGATGCACGTCCGACAGCCGTCCGTGCATAACCTCGCCTGCTCGCACGACATCACCACCAAAGGCTTGCCCAATGGCTTGATGACCTAAGCACACGCCCAAAATGGGAATCTGTCCACCAAAATGCGTCAAAATCGGCACCGTAACCCCCGCTTCGGTTGGCGTACAAGGGCCAGGCCCTAGGATAATGGCTTGTGGGGCAAGGTCGGTTATCTCATCAAGGGTAATTTCGTTGTTGCGTTTTACCACAATGTCCTGCCTTAATTCGCCAAAATACTGAACAATGTTGTAAGTAAAACTGCAATAGTTATCTATCATTAAGAGCATGTCAAATCCTTATTTTTTTATTTGTCTTATCTTGCTGTCTTGTCAAATTTGACTGTACTTATGCCATCATCGCCTGCTTTTAGCATGACGTGAGCTGACTGACTGGCAAAAATGCCGTTACACACCACGCCCACGATGTTGTTTAGGGTGCTCTCTAGCTCGGCAGGGTCTTTGATGTCCAAATCATAGGTATCCAAAATCACATTGCCATAATCAGTGACAAATCCTTCCCGATACACAGGCTCGCCCCCGAGCTTGACCAGTTCACGAGCCACATAAGAGCGGGCTTGGGGCAACACTTCCACCGCCACGGGGAATTTGCCCAGTTTGGCGACTGTTTTGGAGTCATCCACCATGCACACAAAGCGTTTGGACGCTGCCGCCACGATTTTTTCACGGGTCAATGCTCCGCCACCGCCTTTTATCATGTTGCCGTGAGCGTCTATCTCGTCCGCCCCATCAATGTACAAATCAAGCTCGCCCACCGTATTTAAATCAAAAATCTCAATGCCCAAGGCTTTTAATTTATCTTCGGTAACTTTTGAGCTTGCCACTGCCCCTTTTAGGCGAACCTGTGGCAACAGCTCAATCAAGCAGTTTACCGTACTGCCTGTGCCCACGCCCAAAATCATGCCGTCTTCGATGTAGGCAAGGGCGGATTTGGCAACGGCTTGTTTTTGGGCAAGTTTGGGGTCGGTGTGGGCTTGGGTGTTAGACATGATGATTCTCATAAAAATTTGGGGTTATTTTACGCTAAATTTAGCAAAAAATAAATAACTGACCCATAGACAGAATGTGACTGGTGAAGTTTTTTCAATAAAAATAAGTATAAAAAGCCTGACGAGTGAATGACGAGTGTTTGACTAAATTAAGCATGCAAGAATGGTAAAACCAAATCCCCCAAAATTGCCACCCACCCCAACTTATGCTAAACTATAACCTTTTGCAATTAGGAATTATCATGAAAAAATTCACGCTCATCATCGCCTTATGCCTGCCTTTAATGCTCATGGCGTGTAGTGCCAATAACGGTCAAGGCGTACGCCCCACCGCCAGTATTTTGATTGGCAAATGATTTATCTTTAATGGGTAAAATTTCAAATCAATAAAACCGCCAAACTCATCGGAATGTCTATGAAAACCTTTAACCGCCTTGTTTTATCCTTATGCGTATCCTTGGGATTATTATCCCTAACCGCTTGCCAGCACGCCCCAACAGCCATGCCCCAAGCCCCAACCGCCCTTGCTACCACTCCCCAACAAGAGCTAAAACTTCTCGCCAACATTCACGAATACACGCTAGATAATGGCTTAAAAGTCGTCATCAAAGAAGACAAACGAGCTCCTGTGGTCATGACCCAGATTTGGTATGGCGTGGGGGCAAATGATGAGCCTGTGGGCAAGGGCGGACTGTCGCACTTTTTGGAGCATTTAATGTTCAAGGACACGCCCAAGGTATCTAGCGATGAATTTAGCCGTCTTATCAGTCATTATGGCGGTAGTAATAACGCCTACACCAGTTCAGACGTTACCGTTTATCATGAAATTTTGCCCGCCAATCGCTATGCCCTAGCGTTGGAGCTAGAAGCCAACCGCATGAAAAACGTGCTGTTTAAACCTGAGCAGATAGAAAGCGAACGCCAAGTCGTCCAAGAAGAACGCCGTTCTCGCACGGACGATAACCCCATGGCAAAAGCGTGGGAGCGATTTTCATCATTCGTCTATGGCGACACGCCACGGGGTCGCCCCATTATTGGGAGCATGGCGGACATTGAAGGCTTGACCATGGATGACCTAAAACACTGGTACGCCACATGGTACGTCCCCAATAACGCCACGCTCGTCATCGTGGGCGACGTGGACAAAGACGAAGCCCTAACTCATATCAAAAAATATTTTGGCGACATTCCCAAAGGCGACCCCGTACCCGCCCGAGACCCTGCCCAATTCATCCACGCTGATGACCTAAACGCAGGCAAAGGCGGTGTGAGCGAACGCCATATCGTCATCAAAGAAGCCGTCCAAGTTCCCACGCTGATTTTGGCATGGCAAGCCCCGACTGTATCTGGCCTAAAACTCACCAATCACCACACCGCCGACAACGAGCGAGAGCTGTTGGCATTGGGGCTGTTTGATGACGTGCTAAGTGGCGGAGCGTCTGGTCGATTTGCCAAAAATTTGGTCAAAAAAGAACTCGTTACGTCCGTATATAGTAGTTATGACAGTACAGGCTATGGGGACGGCTTTTTTATGGTCATGGCAACGCCAAAAGCAGGGGTGAGCCTTGATGAAACCAAACGCCTTGTCTTAGATGAGATAAAACGCACCATGGCCGACCCCATTGACCAAAAAGAGCTTGACCGTTCTATGGTTGCCACAAAAACCGCCTTGGTGTTTGCGTCCGAAGGCGTATCAGGGCAGGCGGATTTGCTGGGAATGCTAAAAAATGAAAATATCCCTTTTGGCAAAATCCAAGAAGAATTGGCAATTCTGCCCACCATTAGCACCGATGAAATTAAAAACGCAGGCAAAAAATACCTAAGTGATGAGCGTATGTATAGTGCTTATATTTTGCCAAAAGATGAATAATAGATTTAGGGTTTTAAAATGGGGTATTGTTCAATAAAAGACTTCCTGCAAAACCCTGAATTAAAGAAAACCGTTCGTGGTGAGCTTGTCGAACCATGACGGTTTTCCGCTACCCTTCGACAAGCTCAGGGCGAACGGAAAACTAGTTTTGCAGGAAGTTTAATAAAGATATATTTTAAAATTTAAACGTGTAGGGGCAATTTATTCGCCCAAAAATCAATCCGTTATCACAGGGCAAATGTGATTTGCCCCTACAAATCCCCCAAAGGTATGGTTAATTAACAATGCCAAAAATTGATAAAAATTATGGGTCAAATTTAAACAAAATAACGATTAAATTTTACCAAAATCATTTTATTGAAAAGATAAATAGGTATTGTTAAATTTGGATATTTTAAAATAGCGTATTGTTAAAAAACCCCATATTTTAAAATTTGGATAGTAGGGGCGAATCGCAATTCACCCAAAATCAATACATCAAAAACCACAAATCAACAATGCCAAAATGATTTATATAAAATCAACCATTAAAACCCCAACCCAATATCAGGAATTACCATGAAAAAACTTACCCCAATCGCCTTAGCCTTATTCCTTATCAGCCACACCACATGGGCGGACGGTCATCATCATGCCCCTGTCGCCCCAAGCGATAAGCCTTTGCCTGTGCTTGATAGCCTAAAAGATGACAAGCCATTGGATTTAAAAATCCCGCACATGGAGCGGTTTGACGTGGACGGCGTGTCTGTGATTTTTACACCCATTGATGAACTACCGATTTTGGACATTAGCTTGACCTTTAAGGGCGGTTCTGCCAAAGATGACACCATACGAGCGGACGGCTATGGCATTGCTGGCATGACCGCCACCATGATGACCCAAGGCACAACCCACCTAGACGAGAACACATTTGCCGAAAAAGCCGAACTGCTGGGCGTGGTATTTGGGGCGACTGCCTACCGAGACACGTTTGTTTATGCGTTTAGAAGTTTGTCGGACGACAAAGAGCTGTATCCTGCCCTTGATTTGTTTGCCGACATGATACAAAACCCCCGTTTTGATGAAACTATCCTAAAACGCAACCAAGCCCAAGCGGACATCGGTTTTGAGCGTGCCAAACAAGACCCCGCTCATGTGGCGAGTGTTGAGTTTTTAAAAACCATGTATGGCACGCATCCTTATGCCGTATCCACACATGGCACACAACAGAGCGTGGCGAGCATTAGCCGAGATGACCTAATCGCCTATAAAAACAAATACTTAACCAAAGGCAACGCCCACATCGCCATCACAGGCGACATCAGTGCCGATGACGCACGCACCATCGCCAAACGCCTGATAAATGCCTTGCCCCAAGGCGAGAGAGCCACCGACTTGCCCACGCCCATCGCCCCCAAGCCACAGCACGTCCATATCCCCTATGACAGCATCCAAACGCACGTCTATATCGGACACATGGGCGAAAAAGAGACCAAAGATCCTGTGGAGCTACAAAACCGCACCAATTTTAGCCTTGCCAACAGCGTGCTGGCAGGGGGTGATTTTAATGCCCATCTTATGAAAGAGATTCGAGACAAGCACGGCTACACCTATGGCATCACAGGTGCTATGAATGTCTTTGATGAGCGTGGCTATTATCGTATCAGCTTTTCTACCCAATCGGACAAAGCAAAAGAGGCGATCATCAAAACCTTAAAAGTCATTGAAAACACAAGAAAAAATGGCATCAAAGACAGCGAATTTAACCTAGAACGCACCAGTCGTAAATACGCCTATCCCATGAGCCTTGCCACCAATACCGCCATTCACAACAAAGCATCTGAACTAAACTATGACAATTTGCCTGACAGTCATATCACTGATTATTTGGTGCGATTGGACAGAGCAACCCCAGAGGCGGTCAATCAATCGCTAAATACCTATATCCGCCCTGATGAATTTATCATCGTTACCATTGGTAAAGAAAAACCTGATTTATCAAGTGTGTTTAAACAAGATAAAAAAGAGTTAAAAAAGGTTGATTTAAAAAAGAGATGAGTTATTTTTTGGATAAATCCGTAGGGGCAAATTGCAATTTGCCCAAATCATTATCAATTTATAATATCCATCTTTTAATATACACCTAACAAACTTAATATTTAACACAGGCTTTGTAGGGACTGGCTCCGCACGTCCTTTGATAACATGCCAATTTTTATAGGCGTGCACAGCACGCCCCTACACCCAAACTTCATTATGTTTGTGGTAATTTTAAAGCTTCTCGGGTGTAGTAAATTAACCCCAATTCACACCAATTCTACATTTTTAAACAATACTTTTGTAGGGGCGTGTTGAACACGCCCATTGGTGTATTTTTAAGTTAAACAATCATAAAATAAACATAAAATCGGCAAATAAAAATAAATGAAATATTAAATCATTTTATGGTTGCCAATTTATTTTTAATAAATCATTTCAAAGGCGATTTCATGCGTTTTTTTGTAGATATGCCCCTAGCCGTACATGACACGATAACCCTGCCTGATGACGTGTATCATCATTGGACAAAGGTTTTGCGGGCAAATATTGGTGATAGTGCCACACTTTTTAACGGGCAAGGGGGCGAATACACCGCCACGCTGACCCACATTGACAAAAAGTCCGCCCATGTGCGTATAGATGACTTTAACCCCACCAATCGCACCTTGTCTTACCGTGTTACCCTAATCCAAGCGATGAGTAAGGGCGAGCGTATGGATTACACCATTCAAAAGGCGTGTGAAATGGGCGTGTCCGCCATACAGCTCATCACCACCGAACGCTCCGAGCGACTCAGATATGAGCGTGATAACAAAAAACTTGCTCATTGGCAAAAAATCGCTGTCTCTGCCTGTGAGCAATGCGGGCTTAATATCATCCCTGCCATTTTGCCCCCTGTGGCACTTTCGGACTGCCTAGCAAGTTGTACCGATGAGCTAAAAATCGTCATGAGCCTAGCGGACGACGTGCACCGCTACACTCCAAAAGCCCCCTTGCCGTCCACGATAGGCATACTGGTCGGTTCAGAAGGCGGACTGTCCGATGATGAGATAGATGAGTGCCACAAGCATGGCTTTTTGTCGTGGACGATAGGCGAGCGGATACTTCGTACCGAGACGGCAGGGGTGGTGGCGTTGGCAGGGCTACAAGTGGTGGGGGTAGATTAGATGCCTGCCGTTACCACAATCTCAACCAGCCAGTTGGGATTTACCAAATTTGCCTGAACCGTGGCACGAGTGGGCGGAACGTTGCCTGCTATCCAAGCGGCGTATTCGGCATTAAATTCATCAAAATCTTCTAAATTTTTGATAAACACCTGTGCGGTTAAAAGGCGGGATTTGTCCGTGCCTGCCTTGACTAAGGCTTTGTCAATGTTGGCTAGGACTTCACGAGTTTGTCCGACGATATCAAGGCTGTCATCATCAGGTACTTGCCCTGCCAAATAGACCACGCCATTATAAATGGCAATTTCGGTGATGGTGTCGTTGCTGTCAATTTTTTGAATGTTCATAACATTTTCCTTAAAAATAAATGGTGTTGTTCAATAAAGAAACATTTTAAAATTTGGACGTGTAGGAGCAAATTGCAATTTACCCAAAAATCAACGTTTTATCAAAGAGTAAATGTGATTTGCCCCTACAAATCCACCCAAAGGTGTGTTAATTAACAATATCAAAACTACATTACTTCTGATAACGGCTCATATCTAAGCCTTCCAATGAAATCTCGGCTTGTTTGCCCGTAATGATATCACAAAGCAGTTTACCAGAGCCGCATGCCATTGTCCAGCCAAGCGTGCCATGCCCTGTATTGATGAATAGGTTGTCAAATTTGGTCGCCCCAATGATGGGTGTGCCATCTGGGGTCATCGGACGTAGCCCTGTCCAAAATTTGGCATTTGGTAGGTCGCCACCGTCAAACAGACTTTTTGTAACCATCTCTAAAGTCTCGCGGCGGGCAGGGTTTAATGACAAATCAAAGCCCGACAGCTCTGCCATGCCACCTACCCGAATGCGATTGTCAAAACGGGTGATGGCGATTTTGTAGGTCTCATCAAGCACGGTAGAGATGGGGGCTTTGGTCTCATCGATGATGTCAGCGGTCAGCGAATAACCCTTGACAGGATAGACGGGCAAATTCAGCCCAAGTGGTAAGAGCATGGCACGGCTATAACTGCCCATCGCCATCACATAGCCGTCTGCTGTCAGCGTTTCGCCACCTGCAATAATGCCTTTGATGGTTTGATTTTCAAAGATGATGTTGTCAATGTTTGTGTCAAATTTGAACGTCACGCCAAGCGATGTACAATGCTCGGCAAGGCGTTTGGTAAATAAATTACAGTCGCCCGTTTCATCATTGGGCAATCTTAGACCGCCCAAAAGCGGAGCGGTAGCATAAGCAAGAGCAGGCTCGGCATTGACAAGCCCATCTGCGTCCAGTATCTCATAAGGCACGCCACATTCTTCTAGTACTTTGGTGTCAAGGTGCATGGCTTGGATTTGGGCAGGTTTACGAAACAGCTGTACCGTGCCACCTGTACGATGTTCATAACCAACACCAATCTCATTACGCAAAGTACCGATACAGTCACGGCTGTACTCAGATATCCGCATCATGCGTTCTTTGTTGATTTGATAGCGTATGGCGTTACAGTTGGCGAGCATTTGACGCATCCATGTCATCTGAAAGGATGTGCCATCAGGGCGGATGGCAAGGGGGGCGTGTTTTTGCATGAGCCATTTGACCGCCTTTTGGGGGATTTTGGGGGCAGCCCAAGGGGTTGAGTAGCCGGGGGAGATTTGTCCGGCATTGGCAAAACTTGTCTCCATCGCCACATCTGATTGGCGGTCAATGACGGTAACTTTTGCCCCTGCTTTGGCAAGATAATAGGCGGTAGTCGTGCCAATCACGCCCCCACCCAAGATAATGATGTCCATAAAATACCTTGATGATGACTTGTAAGTAAATTAAGGTGTGCCTGCCTTTGGTATTTGCAATGAAAAATGCCTGTTTAAAAAAGCAGGGGAATCGCACGTTTTTCAAGGAAAAAACGTAGGCTGTAAGTCTTCTATCAAGCAAGTTTTTGACTTCGAGCCACAAGATTTAGCCATTTTTCATGCAAAAATCGATTAAAATTGTCAAATTTTCATCGTATTTTATAAAAATGCTATCAATGGCAGGCACGCCCTAGTATGTTTTCCCAGTTAAAGTCTGTAATTAGGGTGTGCTTATAAATAGTATAACAAGCTCTGATGGCAAAGAAAAGGGCTTTTGAGTCAGCTTGCCAAATACACCGCCATTGCCATGCCATTATTGACCATGTGCATGAGTATTGCCATGACCAGTCCGTATTTGACACGGATAAAACAAAACAGCAACGCCATGGCAAAGATGACGGTCATGCCAAGCAGGTCGTATTGTAGATGAACGAGTGTAAAGAGCAGACTGCTTATGAGACTTGCCATGAGTGTGGATTTGGCGATGCTAAAACCGACCAGACGGATGGGGGTTTGCTCGGCACGATGATGATGAAGCAGTCCACCAAATATCAACCCCCGAAACACCAGCTCTTCGTAGATGGGGGCGACCACCACGATGGCGAATATGAGCAGGGGCAGGGACTCATCTGTGATAAGCCCATCCAAAAAATCCATGGGCGAGCTATCCAAGGCGGTCAAGATAATCTCACTTACCGCCATAAATGCTATCATGCCTATGAGACTGACGACAAAGCCCCGAACGCCCATCGCCTTTATCCCGAAAAACTGCCAAACAGCCCCCCAGTGATGAGCTGATGGGGGCTGATGGGGCGTGCCGTGGCGTGCCGTTTTGCTTTTAAATAGCACCAAACCTACGGCAAACAGCGTAAAGGCTAGGGCAGTGATGACAACCGAAATGGCGACCACCACGCCGTTATTTGAACCGAGTGTGATGAGTGTGGCGGTATCTAGATTTTGTGCTTGTTCATAATAAGCCAGTGAACCGATGTATGTGCCAATGATTTGCAGGGCAAACATGCCAAATAGGAAAAATAAGCACAGTCCTACCAGACCCAGTGGCGAAAATTTAATCACAGATTGATGTGATTGTTTGGTTATCTGTGTCATCTGTGGGTGAGTTCGGTTAAGATGGGGCATTTTAGCAAGTCTTTATTTGTTGGGCGATGATGTCTAGCACAAGATGGGCGGTGCTGTCTGGATTTTCTAAGGGAAACATGTGTGAGCCGTCCACATAGATGATGGGGATGCCCCAATTGTCATGAATGGCTTGATATGAACCTATGTGGGTAAAATAACTGTCCTTACCAGCGATGAGCGTGGTAGGGCGGTAGATGGTCAGAGATTTAGCCCAGTACAAAGATGGTATGGTGCGAAAAATGCCAATCTCAACCCCCTTGGTGATGGCGAGTGTGAATTTGTCGTCTTTGGCGGTCAGTCCGTGCCTGATGTAGTCATCAAAGGCACGCCTGTCAAAGGCTCTAAATAATCCCTTTTGGCGTAGGCTGTCGTGGGCGTTCTGTCTGCTGTCAAAAGTGTCTTTGCGATATTTGGATTTACTGGCAGGAGAGATTTTATCAACAAAATAATGTTGAGACCCTGTCAAGGGGCATAGGGCGTCATCCATGATTTTGGAGAGCTGATAAATTAGGCTCATTTTGCCCATGAGTAAAGATGGGTCAAGGGCGATGAGCTGACTGATGTGCGTAGGGTCTTTTTCGCATGCCTGCATGGTCGTTACTGCCCCCACAGAATGCCCCACAGCAACAACATGTGGCACACTGTGTTTTTGGCAGGTCTGATGAATGTTGTCTAGTACCTGATGGGTCAGTTTTTGCCAGTGATTATCTGGCGGATAATCAGGATGCATGCCAAAGAGTTTAATATACTCAATGCTAAATACCCTCTCCCAACGCTCAAACAATGATGTATAGACCTGGGCGGGAAAGCCATTGGCATGAACGAAGTGCAGTACAGGTTTGCCTGTCAAGGTAGATTTGGGTAGGGTGTCAAAAGGCGTGGTTGTCATGATGCCCCTTTCATGATATGGATGGCGTGCATTTATTGTTTTATAAGGACAAATGTTTATAAGGACAAATGAAATAAATTTACACACAAAAAACCCAACCGTTTTCACGATTGAGTTAAAACATGGTGGGGACGGAGAGGCTCGAACTCTCACAGGTCGCCCCGCTGGAACCTAAATCCAGTGCGTCTACCAATTTCGCCACGTCCCCAGTTGGTCGCTCATTATACAGCAGTATGATGAGATGTCAAGTTTTTTATTGCAGTTTTTTAAAAATATGTCTAAAAATATGGCTAAAAATATGGCGAGCAAACAGCATGCCAAATTGGGCTTTGACCATCTTTGATTTGCCATCAAAAAACCATCGAGAATATGGTTTGCCACGATGGTTTTTGATTTGGATTTTATGATTTGTCAAAATTTGAAATTTGCCCCGAGCATAAAGTTTCGCCCCATTTGTGGCATGTCTGGGAAAAATGTCTCGTGAGCAAAGACTTTATCGTTTAATAGATTGTTGGCATTAAAAAATACCTGAACCGAGCCTGGCTTATCACTTGGCTTGTGCTGATAGTTAAGCCCCAAATTCACCAAGTTATGAGCTGGGGTTGGGCGTTCAAAATTCGCCAATTTATCTTGTTTAAAGGTATGGCGATATTCCAAAGACCCTGACCAATTTGCATTAACATTGGCGGTTAATTTCATGCCAAGGCGTTTTGGTGGCAGTCTTGGCGTATGGCTGTCTGGCTGTTTGATGAGAGGACGGTTGCCATACGCATCGGTTCTGCCTTGTTTGTCAGGCAAATTGGTGAGTTTGCCACGAATATAATCACCAAATAACGCCACATGATACACATCATTAATCTGATAACCGATGTTGGCATCAAATCCATAAAATTTCGCCGCTGCTTGTTCATAGCGTGCGGTTTTTAAGTCTTTATCATGACGCATGCCACGCAAACCTTGCTTATACTGCGACAATGTTTGTAAAAACACATAGTTATCAAAATCATAATGATAGCCACCAAGACGGTAATCCCATTTATCACCTTGAAATGTCAGCCCCAAATCAATGTTGTTGGATTTTTCTTTGTTTAAAAAGCGGTTACCAATTTCAAAAGAGTTGGTGGCAAGGTGCATGCCGTGAGCATACAATTCCTGAGCATTGGGCAGGCGTTCTTGATGCGACAGATTAAGCGATAATTTATGTTTGGGCGTTAATTGTAAATGCGTCCCAACAGCATACGAGCGTGCGGTTTGTTTTTGGGGGTTTAAAGTACCGCTGTCAAGCAATCGTTTAAAGCGTATGTCTGGTTCATGAGCGGTTGCCAAACCTAAGTTTAAGCTCTGATAAATGGCGTCTTTGTCATAATCCATGGTGATGGTTTGTTTCTCAATGCGAGCGGCAGCGTCAACTGTCAGCTTGTCATTGGGCTGGTATTCTTCAAACCAAAACACACTGCCTGTCTTGGTTTTATTATTATGTAAGATGTTTTGGGTGTCTTGTTTATTGCCATCTTCATAACGAGGTGGCACAAGTCCGCTATTTTTTGAGGTGAGATAACCTATCCCAAACACCCCGCTAAACTTGCCCATCGGCGTATGAATGGGGGTATGCGAGGCTTCCAGACGCCACACATTGGCTTGATTATCAAAAAAGCTGGTCTTCTCACCCCCATCTATCTCATCATGATGATAATCTGCTTTGCCCATGCTGGCTCGGATTTTATCAATGCCAGCAAACGGTGCATTGATTTGCCCTTGCACATCATAACGCTTCATTTTCAAATCAATCCACGGTTTGCCATGCTCGTGGTCATGGTCATGAGCATGGTCATCATGTGTATGGCATTCAAGCCCTGCATTGTCAAACTCTAAGTCATCATTTTCCATCAAAAAAGGATACAAACGCAAATATGGCTTGTATTGTAAGGCGGACTGAGAAATGCCATGTACGCTACATTCTTCATATTCATGTGAATGGTTGGGCAGGCCATATTTGTCTCGGCGTAAGCTCACCGATGCCCCCAAAAAGCCTTGATTGCCAACCCATGACACGCCAAGCGTTCCTGCGTTTGATTTGGCATGGCTGTCTGGCAGATGCTTTAAGGTGTCTTTATAGATGAATTCTGGCTGAGTGTCATCGTATTCAGATTCTTCGTTAAAGACATGGCGGTCAAAGCGTGGCGTTTTATAGTCTGCTGCTTGTTTGGACAGCCCTGCAACACGCACTGCCACATGCTCTCCCAGTGGGGCTTCGGCACTGGCGGTGATTAATTTTTCACGGTTGGCACTGCTAAGACGCACCGCCAAATCACCTTGTAATTTGCTGGGCAATTTGCTGGGTATTTTGTCATCAACGACATTGACCACGCCTGCTGAGTTGCCAGAGGCGTACAACAATGCACCAGAGCCTCGCACAATCTCCACCTGTTTTGCCAGTGTGGTATCCACCGCTATGGCATGGTCTGGCGATAACCCAGACATGTCCACAACCTCTGAGCCGTTTTGTAGGATTTTCAGGCGTTTACCCTCCTGCCCACGAATGATGGGGGCTGAGGCACCGCCACCAAAATGGTTAGAATGAACACCAAGCTCGCCTGCCAAAGCATCGCCTAGGGTGGTTGCGCGCTGTTTTAGCGCTTCACTTTTTATAACCGTGTCGCCGACTTTGCGTACGCCTCCCAAAGCAAGACTTTCTAAGGGTTGGTGCTTAATATTAATGATTTCATGCTCAAGTTGAACCGTCGGTACATCATCGGCGAGGGCATGATGGCTTAAAATCAGTAAAATAGCCAACGGCAAACGCTTATAAGCAGTCATAAGAAAATCTCCATTAATCAAAAATAAATATTATAACATAACATTAAATATAGTTACAATATAACAAAATAATTGACAAATAAAAAAAACCCGCCATCAGGGCGGGCTTTGTTACTGAGTATTAACTAGAACTCATAGGTTAGCGATAACGCGTAGTTACGACCAGGGGCATAAAACCGCTCTAAGCCTTGACCTTGTCTGTCCACCGAATTGCTTGACCCTGCCTTGCCTTGGTCAAGTGAGTTAATGCCACGCAAGCTGTCCCAAGTGTGGTATTTTTTATCAAAGACGTTGTAAATCCCTGCACGCAAAGTAACATTATCTTTGATGTTGTAATAACCAAACACATCAAACGTTACCGCAGATTTATTAAGCCATTTGTAGTTTTCAACTGTGGTGTCAGGTACTTCTGTCAAACACGTTGATGTGTCTTGACCGTACCAGTCTTTTTTGTATTCTAAACAATTGGATATTGCACGCACATATTGAGCATCTTTGGCTTTTTTGCCACCCATGTAGGTTGTGCGAGTAAACACGCCCCATTTGTCCGTTGGGCTTTCATAGTCAAGTCCTAAAACCGCTTTCATGGGTTGGATAGAGAGTAAACTGGCATTTTGTAACCCTGATAATTTGCCACGGCTATAACCGACATTCAAAGACCCTTTAAACCCTGTGGGCAGGGGCGTTACTTTGTCTAGTGCCAACTCACCTTTAAATTCAATGCCAGAAATATGGGCTTTGTCTGCATTCACCATTTGTTGATAATAGGTTGGATAAGCTTTTCGACACGCATCACCACCCCAATAATCACAAAAAATTTCATCGTAGTTTTTGTTGGGTTCGTACTTGATTGTCTCTGTTTCAAACAAAAAGTCTTTGTAATTGCTGTGATAAATGCCCACGTCTAGCTTGCCATAATCGCCGTTGCCTTGCAAAAATAGCGTGTGATTTAGGCTTTTTTCGGTTTTTAGGGTAGGGTTTGCTGACCAGTTGCCAAAGCCACTTTGGAATGTAAAAAACATCTCGGACGATGTGGGATTACGATAGCCTGTACTGGCAAGATAGCCCGCTCGCCATGTGTCATTTAGGCGTTTGTCCACACCAAACTGTCCTGTCCAGTTTTTAAAGGTTGCTCCATTCATATCTACATTCTCGCACAATACCCCAAAGCCGTACTTTTTGCCACAAGTAACATCAAGGGGTTGTGGTTTGATTTTTTCGTGGTCGTAGCGTAGCCCTGCATTGACCGACCAAGCATTACCAAAGCGGATATTATCCTGCAAGGTAAAGCCGTATTGACGGGTGTTCATGGGGTGCTGAATGGTGTAAATCTCACGGTCAGTCATCACGCCTGCACTGTTATAGATGTCATCGATGTTGATGTTTTTAAAATCTCGTTCGGCAACAAACACTTTGGCACTCATGCGATGTTCGGTGTTTTTAATGCCAAAAGTCGGCGATTCTACCCCAATGCTTAGACGTTTGTATTTGTTGTTAAATAATCGGTCGTCCAGATTGACAAGGTGTGTGCGACTGTTATCGCGCCAGTTTTTATTACCCTTATAATTGATAGAACGGTTATCGACTTTTTGATAATCAATGTCGGTGCGGATTTTGCTTAAAAAGTTGGTATTTAGTAGCCATTCATGATAAAGATTAGTGTTGGTAATGTCTTGCTTATCGGTAGCATCACGCCAGTACGATGTTAGCGAATATGAATGCTCGGTGGTATCCGATAAATTTTTCGCTCCATTGACTGATAAGCCGACTCTGTGGTCGTCATTGATTTGCCAGCCCAATTTTGCCAAATAGCTCTGATTTTTGTGCTTTTCGGGGTCGGGTGTCATGCGTGAAGCCCCATAGGTGGCGTACTCTTGACAAGCGGATTCGCTATAACAGCTGTACCAAGGCGTAACATCACTGCCACGACTTTCAGTCTCACGCCCACGTCTTTGGGAATATACAAGTGCCATGTCTATGATGCCGTTATCATAACCCATGCCAAGCGTGTGAAACCATTCGTTATTTTTGGTGGCGTATCCTGTGCGATATATTCCGCCAAAATCCCCACTTTGAATCAAATCGCTCGCTTGCAAGGTGCGATAGTTCACACCCCCGCCCAAACTGCCCCCACCCATGTTAAAAGAGTCAGCACCTTTGACCATGTCGATACCACGAACCAGCTCAGAGTCTAGCGTAACCCGAGAGCTGTTAAAGTTGCCATAACGCTCATACAGTGAGTTTTCTTCTGAATCAGGAATACTCACCCCGTCAATGGCGACTGCCACTCGGTTGCCTTCCACCCCACGCATGGCAAAACCTTTTAAACGGCGACCGCTATCAGCAATACCGACATCAGGGCTATAACGCACTAAATCTTTGGTGTTTTGGATAAGTTCTTGGTTTAGCTCTTGCCTAGTAATGATTTCTTTGCCCACTTCCTCTTGGGGCGTGCGACTAATAGTAATCGTCTCATGTCCAAGATGAACTTCGGGTTCTAGGCTGTCATCAGCATGAGCCTGTATGGTGTGGCACATCATGGTGGGGATGAGTAGGGCGAGCAATGATTTTTTGGGAAAGTTGTATTGACGCATAGAGCCATGCCTATAAAAATAAAACAAAAGTCCTGTGGGTATTATCAAGCTGTAAGATTAGGGCGTGCCTGCCCTTTATAACACTATTCACAATTCAGATATATTTTAGAAATAAATTAATCGTTTTTGCATGAAAAATGGTTAAATCTTGTTTTTCATCGTCAAAAACTTGTTTGATAGAACGACTATCAAGCTTCACTTTTTCCTTGAAAAACGGGCGATTTTTCTCATTTTTCATTGCAAATACAAAAGGCAGGCATGCCCTACATACAAAATGACAACAAACAAGGCATTTTACTTTAAAAAATTATCTTTGTAAATAATAACAGTTATTATCTTTATATTTATTTGTAAAAATCTAGCAAATGCTTTTATTTGATGTTTGGGTGTTTATCGCTTAAAAAAAATAAGCGTATGATGATGGATAAAAGGGAAATACAGCTTGGCAGTTTACTTGAAATTTGCCGACATAACCGCCATAATATAAGGATGGTTTTTAATGATATATAAAGTACGCTAAGAGTAGGCAATCTTATGGCAAAGCAATCCGACAAGCAGGCAGAGCAGGGCGTGATGACAGATGATGTGTCTGTCTCTACCCAAACGCACTCGCAAGACAAACCCAAACGCACCCGCAAGAAAAAAGACCCAGCAGATGTCGCCCTTGATGTACAAGTAGGCGATGTGTCAGCGGTGAGCGACACCGCAGGTCAGCCAAAAAGCACAAAAGCAAAAGTCAAGGCAGACCAAACCAAAGCAAAACAAGCCAAAACTAGCCAGACCAAAAACACCGAAGATACTGACAGCCAAGCCGTTAAGCCAAAACGCACCCGCAAAAAAGCGGTTAAGGCAGACATCAGCGAAGAAGCTCACGCACAGCAGGCGGTTGATGAGTCAGCCACGGATGAGCGGGGCAGACCACGTTTTGGTGCCAAAGAAGCCATTTTGGAATTTGTTGAAGTGGAAAGTGGCTCGCTCGTCCTGCGAGAAGTGGGCACGGATGAAGCGTTGGTGAGCATTGCCTTTGCTGATAAAGTCAAGGACATGGTCGGGGCGGAGCACATCCAAAGTATCGGTCAGCACATGATTTCGGCGGCGATAGCCACGGTCATGGAACGCCAAATGCGACAATACCATGCCCATGTCTATGACGAAGCCCCCAAGCGATTTAGTTGATTGGTTGGTTAGGGCGTGCCTGCCCTTTATAACACTATTTACAACATAGAAATATTTTACAAATAAATCAATCGTTTTTCATTGCAAATACAAAAGGCAGGCACGTCCTAAAAATGGGGCGGTTGTCCCATTTTGTTTTTATTCCTTGCTTTTTCCTTTATAATATCAGATTATCCAAGAGATAATTTACCCAAATTAGGAACATCATGTCCAAGATTCATATCACGCACCCCAAACCGACCCAAAAACCCAAAAAAGCACTCATTTGGATTGACCTAGAAATGACAGGGCTTGACACCCAAAAAGATGAGATTATTGAGATTGCGACCATTGTTACCGATGACAATCTCAACATTCTTGCCGAAGGTCCTGTCTTTGCCATCAAAGTGCCTGATACGGTGCTAAACGGCATGGACGAATGGTGCACCCGCCAGCACCGAGAATCGGGTCTTACCGACCGTGTTCGCCGTAGCACGGTAACGTTGGCAGATGCCGAGCAAGCGACCATTGAGTTTTTATCAAAGTGGGTAGATAAAGGGGTATCACCCATGTGTGGCAACTCCATTTGTCAAGACAGACGGTTTTTGGCAAGACAAATGCCCACGCTTGAAGCATTTTTTCATTATCGCAACTTAGATGTGTCTAGTGTCAAAGAGCTGTGCTATCGTTGGCGACCCGATGTCGCTCGTGGCTATCAAAAGGGCGGTACGCATTTGGCATTAGATGATATCCGTGATTCTATTCGTGAGTTACGTCATTATCGTGAGCATTTTTTTAAATTGTTGGATTGATTTAGCGGTAATTATTCTTTGATTTGAATAAATAAATGACATTGTTAAAAATCATTCGGCTGATGATATTGGCAGGCGTGGTGTTGGTGCTTGGGTTTTTCTCGTATCAGACCCACACCGAGCCACAGGTTCGCCACAACAGTTTGATTCATCGGCTGACTTATCCGACCGATTTGCGAGTGCGGTATCGTATTGGCGATGTGGACGAGCGTTTTGGGTTAAGTCATGACGAAGTCAAACGCCTTGCTCATGAAGCGGTGATGATATGGCATGACGGCACGGGTCGGCAGTGGTTTGTCTATGATGACAGTGCAAAAGTGAGTATCAATCTCATCTATGATGAGCGACAAATGGAGACCACGGCACGCCAACAAATCAAGCAGGAGCTAGATACCCTACAACAAAATCACAGGCGAGACTCGGACAATCTGGCACGCCAAAGACAGGCGTTGCACGATGAGTTTAGCCGTCTGCAAACCGAGCTGACCGCTTGGCAAGAGCAATATAACCACACCATTCATCTCATTAATCACACCCATGACCCAAACGAACGCCAACGCTTGCTAGGCATAGAAAAGCAGTTGCGAGCCAATCAACAAGCCCTAAATGCCAAGATTGATGTTTATCGGCTCTCCCAAGACGCCTTTAACCAAGCGGTAGATGACATCAATCACAAGGCAGGACATATCAATCACGCCATTGACCATGCCAGTGCTCGCCTAACACCCCGAGAGTTTCATAAGGGGCAGTTTGATGGGCATAAGATTGATATTTATGAATTTGAAAGTATTGATGATTTGCGGTTGGTGCTGGCTCATGAGTTGGGTCATGCCCTTAGTATCGGGCATAATGACGACCCTACTGCTCTTATGTACCCCTATGCCAATGAGCAGGATTTGCATAGTTTTGAGCTAAAACAGGCGGACATTGATTTGTTAAATGAGCGGACGTTGTATCGCTAAATCCATTAATTTAACCATGTCTTTCATGGCGTTTATGGTAACTGATGGCATAAATGTCCAATGCGTCTTGACGGTGGGATTTGTTGTGCCATTCATTTAATGCTTTTAGTCTGTCTTTGTGTTTTTGTTTTGACCATGTCTCTTTTTGGGTATTTTCAATCAACGAAGGAGTAATGACAAATCTTTTTTCGTCTGACATATTTATATAAAAATCTTCTTTGAGTGTTTTTGCCATATCACTTTGCCATAAAAATTTATGGTCATGAATAAGGCAAGGAGTTATTTCTGAAAATACCTGAGAATTAAATAATGTCTGATTTAAAGAATTGTCTATCAAATCAAAATCAATCGTTGCTAACAAGTCCACTACCGAACCATAACTGACCAAAGGTTGTATAAAATAACATTGGCGAAATCTTATTAATATTGTTGGGACATTATAATTCTTATTGGTCTGATTGTCATTCATATATTTTAAATTGGTGTCTTTGATATTGTAATACTTTGCTTTTTGAGAATTTGGTATTAATAAATAATAATCCAAAATGTGTTGCTGATAATTTTTCCAAAAGATATATCTATTAATAGAAATACTAGAATTTTCCTGTATGTTTTCATTATTTATTTTGGCAATCTCTCCAACCATTTTTTCAAGCTGATAATAATTACCCGCCCCAAGCCAACAACGTAATATTTGCAAATGATGAACATCAAAACCACTCATAAAATCAGGATTGGCACTCCATTGTTTGAGCCATTCAAAAATATCTTTAAATTGGTGGGTTTGATTTTCTAAGGTTGCCAAATTTTTGCTAAAAAATTTATGGTCAAAAATTGTTTTTGCTCGTTTTATGGCAAAATCTATATTTGTTCTTTGGTTTAAATAACGTTTGATGACACCAGATTTTAACGTAAGTTCGTTGTTCTTTAAATTTAGATAGGCAGACAGCCATTCTTGTTCACTGGTTTGTCGTATGGACTTTTTGATACCAAAGGCATATTTATCAAACATCTCTTTACAGGTCATGTCATGGTTTAATGCCAATAACGCCAAATTTTTTCCACTATCTGCTAAGACATTTTTAATAAATTCATATAAAAATTTGTCTTGCCATAATGATTTGTCAGAGATTTTGATTTGTTGAATAAGCCTTTTTAATAATGCTTGATTTGCGATGTGGTTTTTTGTTTCGTCAGTTTGTATCAATGAAAACAAAAAAATCAAGGTGGCATTTAATGCGTGATTATGGTTGAGTGCCGACTCCAACCAATGAGCGGAGACTTTATTAAGATTAACGATGTTTTCCTCATCATGAGAGACAGTTATTAACGCCAAAACATCTAATACATTAAAGTCGTCCATAGGCATAAATTTAAGTGTATTAAATACGATTTTTGCCCGACTATTTAAATCTAAATCTGACACATTAATATTTAATACGCTCAAATCCAAATCTTGCCAAGGTTTAACATCAAAAAGCGATTGATAAACTGGCATTGTTAGGTTATCGGCTGTAATATGAGAAAAATCCACTTTAAATTGCATGGCTATAGTCCATTTGTCATTGATTGCTTTTGTTTTCAACATATTTGACTGGGTCATCACTACTTACGCTAAATGTATTTTTGAAGTCAAAACGAAATAACACTTTTCTATCCTCATCACTTG
Source organism: Moraxella lacunata (assembly GCF_002027545.1). Taxonomy (GTDB): domain Bacteria; phylum Pseudomonadota; class Gammaproteobacteria; order Pseudomonadales; family Moraxellaceae; genus Moraxella; species Moraxella lacunata. The sequence goes on from NZ_MXAN01000044.1 coordinate 39,191, forward strand.
GGTTGTCATTAGCATCATTTTTACCACGTCCTACCGCAGTCATTTTTTGTAATAACTGCTGTTTATGAGCAAATTCTGGCATACTATCAACATATAATAAAATGGCATTGGCACGGCGAGTGGATAAATCCATGTTTTGGGCATAGCTCCCCACGCTGTCAGTATGTCCCTCCACAATAAGTCGGTTAATTCTGTCTTGTTGCTCTGGCGTTAAATCATGGAATATCGCCTCTGCATAGACAGGAATAAATCTATCTAATAATGCTTTTCCTTCTGGGGTTAATGTTGCTTGCCCAAAACCAAATGCCACATTTTCTGCCAAAGTAATATCGCCTGTTTTTGCATTAAAACGAATGTCAATATTTTTATTTTGCAGAGCTTCGGTTACACCCTTGATAATAACAATTTGGTCGTTTTTTTGCATCACCAAAATGGCAATACTCAATGCCAAAAATATCGCCATAAGCCCCGTCATCATATCAGCCAATGCAATCCAAGTGGTTGCATCTTCTTCATGGTTATCAAATTGCTCATCATCATAAATTATCATGGTTGCTCCCCATTATTCATGATGATGTTTGCTATTGGCAACGTTCAATAATACCGCTGCCGATGTAATCATCTCTTGCATGGTTTTATGCAAGGCTTCATTGCCTTCGGTAAATTTCTTAACATAAGCGTCATTTAAAGACCCAAAGGCTTTGGCAAACTCTTGTGGCATGGTTTCACCCAACTCTTTTAATGCGTTATTGATTTTTTCATTATATTCGGCAGTTTGTCGTAATTCACGAATAATTTGCTGATTACCACCATTGAGATTGGTGGCAATGGTGGTCATTTGGTTAAGTAGCGGGTTGTAAATGCTGTTTGCTCTCTCAATCAAATCATTCATTTGTTTATTTAAATCTTTTTGGGCGGTTTCCATCTTCTCAAACTGCCCTTTTAATTGGTCGGCAGTATCTTGCAGGGCTTTTGATTGTACACCTAGGGTTTTTTCAAGTTGCTCGTTTTGTTTGTCAAAAAAGTCTGTCAAACTGGTGTCGTATTGCTCTCTAAATGCTTTTAGCTCTTGTTGTAATTGCTCGGACAAACCTTGTAACGTACCGTCAATCTCGCCCATGGTTGTTTCTAATGCTTTTGCACTGTCATTAATCAATCCGCTGGCTCTTTTACCTGTTTCTTCTAGCTCGGTATTCATGCGATTTAGATGAGAGTCCATGTTGTCATTAAAGTTAGTTAATATACGACTTAATTCACCCACTACATTATCAGAAATATCAGTAATCACGCCTTGCATAGCATCATTCATCTTATCTGTGGTTTTTTCAATGGCTTGGGTCATTGATTTGGTGGCGGTTTCCATGCCGCCTTCAATCGCAGGTTGGATTTTATCCAAATTAGTTTGTAAGTCTATGTTAAATTGATTTAATGTGGTGGCTTGACTTTGTTGAATACCTTGCATATCACTAACAGACGTTTTCATGGCTTGCACCAAAGTATCTGTTTGGGTAACAAACGTAGTCATTTGTCCGGTAACTTCGCCCAATTTTGCAATTAACTGCTTGTTGGTTTGTTGGCTTTCTTGTACTGCTGACACGACCCTATTTGTAGATGTGGTTGTTCTTTGAATTTCATCTTTAATTGGCGTTAGCACTTCTGTTTTTAAATCTTGTAGTAAAGTACGAATGGTATCATTGTTATTATTTTCAAGGGCGGTTTTTATGTCGTTTAATGGTTCTAATAATAAATCTGACATTTTAACCGCAATCACATCGCCCAATTTATCCATATCATAGCCTGTCTCCATATTAGCAATAGCACCAGTCATCTGACTAATACTGGTATGTAATGCACCAAATGTATTGGCTTGATTGTCTAATAGATTGGTTTGTTTTCTATTGTCTGTGGCGATGATTTCCAATAATTGTGCAACCGAACGCTCATTTTTGACAAATAAACTGTTCTGATTTTTTATCTCATTCACCGCTTGATTTAAAAAATGACTGTGCTGGTTAAGATGTGTAATGGTTTGATTGTTGTATTCATCTATTATCTCTTGTCTTTCTTCTATATTTTCTTGATTTTTTAATTTTCTATCTTGTATTCTGTAATTATTTAATGCTGAAATATAAAAATTAGCCACCATAAAAAATATGGACGAACCAATACCTAAAATAGAAAAGCTAAATACAGGTTTTAGTTCGCTAACAAACTTGGTAACAGTTTCTGTATTGCTGATGTCTAATTCAGATAATGCCAAAGTTAATCCCGCAAACGTACCAAATAATCCTAATGCGGTCATGATACTGGGGGCGAATTTTAAAATACTGGCAGAGCGAGCATTGTAATAGGAAAGGGCGTAAATAAACACAATGAAGAATATAACTGCTGATGCCATCATGACAATAGAAATGGGCAGATTATGCTCCATTGCCATGTTAAAAATAGAAAAATCCATAAAATATCTCCAATAATACCATTAAACAGGAATGCCAAAAAATACCAACTCTGTGTGGGTTAAATGCTCTTTTAAGACACGTTCAGGAATGTGGTTAAAATGAGTGGGATTATCGTTGTGGGGGTATAAAGAATAAATCAGCTCGCCCACTTGCTGACTTTCTGCCTTATCCACCGACAACACCAACTCACAGGGCGTTTGATAAGTCTTGGCGTGATCGTAAGCCAATCGTAATGCCGTGATTTGGGCGTGAGTTTTTTGGTTTCTAAGCAGGGTTTTTTGGGCGGTGTGATAGGCAAGCTCATCTGGCTGGTCGTGATATAGCTCATCTAGGGCTTGGTCATCGTACTCATGCCAAAGCGTGTTAAATTTTTTGGCGACATGAAGCCAATCGTGCGGGCTATGCAAATCCATATTTTTTAAACGAATGTATGAAATCTATCGTTATAGCATATGTAATGTAATTATTGTGTGAAAATTTATAAACGTATCAGGTGTTTTTTGTCAAAGTTTGGGGTGTGTCCACCATTGATAACATTTTGTGAAATATGATAAAATTTAACGCTTTAAATTGGTCTTGTATGAAAAATAGGTGATTGCCTTGTTTTTTCTCAACAGAAATTTTCATTACAAATATAAAAGGTAGGTACGCCCTATTTTTCACCAATAAAAACCCACTGCATGACAGTGGGCGTTGGTGGAGTGGGACGTATTATGCAAATAACTGCTTAATATCATCTTTATCAAAACGGTATTCCCTGCCACAAAAACCACAATCGAGCGTGAGTGTACCGCCATGAGCGTCCACGACTTCTAGGGCTTCATCATGCCCTAGTTGCAAAATCGCCCCTTCGCTTTTTTCGGGCGAACAAGTACAAGCAAAGCCAAGCGGGGTAGGTTCGGGCAGTACCACGTCTTCTTCGTGATACAGGCGGTATAGGATTTCATCGGCAGGCAGTTCGGTCAGCTCGTCCGCCTTGATGGTGCCAGTGAGTACGCTTAGTCTGCCCCATAGGTCGGGGTCGTTTTCTTTGTCGGTGTCCGATTGGGGCAACAGTTGCATGAGCAGTCCGCCTGCTGTGGTCTCATCGGTGGCAAGTTTGATGATGGTGGGGATTTGGGCGGATTGTTTTTGGTAATGGGCTAGGCACTCGCCTAAGTTGTCGCTCACACGCTCGACAATGCCTTGATAGCTCTCGCCAAAGTTGGGGTGAATGCTGATAAATAGCACGCCTGTTTTGATGACGGCAAAAGCGTCATCACTGGTGTAAAGTGATTGCCAGAACGCCTGTTTGTCATCGCTGTTGTCAAAACTTGCCAACGCACGCACCGCCCCCAGCTCTTGTCCTGATGAGTGGTCGCACTCTGCCATGGCAAAACGCAGGGGCGAGCTGTCGTCTGATGATTGCAGTTGAATGGATAATTTGCCGTCAATTTTGAGCGTGCCGATGAGCAGGCTTGCCGACACCAGCATCTCACCCAATAAGGCTTTGATGGCAGGGGGATAATCTTTTTGGCTAATCACGGTGGTAAAACTGTCGGACAGTCGCACCACATCACCACGCACGGGCGAATGCTCAATAAAAAAGCGTTGGCGATAATCTTTATTTAACATAATGTTCTCTGTTTTGTTGAATTGAAAATAACACTTGCCATTAATGGGGGTGTGTTTTAAAATTTAAAGCGGTCTGAGTGATGGGTTGCTGGCGGGGGTGGATTTTTATTTTATAACATTGATAAAAATAGGCATTTGTTAAATAAGACGTTTTTAACATGATAAATGGGAAAATGAAATTTACCCAAAATTAACGACTAACTATAATTTGTCTTGCCAATCCATTTTTAACCATAATTTATCACGCCTTTCATTATTTTTAAATTTTAAATTAACCGTTATCATGATAAACATTCACCAAATCCACGCCTTAGCCGATGATTGCCCTTATGATTTTAGACAAGGGGTGCAAGCCTTGCCTGATGACCAAGAATGCTTGGGTGTGGGGGCGGATTTGTCGGTGGCAACGCTGTTGCACGCCTACCGCTCTGGGGTGTTTCCGTGGTTTCATGATGAACCAATAGCATGGTGGTCGCCCAATCCCAGATGCGTGCTAACGCCCAGCGACTTTAATCCTAAAAAATCGCTCATTCGCAAGGCTCGCCAGTCCACATGGACATTGACGACCAACCACGCCTTTACCGATGTGATACAGGCGTGTAGCGAGCCACGAGCCTATGCCGATGAGACGTGGATAGGGCATGAGATGATACAGGCATATACCGAACTGCACGAGCTTGGCGTGGCGGTAAGTGTGGAGATATGGCAAGATGAGCCACTAACCAGTGCCTTGATAGGCGGACTGTATGGGCTAAATATCGGGGCGATGTTCTGTGGCGAGAGTATGTTTCATCGGGCAACGGACAGCTCAAAGGTGGCATTTTGGGGGCTTATGCAGTTATGCCAAAGGCAGGGCGTGGCACTCGTGGATTGCCAACTGGAAAATTCGCATTTGATGAGTTTGGGGGCAAGCCTGATGGATAGAGATGAGTTTTTGGGTCGGTCGGATACGCTCATGCGTACGGGTGTGGCAGGACTGGGTGGGCAACGGTTTGTCATGGCGGTGCGTGAGCTGTGTTGATGGGTTGGTGTTTCTGTATTGCTGTCTTTGTGTCTTGCTATTTTATTGATTTTATTCTGACAAATTTATTTTAACATACACTCAACAAACCACAA
>NZ_MXAN01000045.1 GCF_002027545.1 Moraxella lacunata
GTTAAGTTAGATGAATTACCGTTCCAAAAAACCTACCCAAATCTACCCAAAGGCAAATTTAGCGTTTTCTTCCTACTTCATCGCTTGTTGCCCTTGCTATTTGGCGTAGGTCTTACATAAGCTCCATAGGCATTTTAAAATTGGGGATAGAACTCACCCGCCAAGGTTTTTGTTAAGATAAGTTTAAAATCTTATCCGCTTTGTTTAAAATGTTGATACTGGCGTTGATGTCCCTATCGTGGTTTGTGTTGCAGTTGGGGCAAGTCCAGTTTCTAACAGATAAAGGTAATTCATCACCAAACTTCATCAATACAATGTCTTTTCGTGGGCGGATGACGGGGCAAAACAGCAGGGCAGGCTACACCCCTTGGAGCGACTACAAGATAATACTGGGCTGTCAGGGGTCATCAATCATAAAGGCGATGTCATCATTCCTGCCTTGTACAAAGACATAGAGCTGTGGGATGAGTATGTCATCGTTACAACCGATGACGGTCAGTATGGCGTGCTGTCTTATGAGAACAAATGGCTCATCAAGCCCCAAGCTCATCGCCTAAAACCGATGAATTCGGGGGTGTATTTTGGTGGGTTGTCGTTTGGGCTTTAAGGGTGTCTGTGGATGATGTTATGATTGATGTTAGCGTGTCACAGCTTGGTGCCTTTATCCATCTTGCCAAAACAGGGGGCATGAGCCAGTCCGCCCATGCGTTGGGTATCTCACAGCCGACCTTGTCTCGGCATATTGCCAGCTTAGAAAATATTCTTGGACAGGTGCTGATTGACCGCACGCACCGCCCGATGAGACTTACCGAAGCTGGCGAGTTTTTCTTTGAACACGTCCAAAAAAGCGTGGGCGAGCTTAACGAGCTTATCCTACTCACCCAAAAATTTGGCAAAACTGCCCACAGTTTGACCATCGGCTTTGTGGCATCAGTTTTGTATGGGCGACTGCCCGAGATTATCGGCAAACTAAAACAACACCTGCCAAACCTTGACATTCGCCTGATTGAGATAAGCTCAAACGAGCAAATGCACGCCCTAAAAACAGGGCAGATTGATGTGGGCTTTGGGCGGTTTTTGTCGTCAGATGGGTTTATTTGCCAAACTTTTTTGACGGACGAAAAGCTCGTGGTTGCTTTGCCGATGACTCATGTGCTTGCCAAGCAGTCGCAAATCTCCCTAAAAACACTCGCCCAAGAGACGCTTATTACCTATCATCGCACACCTTTGGTGGTGGGCGAAAAAACCCTTGACCCATTACTAAACATCTTTTATCAAAAAAACATCAGTCCCAAATCCACCAAACACGCCCGAGACATCCAAATCGCCCTAGGACTGGTGTCAGCAGGCGAAGGCATGACATTTGTCCCTGAGAGCCTAAGTACCGTCCGCAGTCATCAAATCGCCTACCTGCCCCTAGCCGACCATGCCGTCTCGCCCATCTACCTTAACACACTCGCCACCACCCAACACCCCCACATATCAGCCCTGCTAAACGCCATTCATGCCGTGTATGATGATAATTTGTAACAAAATATGTCAAAATAATAAGAATTATTCTTGATTTTACAAATAACTATGCAAAAAATTAATAAAACAGGTGTAGATTATGTGATTTTTGGCAGATAGTATGCAGTTTTTGTATAATATTAGTATTTTTAATATGATATTTTATAAAAATTAAAAAATATAAGATAAAGACAAATGGATTTTTTGTAGTTATACTAATAGTCAAAGAACTTTGAAATTACCAAAATTTATGATATGTAGCGTAAGGACGTGCTGAGCACGTCCTTTGATGATAGCAGTTTTTTGGGCGTGCTCAGCACGCCCCTACAAAGATTGTGGTAAATATCAAGTTTGTTGGGTGCATAACGCCAACCATTCACTCACAGCCAGCTTTTTAGTTGAAATTTTAAGGATAAATGCCATGAGTCTCCCATCCGCAGGTCTAACCTTCCGCCAAGCCGTCCAAGCCGAAAAACCCCTACAAGTCGTTGGCACGATTAACGCCAACCATGCCCTACTTGCCAAACGAGCAGGCTTTAAAGCCATTTATCTGTCAGGCGGTGGCGTGGCGGCAGGGTCGCTTGGCTTGCCTGATTTGGGCATTAGTAACCTTGACGATGTTTTGACCGATGTTCGCCGTATTACCGATGTGTGCGATTTACCGCTATTGGTGGATGCTGACACAGGGTTTGGGGCGAGTGCCTTTAACATGGCTCGCACGACCAAATCGCTCATCAAATTTGGGGCGGCAGCCATGCACATTGAAGACCAAGTCGGTGCCAAACGCTGTGGACACCGCCCAAACAAGGCAGTCGTTAGCACCGCAGAAATGGTGGATAGAATCAAAGCAGCGGTGGACGCTCGCACCGATGAGAACTTTGTCATCATGGCTCGCACCGATGCCCTTGCCGTAGAAGGCTTGGAATCCGCCATTGAGCGAGCGTGTGCCTATGTGGAAGCAGGGGCGGATATGCTGTTTCCAGAGGCGATTACCGATTTGTCAATGTACAAACAATTTGCTGATGCGACAAATGTGCCGATTTTGGCGAACATTACCGAATTTGGTTCAACCCCACTTTATACCACCGATGAGCTGGCAAGTGTTGATGTGTCGCTGGCGTTGTATCCACTTTCGGCATTTCGGGCGATGAATAAGGCGGCGGAAACGGTTTATAATGCCCTACGCACGGACGGCACACAAAAAAATGTCGTGGATATCATGCAAACCCGTTCAGAATTATACGAACGCATTAATTATCATCAATTTGAAGACTATTTGGATAATGCATTTAAGAAATAAATATTTGAACTTATTTAAATATCCCCATTAAGTTTTAAAAAGGATATTTAAAAAACGGATAATTACCAAAAAATAATTATCCCAAAACCGATAATTTATTTAACCCTTTTTAGCCATTAAATAAATTATCATTTCCCATTAAGGACAAAAGGAACACTGCTATGAGTGAACAAACCCTACCCAAAATTGACGGCTTTAAGCCCAAAAAATCAGTCGCCCTAAGCGGACAAATTGCAGGTAATACCGCCCTTTGTACCGTTGGTAAATCGGGCAATGATTTGCATTATCGTGGTTATGATATTTTGGATTTGGCAAATAACTGCGAATATGAAGAAATCGCTCATCTTTTAATTCACGGACATTTGCCAAACCGCTATGAGTTAATTGCCTACAAGCAAAAATTAAAATCAATGCGAGGACTCCCAATTCGGGTCATTGAAGTATTAGAAAGTTTGCCTGCTCATACACACCCAATGGATGTTTTGCGGACGGGCGTTTCAATGCTGGGCTGTGTATTTCCAGAGCGAGAAAGTATGCCAACCAGTGAAGCCCGTGATATTGCTGATAAATTATTGGCGTCTCTTGGTTCTATTCTTTTGTATTGGTATCAATATAGCCACAATGGCAAACGCATTAGCGTGGAGAGTGAAGAAGATTCTATTGGCGGACATTTCTTGCATTTATTGCACGGCGAGCGACCTGATGAATACCACAGAAAGGCGATGCATATTAGCCTAATCTTATATGCCGAGCACGAATTTAATGCGTCCACATTTACTAGTCGAGTCATTGCAGGAACAGGCTCGGATATGTATTCTTGTATTTGCGGAGCGATTGGGGCGTTAAAAGGCTCGAAACACGGCGGAGCCAATGAAGTCGCTTATGACATTCAAAAACGCTATCGCACACCTGATGAAGCCGAAGCCGATATTAAAGAACGCATTGCCAAAAAAGAAATTATCATTGGTTTTGGACACCCTGTTTATACCACAGGCGACCCACGAAATGAAGTGATTAAACAAGTCGCCAAAGATTTAAGTGAAGAAACAGGCGATATGCGACTCTTTGACATTGCCGAGCGATTAGAATCGGTAATGTGGGACGAGAAAAAAATGTTCCCGAATTTGGATTGGTTCTCGGCGGTGTCTTATCAAAAAATGGGCGTGCCTACCGCAATGTTTACCCCATTATTTGTAATGGCTCGCACCGCAGGTTGGTCAGCCCATATCTTGGAGCAACGCGCGGACGGTAAAATTATCCGCCCAAGTGCCAATTATACAGGCCCTGAGAATTTAAAATTTGTGCCGATGAATGAGCGGTAATTAAATAAAACAAGGGCATATTTTTAATTGGGAAAATGTGCCTTTGTTTTTAAGATTTTGCATTAAGGTGATTTTTTATGAACAAAAAAGAAATGGCTCTTGAATTATTGGGCGAAGTATTAAATGAATTAGATAAGCCAAATGGCAAAGTTGCTATTTCTGTACAGAAACTATCAAGAGCAACAGAATTGCTTGATGAAAAAGAGTTATTGGCTTGGACTAAGATTCAGTTGGCTGACCCAGAGTATATATTACCATTACAAAAACTCTTTGTAAGTGTTAATGAGCTACAAGAAAATGGTGTTGTAAATTTAAATTATGAAAACCCAAAAGTAAAAGTTATTTTAGACCCAATTATATCATTAAATATCAGTACAAAAGACTTAAATAAATTTTATCAATTTAAATCTGTTGAGTCATCTGGTGGTTTAAATTCGATTGGTTTTATAGAGCAAAAAATAGATATACTTGCAAAAAGTAAAAAAGGTAATGACCAAACATACTATATTACTAATTTACAAGAACATCTGGAATATATAAAAGTTTATACTTATAAAATTGCTACAAAATTATTTAATCAGCTCAAATTTGAAGGTACAACACAATCTAGTTTTGATATTCTAAGAATAGCAGTAGATGACAAATTACTAGATATAAATCCAGAAATTGCTGAACAGTTGATGATTGCTTTTAAAAATTCCACTTCAAATAACAAAGAAGAATTATCCCAAGTTCTTACAACTTGTCGTAGATTACTAGAAAAATTAGCTGATACGCTATATCCAGCAACTGATGAAGTCATTAACGGTAGAACTTTTAAACCAAATCAATACATTAACCGATTATGGCGTTTTATGGATATAAATATCCAATCGGATAGCAACAAGGATTTAGCAAAGGCACATATAGACCTTTTGGGTTCTTGGTTGCAAAAATCCTACGCCTTAACTTGCAAGGGTGTTCATTCTGATGTTTCTCAATTAGAAACAACTAAAACAGTTTTTCATATCTATTTATTATTGGCGGATATTTTGGAATTTATCCAACCAAATGCTAGACAGGAAAAAATATCTATCAACCAAGCCAGTTTAGATGAATTGGAAGCTGTATTAGGGGTATCAAGAAAAGTTGCAAAAGAAATCATTAAAGCGAGAGTAAAATTAGGAAGTCTTTCAGAAAAGGGCTTTTCAGAAATTGAAGGCATTGGTTCAAAAGTATTGAATATTGCCAAAGAAAATTTTATTTTTTAATATGTTAATAGCTTTTTTCACAGCCAAAGAAAAGGAAACTTAGCAATGAAAAACTACCGCAAACCTCTACCAAACACCGAGCTACATTATTATGATGTAGAACAAGCGATTAACGACATTCGCCCCAATGCCTATGAACGCTTGCCCTACACCGCCAAAGTGCTTGCCGAACAGCTGGTTCGTCATTCACACGATGACCCAAAATTAGGCGAGTATTTGGCACAACTTATTGATAATAAACAAGAATTAGACTTTGCTTGGTATCCTTGTCGGGTGGTGTGCCACGACATTTTGGGGCAAACCGCCCTTGTGGATTTGGCAGGGCTACGAGATGCGATTGCCAAAGCAGGGGGCGACCCGTCCAAAGTCAATCCTGTGGTGCAAACTCAGCTGATTGTTGACCACTCGCTTGCGGTGGAACACGGGGGCGATGACCCTGACGCCTTTGCCAAAAACCGTGCCATTGAAGACCGCCGAAACGATGACCGTTTTGACTTTATCAACTGGACAAAAACCGCCTTTAAAAATGTCGATGTGATTCCTGCTGGCAACGGCATTATGCACCAAATCAACTTAGAGAAAATGTCGCCTGTGGTGCAAATCAAAGACGGCATTGCATTTCCTGACACCTGTGTTGGCACGGACAGCCATACGCCGCATACGGACGCATTGGGTGTGATTTCGGTGGGCGTGGGCGGTCTGGAAGCCGAATGCGTAATGCTTGGACAGCCGTCAATGATGCGTACGCCTGACATTGTGGGCGTGCATTTGACGGGTAAACGCCAAGCAGGGATTACAGCGACCGACATTGTCTTGGCATTGACCGAGTTTTTACGAGCCGAGCGAGTGGTTGGGGCTTATCTTGAATTTTTTGGCGAAGGGGCGGACAGTCTGTCGGTGGGCGACAGAGCGACCATTGCCAATATGACCCCTGAATATGGGGCAACCGCAGGGCTATTTTATATTGACCAAAACACGCTAGATTATCTCACCTTGACAGGGCGAGAGCCAAGCCAAGTCAAATTGGTGGAACAATATGCCAAAACCGTTGGGCTGTGGGCGGATAAAATGACAAAGGCGGTCTATCCACGCGTTTTGCAATTTGATTTATCAAAGGTAACTCGTAATATCGCAGGTCCATCTAACCCACACGCACGCGTGGCAACGGCAGATTTAAAGGCAAAAGGCATTGCAGGAGTGGTAGAAAATCGCACAGACGGACTAATGCCTGACGGGGCGGTGATTATCGCAGCGATTACAAGCTGTACCAATACTTCCAACCCAAGAAACACCGTTGCCGCAGGATTATTGGCGAAAAAGGCAAATGAACTTGGGCTTGTTCGTAAACCTTGGGTCAAATCGTCCTTTGCCCCTGGTTCTAAGGTTGCTCGCCTTTATTTAATCGAGGCAGGATTATTGTCCGAGCTTGAAAAATTGGGCTTTGGCATTGTTGCTTATGCCTGCACCACTTGTAATGGTATGAGCGGTGCATTACGACCAGAGATTGAACAAGAAATCATCGACCGAGATTTGTACGCCACAGCCGTCTTGTCGGGCAATCGCAACTTTGACGGACGCATTCACCCACAAGCAAAACAAGCGTTTTTGGCAAGTCCGCCCTTAGTCGTGGCGTATGCGATTGCGGGGACGATTCGTTTTGACATTGAAAATGACCCATTGGGCTATCACAATGGCGAGCCGATTTATCTAAAAGACATTTATCCAAGCGATGATGAAATTGATGACATTGTGGCAAAATGCGTGAGACCTGAGCAATTTCGTGAAATTTATATCCCAATGTTTGATTTGGATAAATCACAAAAAGCAAGCAGTCCGCTTTACACTTGGCGTGAACAATCCACTTATATCCGCCGTCCGCCTTATTGGGAAGGGGCATTGGCGAAAGAATGCCAATTACAAAACTTACGACCGCTTGCCATTTTGCCTGATAATATCACCACCGACCATTTATCGCCGTCCAATGCCATTGTCAAAAATTCGGCGGCGGGCGAATATCTTGCCAAAATGGGCGTGCCAGAAGAAGATTTTAACAGCTATGCCACGCACAGGGGCGACCATTTGACCGCACAACGGGCGACTTTGGCAAATCCCAAACTCTTTAATGAAATGGTGCGAAACGAAGACGGCACGGTGCGTCAAGGCTCTTGGGCTCGCATTGAACCAGACGGTACGGTTGTGCGAATGTGGGAAGCAATTGAGACCTATATGGAGCGGGGTCAGCCTTTAATCATCATTGCAGGGGCGGACTATGGGCAAGGGTCAAGCCGAGACTGGGCGGCAAAAGGCGTGCGACTGGCAGGCGTGGAAGTGATTGTCGCAGAAGGCTTTGAACGCATTCATCGCACCAACCTTGTGGGAATGGGCGTGTTGCCACTACAATTTATAAACGGTCAAAATCGCCATACGCTAAAATTGGACGGTACGGAAATTTATGCGATTAAGGGCGATATTTCGGCTCGCTGTACTTTGGATTTGGTCATTCAAAGACAAAATGGCGAGACCGAAACCGTGCCTGTATTATGTCGCCTTGATAGTGATAGCGATGTTAAAACTTATAAGGCGGGGGGTGTGTTAAGGGAGTTTGCGGGGAGGTTTTTGGATAAAAAATAAACTTCCATATTGTGGCTAGCTTGAAAAGTTTGGGTTAGCCACAATGAATACCTATTATTTATTTGTTTTTGGAAACAAAATATGACTAGACTAAACCCAACAAATGCAACAAAACGCCGACTGTATTTACTTTCTGGCAATGAGTGTGCCTTTCCTACCTGCAATCAAAGATTAACTGATGAAAATGGCGATTTTATAGGTGAAATATGCCATATTGAAGGAGCGAATGAAGGTGGGGAAAGATATAATCCTTTTCAGACAGATGAAGAGAGAAGGGATATATCTAACCTAATTTTATTATGTCCAAACCATCATAAAATAACCGATAACGAAGAAATTTATACAGTTGAGTATTTAAAGGAAATAAAGCGAAATCACGAAAGTAATTTTCTTTACTCCGATAATGATGATGTGCCTAGTGATTACTTATATCAAAAAACAATATACCCACAAAATTTATTTAAAATTACTGAAAATTGTGAATCCTATCAAAACTACTTTTCAGATATTTTAGAGTTTATTAAATGTTTTGAAAGGGTATCAATCTCAGCTAGAAAATACTATGCTCACTGTATTATTAATGCAGACATGGATGGTCTTTCTTTATCATTTGACCCAAGAGTGATTGAAAGAAAACTCACTATTAATCGTAACCATAGTGCAGAATTATATATGGAATTGGTAAATGAATGCCTACTTAGAGAGTGGAATGATGAAAATTACCCAAAAGAAGTTATAGGACGTTTCTCTTGCGGAAATTCCAAATATTTAGATAGTAAAAATACTCAATATTTCTTACAAGAATTACAAACTTTAGAACCAAAAATAATATTAGATATTTTTGAAAATTTAAATTTTTCTCATTTAGAATTACCATAAATAAAGGTGCGTAATACGCACCTTACGCCCCACACCAAAAGGAATAAGGAACTTAAAATGCAAACCCCAACCCCCGCCACTTATATGCGTGGTGGCACATCAAAAGGCATATTTTTTAATTTGGCGGATTTGCCAAAGCCTTGCCAAGTGGCAGGGCAGGCACGAGACGCATTTTTACTCCGTGTCGTGGGCAGTCCTGACCCCTATGGCAAGCAGATTGACGGTATGGGCAATGGTTCATCAAGCACGTCCAAAGTGGCGATTATCTCACCTTGTACGGACGGTACGCACGATGTCAATTATCTGTTTGGGCAGGTGGCGATTGATAAAGCGATGATTGATTGGTCAGGCAACTGTGGTAATTTGACAGGGGCGGTGGGGGCGTTTGCCATTACCAATGGCTTGGTACAGGCGGATAAAATCCCTGATAACGGCATTTGCACGGTCAAGATTTATCAGCAAAACATTGGCAAAACCATTATCGCCCACATTCCTATCAAGGACGGACAAGTCCAAGAAACGGGCGATTTTGAGCTTGACGGCGTAACCTTCCCCGCCAGTGAAGTTAAGATAGAATTTATTGACCCTGTGGACGATGACGGCGAGATGTTCCCTACAGGCAATTTAAAGGACAGACTTAGCGTGCCTGATGTGGGCGAATTTGACGTTACCTTTATTAACGCTGGCATTCCCACGATATTTTTAAGAGCGTCTGATTTGGGTTTTACAGGTACGGAATTGCAAAAAGACATTAATTCCAATGGCGAGATTTTAGCCAAATTAGAAAAAATCCGAGCCTATGGAGCGGTACAAATGGGTTTAATCAGCCACATTGATGAAGCCCAAACACGCCAGCACACCCCAAAAATCGCTTGGGTTGCACCCCCTGCCGACTATGTTTCATCAAGTGGCAAAACCGTCAAGGCGGACGACATTCATCTACTGGTGCGAGCGATGAGCATGGGGCAGTTGCACCACGCCATGATGGGAACAGCGTCTGTGGCAATCGGCACGGCAGGCACAATCGTTGGCACGCTTGTTAATGACGTGGCAGGCGGTCAAGAGCTAAATGAGGTGTGCTTTGGACACCCATCAGGCACGCTCACGGTGGGCGGTCAGTCCGAGTGTGTAAATGGTAAATGGCTCGCTCGTAAGGTATCCATGAGCCGTTCGGCACGGCGGTTGATGGTGGGGCAGGTGTTTGTGCCTGAGGATAGTTTTTGACAGATTAAAATGTATATATACTCAACAAACTTAAAATTACCACGAATGCAATGATGCTTGGATGTAGGGGCGTGCTGTGCACGCCTATAAAAATGACAACATTAAAAGACGTGCTCATCACGTCCCTACAAACCCGTAGTAAAAATTGAGTTTGCTAGGTATAAATGAAGTCAGTTCAAACCCCAAAGTAAGAAAACTTTGGGGTTTGTGTTCTAAACCTTTGTCGTTATTTTTAGCAAAACCCATGAAAATTTGCTATAATAATGCATTTTTATCATCAGTCTAGCACCGTGATTTTACGCACTTACATGATACGCCAAGTTGCCACGACCACCGCCCTTGTTTTAGGGTTTTTGGTGATCATGCTGTTGGGCGGTCGCCTGATACGTTATTTTGGCATTGCTGCCGAAGGGGGGCTGGATGTCGGGGTGCTGTGGACACTCATCGGCTATAACTTGCCTTATTTTTTGGAATTGATTTTTCCTTTGTCCTTTTTTATCGGGCTTATGCTGGTGTTTGGACGACTGTATGCCGACCATGAGATGGCGGTGCTAAATGCAGGCGGGATAAGCCGTGGGGCGGTGTCAAGGCGGATTTTGCCGTTGGTGGTGGTGGTGTTTGTCATGCAGGGTTTTATCACGCTCATCGGTAAGCCATGGGGCGTGGCAAAGGCGACCAACATTTGGCAAGAGCAGTCGGTGGTGGAGATTTTTGATTTGATTCGCACCAAAGAGTTCATCAGCAGTGGCGACTATCATCTATATGTGGGCGAAGTGGGCGATGAGCGTGAATTTTTAAAAGACGTCATCGTCATTCAGATGAATGATAACAAGCAAGCAGAGCATGCCAACACACCAACCACGCAGACGGCCATAGAGCAGGGCGACCTGCTACACGCTGATAACCTAGACACGAGCAAAATCCCAAGCGAGCTACTATCCAACAAAGACACCATTATCCTAGCCAAATCCGCAACCCAAGTGCCGACCGCTACGCATGATGGCTCGGTGGTGCTTGACTTGCACGAAGGGCGACGTTATGAAGTGGACACCGCCAGTCGTCAGTACAGCCAAGTGGGCTTTGGGCGGTATCGCATTCATCTGACGGACAAAAGCGAGAATCAAGGACGCCCGATGAAGATAGAAGGCATTGCCACAAGCGAGCTTTTGGGCGTGCGTGGGGTGCAAGGCGAGATAACCCTAAAAAACAGCACGTTTAGCCCACAGCAGGTGCGTGCCGAGCTCGGTTATCGTTTGTCGTTGCCGTTTTTGATGATTATCGCTGTGTTACTTGCCACACCGCTTGCAACCGTGCGACCCCGTCAAGGCAGATGGCTCAAACTCATCCCTGCGATGTTTATTTTCGTGGCGAACGTGCTGATATTGATTTCCCTAAAAGAGAGTATTGCCAAAGGCAAGATTGGCGTGTACATCTATCCTGTGGCATTGGTGCTGTTCATCGCCTTTGCCTTGTATCTAAATTATCATGACCGTATCGTGGCACAGCTTCGCCGAAATCGTATCAGTCGCCAAAGTCATCAGCAATCAGGGCAGGGGGCATCATGAAAGCATGGATTTTACCCCGTTATGTCATCCGCTCGGCACTGTTTGCCATGATGGGAGCGGTGGTGGGCTTGTGGCTATTGCAAATCATCTTTGCCTATCTGTCCGAGCTTGAAAACTTATCTGAGACTTATACTTATCTTGACGCGTTACGCTTTATTTTGTACCGTTCGCCTTATTTTTTGGTGCAGTTTATCCCCACAGGGGCGTTACTGGGGGCGGTGATAGGGCTTGGACTGCTGGCGGGCAACAGCGAGCTTGTGGTCATGCGAGCGTCTGGGGTGAGCGTGTACCGCATTATCGGGTATGCGATGTTGCCAGCGTTTTTATTTGTGGTCATCTCATTGGCGGTCAATCAATTTATCCTGCCCACAACCAACCAAAAAGCGTCGCAGATAGCCACGCATACCGCCACGACCGATAAGCTCTTTACGGTCAATGGCTACTGGGCAGTGAATGACACCGAGCAAGGGCAAGAGATTGTCTATATCAGTTATGCTGACTCGGACGGCAAACTGGGGGCAACCAAACGTTACTATCTGGATAAAGGGGCGAATCTGACGGGGGCGACCCGTGCAGGCAGTGGCGCGTTCCACGAGCAGGCAGGCGATGATTATCAGTGGCAACTGACTGACGTGGCACAGCTGACCGTAGGCGATACGGGTGTCTCTCGCAGTTTTGACACGCACAAGACCTTATCACTGCCCCTTGCTCCGAGTGATGTTCATCTTTTGACCAAAGAAGCCGAAGATTTGTCCTTGACCGACCTATACGCTCATCATCAGCTCATGAGTCATCAAGGCAAACGCTCGTTACGCCACGAAGTCGCCTTTTGGCAAAAGCTCTTATCCCCCTTTACTGTGCTGTCATTGGTGCTGGTGGCGTCGTCCTTTGTGTTTGGGTCGTTGCGTTCGCAAGGGCTTGGCTTGCGGATTGTCATGGCGTTATTGACAGGGCTGTTATTTAGCTATTTGACCGATTTGACAGGGTTTGTGGCATTGGCGACAGGGCTTTCCCCGTTTTTTATGGCGTTATTGCCGATTATTATTAGTGCTGGCGTGGGGATTTATCTACTGCAAAGACGGCAATAAAAATGGGCGGGAGATTGCCCATTTTTATGGTTATTTTTAAATTAAAAATCAAATTTGCCATTTAGTGTATGGCAAATCATTACAAGCTCAATAATATAAGGGTGTAGGGGCGTGCTGAGCACGCCTTGTAAAATTGTCAAAGGCTGTCCAAAGTAAGCCTTTCAAAGCGTATGGCGAATATTAAGCCCGTTAGGGTCATGATATGATTAATCACGCCTTATTTTGATGAGCGAGTAATCTTATTATCACGAAATACCAAACCGCTATTAGGAAAATCAAGTTCGGTTAAGCGTTTTAATTCACCAAAGGCACGGTTATTTTTATCTATCATCAGCCCATTTTCTTTGGTTTGATAAATGGACGCCACATCTGCCGAGACGAATTTACCGTCAGTTTGCATGGTGACATTGACAATGGGGGCAATGCCGTTTAGTCCACGCACATTAAACGCCCCATAAGTATTAAAATTCCCCAAACTGTACGCAATAAAACGGTCTTTATAGACTTCTACCGCCCGAGTTACGTGCGGGCCATGCCCGATGACGATGTCCGCCCCCACATCGATGAGACTGTGGGAGAATTTATAGACATCGCCACGATTTTCATTTAAATACATCTCGGTGGTTTTGGGGACACGCACATGATTTGCCCCTTCGGCGCCGCCATGAAATGAGACGATGACGATGTCCACTTTTTTATCCAGCTCTTTGACATAGCGTTTGGCGGTCTCTAAGTCATTGATAGAGAGTGTACCGATGTTTGGGGCAAAGGCGACCATGCCGTATTTTACGCCATTTTTGGTGAATGTGGTTGTGGGCTTGGACAGCAGTCCGGCAGAGTAGATACCGACATCAGCGAGTGTGTTTTTGGTGCTGGTACGTCCGATGTCGCCAAAGTCGCCTGTGTGGTTATTGGCAAGGCTTAACACATTAAACCCTGCGTCCTTGATGATTTTGGCGTAGCGGGTTGGCATACGAAAGGCATAGCAAGTCATGGGTTTGGGCTGACCTGTCTCGGGGTCTATGGCAGGCGTGTTGGGGCATTTGGTGGAGTTGCCTTCGTCTAGCAGTACCCCTTCTAAGTTGCCAAAGACCACATCGCCTTTTAGGTAGGGTTTGACGTATTTAAAGCTATCACGACCGTCATTGGGCGGTAAAAAGCCCACATTGGGAAAGGACGACCCTATCATGATGTCGCCCACTGCCACGATGTTGATAAGTCCGTCTTTATTCGGTGTGGCGGTGTCATCGCCATGACCAAATAACAAATCATCATCGCTGATGATTATCTCATCACTGACGATGGTGCTACTGCCTTGATTGGGGTTGTATTCAAAATCATCAACTTTGCGGGCGACATAGCTCACCACGTCATTTTTATAAGTTGTGGCGGTGTAAGTCACCGTATCGCCAAAGTCAGCGATTTTTTGTGAAAAGTGCGTCTGGGTCTCGGCACTGCATGATTGGCATAAGATACCCACTGTCACAAAACACAGTAATGATAATCTTGTCATAAAAATTCTCCTTAATGTCTACTTCAATCTCAACTTAAAGTTACAAATTATTGATTTCCAGTGATTATTTTTCGGGTTGTAGATACCATAAACC
>NZ_MXAN01000046.1 GCF_002027545.1 Moraxella lacunata
TTTGGAAAGAGGTCTAATGTTCGCCGTTGTACTGATATTTTGACATTGTTTTACTCCATAAAAAGCCTAAGTTTTTGGCTTAGGCTTGTGTGATCGGGTTATTTTTTGACATCATAGTAACGCATACTGTCAATGCGTTTTAGCCAAACGCCTTGATACAGATAGCTACCAGGGACGTAAATATCCAAGTCTTTTGGCTGGGCAGGTTGAAATTGCAACTCTTGGGGAATACGCATCTCAATGCAATTTGGGTCTTTACGATACGCCACGATACGGTCAGCGTCCGTGTCGCCACGCCCATTACCACGCTTATTCGCCACAATCTCAATGTTGCGACCTTCAAGCACCGCCTCATTGTTTTTCTTAACAAAATCAAGTAGCAAGGTTGGGTTGTTGTCGCTTGTTACACGGCTAGACAGCACACGAGAGACAGACGTTGGCAAGATAATGGTATCAATATCAATGCCTGTTTCGTCCGACACGTCCAACGCATCAAAAATCATCGTGTTGAAAAAGTCCAGAATCTGTGTTGGCGTGGCATTTTCAAAATCAATGGTTTTGGCGGTTTTTGACACGCCTGTTTGGTTATAAAAACCATTTAACCCTGTCTCAGGTTCGCCAAGCCATGCCACATTCGCCATGTGCTTTTCAAACGCCAAGCGTGCGGCGGCAATCTTATCTGCTTCCAATGATACGCCCATTGCCAAAGCCGTTGCCACTTCGTGAATGCTATACTGATAGCCGATTGCCCCTGCCTTGATGTCTAGGCTTACGGTGTCGTACAGCACTTCGGCAAGCGGAATATCGCCACCTGTACCACTGTACGCCTTGCCAAGACCTACGCCTTGCTTACGTTGTAAGATATGAGACGTACCCACCACACCGCCAAAGTTATTTTTGACAGGGATATATTTGGCATAGCTCATCGCCTGTGTCATCTGTGGGGTCATCGCATTGATGTTTTCCACTTGTACAAACAGTTTTGCCAACGCATCAAGATTGAACGCATCGCCCACTTGCGATTGGATATGACTTGCCACAGGGGTAAGTCGCATTTTCATTTGTTGGATTTTATCCACGGTTACACTCCCAAAATTTCAACAATGGTTAGATTTTTTGTGCCAACGCTTGGGCTAGCAAATCGCAAGCCCTTTAATGGGGTATCGCTTGTGCTAAATTGCCCCTGTTCGCTTGCCCCAACATCGCCTGTCAGTTCGCTCACAGCATCTTTGGCTTCGACCCAAATTTTACCCTTGACCATGACAGGCACGACATCGCCTTTTTGGTAAAATTCGCCATCAGCAGATTTGCCCGACTTGCCGATGTTGTGTAGCACCACCACGCCCACAAAGCCAGCGGTTGCATTTTGGACAGTGGTACAGCCCTTTTTGTCAGCAGTGAGATAAATGGGCGAGCCGTCCTTGACAGGATAAGTTGGCTCAACCATTAGGGGCAAACTAAGTACTTCTTCGGGGGCGGATTTGACACGTTGCCCTAGCAGGGCAATGGCGTTATCGCCTGTTAATGCTTGGTTAAACATAATTATTCTCCTTTCCACATGGCGGATTTATCAAAGGTTGTCTGGGGCTTTTTATCGCCCACATTCATATCGGCAAGCAAGGTATCAGTTGCCACCGTTTGGCGGTCAGCTGTTGCCACCAGTGCTTTAAAGGCGGTGTCAATGTCCGCTTGGCTTGCCGTCTTGACATCGCCCACAATGGCTTTTACCAGCGTGTCATCTGCTTTCGCACTCACGATTTCACGTTTGATTTGCTCCACCGTTTTGCCGTCCGCCACGATTTGCGGATTTAAGGCTTTGGCATCGTCAAGGGTTTTGACACGGTCAGCCACCAACTTTTCCACCTGCTCGGGTGTGATTTGATTGGCTTTTAGCGTGGTGTTTTCGTCAAGCAAGGCTTGTTTGTCCGCCACCAGCTTGTCAATCGTAGCTTGCATGGCTTTGTGTTCGCCAAGGCTAAATGCGGTATCGCCAATTTTAATTTCGCCTTGTTGCAGGGCGGTCAATTCTGCCGTTTGATTGTTAATGGCTTGGGCAAGCGTACCATCGCCCACGTCAAATTCAAGGTTACCGATTTTTACTTTCATAAAATCCTCACGGTTAAAGTTTAGGTTAAAATTACTGTCGCCAATATAGCAGTCCGACCCACAACGCCCCTCACGCACCACAGCGATGTGGTCGGCTTTCATGGCTTGCCACTTGCCGTGGTAGTTCTCGCCTGTGTCGGTTGTGCCGTCTGTCATGTCAAGGCTTGCCGAGTAGCCAAGCGATATTTGGCGGACGTTGTCATACTCAATCGCTTCAATTGCCCAGTTGTCTTTGATAATCAAGTCCGCCACCAAATACCCATTTTCTTCACGCACATTTTTGGCGGTGCCGATGACGTGTTGTCTATAATTGTTGGCGTTGATTTGGTTGCCGTCTGGGTGGTGCATGGTAACGTCCGCCCCCATAAAGCCGTCAATGACCTGCTCACTAAACAGCACGTCAGCAGGGGTGTAGATATTGACAATATCGGTAGGCATAAAGCCATCCAACTCGCCAAGCTCGCCTGCATAATACTGCTTAACCATCGGCTTTGCCAAAGTTACGCCTTGGCAAATCATAAACCCTTGTGGGGTTTTGATGCGTTTTGTGGGTTTTAGGTCAATAATTTGAAAAAGTTTCATCACCCATTTTCCAATAAAAAACCCAAGTAAAAACTTGGGTTTGCCAATAAAAAAAGCCCTGTATGACAGGGCTAAATCAATCATCTAAGCGAATGTCGGAAATTTTACCAGTGCCTATACGCAAAGTTGCCACAGTACCAGCCACCTTATTTAAATGCGGGTCATCTGGAAAGTAAACGCTAACCTCCTGTTCAAAGCATTGGTTGGATTTACTATCGCCAATATAAGAATGGTTAGGCTCGATAATTGATGTTAATTCAATCACGCCATTGCTATCTTGTTGCATAGAAACAACCTTACGAACTAAATTATTTTGTAGTAGTATTTCTTGCTCATCATAATAATTTAATTCAGTAATGTCAATTCCTTTTACACCACTTTTGACAAGAGTTTTGTGAACAACTGGGATATTACCATGCTTTACTGCTCCGATTGCAAACTGTTTTGCCAAATCAAGCTTGAGAGTGTTTGAATTGTAAGATTGTTCCACAAATTCAGGCGTACCCCCTTTATTGAGTGTTTTCTCAATTAAAGAAACCTGTTCCTGTGGCAATCCAACGCCACGAAATAGCACAATCGGTTCTTTTATCACAGCCCTTTCATCAGAAAACAATTGTTTTATTAAACTTTCTGCTTTATCAGTTGCATCTTTCATCTCAAGGCGTTTATCATCTGCCAAAAAGGGGTTTTTGCGATATCTATCCACCAAATAACTACTGTCAATTGACCAATGATGAATTGCCCACGCTGGCGGAATTTCTTTACCTTCGGCAATCAGGCGTTTCATTAGTCTTTCTGACTTTCTCAAACCCATAATACCACCCGTCCAACCTTTTGCACCATCTACTCCATGTGGCAAATCCAATCTCGTTAAATCGCCCATATTATCAGTGATTAAATTTGATGAGTTTGCCAAAACAGATTTAATGGCGGATTGTTGTTGTTTTAGGATTTTATCAATTTGGGAATTTAAATCCGCACCGCCCTTAACAGCTTCCTGCTCTGCCATCACTTCCTCAGGCGATTTTCCGCCCAATAAATGCTCGGTATAAGGCTCTGCCACACAGCGACAGCGTATCGCTTGCCCTGCGTGTCCGTCATCTGGTGGATTGTCCCATGCGATGAGTTTATCGTCTCTTAGGCGGTGGTCATGGCGTACACGCTCATCACGGCTTGTCCGCCAAGTGTAATGCGTAATGCCTAGCCGTTGTTGGCGAATTTGCGACAATCGGCTGTTGATTTTGGCTAATTGGTCGGATGCTATCAGCTCGGCACGGTTTTTGGTGATATTGTGGATTTTTTGTAGTTCGTCTGCCAATGTCTTGTTTAGCTCGCCATTTTGTAAGCCTGTCAGCACCGCCAGCTCCACCCTGTCTAGGTATTGCTTAGGGATTGACTTAATCAAGGCAACGTTTGCCCCAATCGCTTCATTGACCGCTTCGGTCAGCTCTTCATCGTTCATTAGCCCCGTCAAATCAATGCCTGTTTGCTTAAATAGCATGTCCGACAACTGCTTATCGCTTGCCTTTTTTTGCTCGCCCACAATCTTTTTGGCGATTTGTTCGGCAAGGCTTGCCACCTTGTCTTTGATTTGTCCAGAAAAGTTGGCAAAAGCACTCATAAAGCGGTCAAATAAGCCGTCCGCCACCGCCACGCCATCGCCAATTTGTGGTGTCATGATGACATTAAGCTCATCAAGGGTCGCTTGGTGCATTTCATCAATCAACCCATTTAGGGCGGTCAAATACAGTACTTCGGTTTTTTTTGACACAAAAATCGGACGGCTTTTGCCTTTACGACCTTTTTTATGGCGTGTCGCCTGTGTCAAAATCGGTTGCAATTGAGTCAGCATTTAACCGCTCCAAAAGTTTGATATGAGTGTCATCAATCACGGTGTAGGTTTTTTCTTCCACCAATTGCTTGGCGATTTGAGACTCTGTGATAATCCCCAATTCAAGGTAAATCTTGTGGCGTTCGGCGTGGTTTTTTTCCACTTCTGACAAGGTTTTTTCATCAATCTGCCACAGTGGGTTAAAATGTAGCTCTGCTGTCAGCCCCAAATACCCACACACAATGTCCAATAAATCATCAAACAACGGCTTTAAATACAAGCTCTGATAGCTTGCCACCGTGTCATAATAATTTGCCGTGTCGTGTTCGCCTGTGGCGTTCATGCCAGCAGGGGATTGACCGAACAAAATCGTATAAGGTATGTCGCACGCCCCTGATGTTTGGATTGCAAATTCACGCATGAGTTCGGGCAGTCCACCAAAACTGTATGCCTTGCTATCGTACTCTTCTTCTTTGTCAAGGACAAGCATGCCGTTATTTGACTTCATCATATTGACCAGCGAAAACCGCTTAAAGGCGTTGTCGCTATTCATCTCAATCTGTGTTGCCAAATCAGGCGTTCGTATCACATCAATCTTGCTTTCATGGACAAGGCTTGATGCGTTGTTATTCACCCTTGCAAAACGCAACAGTTCGTCATAGACTTTTTGTAGCACCGACACACCGTCCTGCCACTCAATAACAAGTACTCGGCTATGGTGTACCAAGCCCAAAGCCTGCTCCATATTTTGGATTTGATAAAACTTAGGCTTATCAAAAAACCCACCTGCCTGTGAAGCAGGTAGATAGTCCGATGTTGGCGATAACTGCTTGACCGACAACGCCTTGATATAACTTAGCCCTTTGGCGGTGTTCAGCGGTTTGGTCAAATCATCGTTATCATGGCTAGCAAGTAAGATATACGCCTTACCATAAAGCCTTGCCCATGAGACTGCCTGTGCCAAATGCGTATCGGCTTTTAGCCGTTTTAGCTCGGCATTGAGTCGTGTCAATGATGACCCTGCAACACCTGTAAAATAATAGCCCTTACGGAACATATCTTGGGTTGGACGGTTGATAATCTTGCCTGCCACCCAGTCGGATTGATAGATATTATCAAGCTCATACACCGATTTTGGCACAAAAAAAGCAAACCTATCATGGCTTGCTTTGTCTTGGTTTGTACCCATTTTTGATACCAAATTGACAAGGGTACTATCGGCAATTTTTAGTAATTGTTTTAGCATTATTGCACCACATCAAAAACAGATTTACCACGCCCACGGATAAGCGGTTCTAAGGCATAACGCAAGGCATCGGCATAATGGTTGTCCTTGTCATCAGGGACAGCGGTAATCTCGCCAAAGCGGTCTTTTTTAAAGCTGTACGCCACAAGTTCAGCACGGCAAGCGTCCGCCTGTGAGTGTATCACGATTTGGCGAAACCCTTGTAAGTAAGCGATACCGTCTTCAATAGACCCTTTCCACTTATGACAAGGCTTGATAAGTGGCACGCCTTCGCCCTTGACTTTGCTTATCGTCTCGGGGCGTGCGTTATCAGCACGACTGGTAAAAGTCGCAATATTAGGGGCGGATTTTAATAGCCATTCGGCGGTGTCGTTAAGTTCAAGCCCCACCTTGCTATTGGCGTGATAAATATACAGCACGTTGTCTTTGACATAGCACTCGACCACAGCGGTCGGGTCATTACTAAACCCCCAATCAACGCCAATCAACGGCTCGCCAAAGGTTTTGTCAAGGCTAAACTCATAACTGACAATCTTTTTGGCTAAGATACTGGCATCGGATATTTGCAAAAACTCGCCGTCCCAAATCCAGCGATACCGCCCCATGTCCCCCAATAAATCACGCCTGCGGACATTATCCAGCGACTTAGGAAACCACGGATTATCCTGCCAACCGATTTTTATCACAAGTTTACTATCATGGGGCAATTCGACAAAAATTTGATAAGTGGGGTCATCTTCAAAACGTGGGTTAAACACCACATAAATTCGTGTGTTGCCATAACGGGGCGTGGGCAGTAAAATATCCCAACTGCCCTGCGAGACGTTCTCGGCTTCGTCCACCAGCACCACTCGCAATCTGTCAATGGATTTAATGGCGGTTACGTTGTGTTTTAACCCTGCAAAAATAAACCTTGCCCCTGTTTTTTTGTTGGTAATTTCATGCTTAAAAATCTCAAAATCACCAAGCAAGCCCAGTCGCTCAATGGCACTCACCAACATAGAAAAAATACTGTCATTGATAGATTTTTGCACTTCACGGCAACACAGTATTACACCGTCATCAATGTAGCTTTCTAATATGCCAAGATTGGCTAGGGCTTGCGATTTTGCCCCACCCCGTCCGCCATACATGACAATGGTGTCATAAATAGCCTGTGATAGGTTGTCAAAGGCAGGGGTTAAAACTTCTGGAAAATCAACATTCATTTTGCTTTTACAGGATTTAATTGGAAAACAGGCGGTGCATTGTTTTGGTTGTTAATCTGTATCGCCGTATCTGGATTTTTGCCTAGCACCGTCTCTTTATTTCTTGCCGTGATTTGACTGTGTTGGTTAAGCTGTGCCAAATCGTCAGCCATTTCAAGCAACTCATTGGCTCGTTGTTGGTTCTTTAAGGCACTATCAATAAACAGGTTCTCACGAGCGAGACGAAGTGCTACTTCGCTATCAATGCTTTTTTGAACAAGGGGTTCAAGTTGTTCAATTTGCTGTTCAGTTTTTTGTAACTCAATGATTGCATTAACTTTTTTTGTAATTAACTGTTCATTTTTGCCCTGTTGCCATTGTTCATCATTGGCACGCTTGGAAATACTACCCCTGCTCATTCCATATTTTTTAACCAAATCAGAATAAGACAAGCCGTGTATTTCATAATCCGCCCTTGCCAGCTCCCATTGTTTTGGCGTAAGTTTCGCCATGCTTACGCTCCTTTTAAAATAAAAAAGCCCCTGTCGGACATGGGGAAACCGCTACTTACCAACCCTTTACCCACTTAATGCACAAAGACGGTAAGGGAGTGGCGTTCGTTCGTCAAATGGCGGTGCGACCAACTCACCCAATCTGATGTTTTACGCTGTGGTGCATTCTATCGGCGGTCAAGCGACAGGCAATAAAAACCGCCCAATAAGGACGGTTGGCAGTTATTTACGATTATCAGCGTCTTTCAACCAAAGCAACGCAGTTTCAAAATGTGTGTTTGAAACCGCAATTTTGCGTGGGTCATAAAAACCGTCATTTTTGCAATAAGCAATAAGCTCACTGATTTTTTGTTCAAGTTCTCGGATTTGGTCTTGCATGAAATTCTCCCAAACAAAAAAACCCCACCAAAAGGCAGGGCTGAAAAAAACGGCTAAGTTTTCACACTTAACCGCATTTTGCCAAATTATAGGGTTTTTTGTTCGGTTTGTCAAGTGTCTTTTGCAGGATTTTAGGCAATAAACCGATTTTGCAATGCGGTAATGCACCGCTCGGATATTTCTAGGCGGTGTTTTAATTCTTGCAGGTGGTCTAATGCACCGCCAAAATACGCCATCATCTGTGATAGCTCATCTTGTGCCTTGCGGTTTTGATGGGCGTTGTCGGCTAGAATGTTTTGCACAAAGGCAATATTCAAAGCAGGGGCGAACTCAAAACTCTCAATAAACGCCATTGCACTATCAAAATCGCTTGCCAAAATATCTTTATAACTTTTCTTTTTGAATTTGTCATAAAGAGCGTTATAAATGGTCTGATAGTGTACACCATTGTGTAAGCATTTTTGTTTAATGGCTTTTTGGATTTGATAGCATTGCTCATCAGAGAGTTTGGGGGTTTCAAGGCAAGGTATCGCCCCAGTATTAAGTGCATCAAAGGCACGGATAACCATTAAGCTAAATTTAGGGCTAATCCACATCGCATAGCGATAGACCAGTTCACGGCAGACAAATGTACCGCCTTTTTTACCTTCGGTTGTTGTGTATGCGATACTCATCAAATTTGATGAGTTTGATTTTTCAAGCTCAATTTCTTTGATAAGTTCTTGCGTTTCAGCATTACGCAAAAAGTTTGATGGCTGATGTTTGCTTGCACCACCACTTACTTTATGAAGGTCATTGAGAGAGAAAAAGCCGTTTTTGTCTTGGCTGATGGTGTGATTTGAGATGACTAGATGTGTCATAGTGATACCTTTATGTTTAGTTAGTGAATGTTACCCAATAGGGTAACGGGTCTCAACTACCGCATAAAGACGGCTGGGGCTATTTCCTTTGCAGGTGTTTTATTTACCCCTATCAACCCGTCATAAGACGAATTTTGTTTTGATTGTGAGTGTTCCGAAAATTCTCGGTTCACTTTTTGTCAAATTTTAGATACAAAAAAATCACAATGACGGTGTGAGTTTTCCGCTTTATGTTTAGTAGTGGGCATATCATAGCCCATCATTCGCCATTTGTCAAGTAAAAATATTTTTAAAAATAAGACAAATTTGTCTTGATAATAAGACAAATTTGTCTTATAATAGCACCCATACACAACAACCAAAGGGCTTTTTATGAAGTATTCAGAATTTCAAAGGTGGCTTGTTGCACAAGGGGCAACAGTAAACAAGCAAGGCGGTAAAGGCTCACATCGCAAAGTTACCCTAAATGGCAAAACCACCACTTTCCCTTATCACGGTAGCAAAGAGATTGGGGAAGGACTTAGAAAGAAAATTCTAAAAGACTTGGATTTATAAGGTTGGGGGAAAATCCCCAACTTTCCTAAACTGTGTAAAAAGCCCAATTGATAAGGAAAATTTTATGTATTACCCAGCAACTTTAACACCCGACAACAACGACACTTTTTTGGTAGAATTTCGTGATATACCAGAAGCGGTTGGCGTGGGCGAAACTGTTGATGAAGCCTACCAATCCGCCCTTGACGGCTTAGAGACGGCATTTAGTATCTATATGGACGAACGTCATCCAATCCCCGCTCCAAGCGAGCTACAAGACGGTGAACACGCTATCTATTTGCCCGTATCAGTGCAAACCAAACTTGCCCTGTATCACGAAATGCTCTCACAAGGCATTACCAAAGCTGAGCTTGCTCGCCGTCTGTCGGTCAATCAAAAGCAAGTGGATAGACTGTGGGACTTGAGTCATTCTAGTAAATTAGAAATGCTTGAAAAGGCGTTTAGTGTGATTGGCAAACGCTTGCAGTTGGCAATTTAACAAAAACGGTCGTTTGACCGTTTTTTTGTGGCTTATTCCCCATACCTTGTCAATAAAAAAATCCGCCCAAATAATGAGCGGATTTTTTAAATTATATATTGACATAGTATCTAAGTCAATATATAATAGACACATCAAGTAAGGGCGGTGGCTCGCCCCACTTGGTAGGTTACCGCTACCGACCTGTGTAAGTGGTAGCTACAAGGAGTAAAGACGATGAAAACAGTTGTCAAGCTACTAATCGTTTTAGCCCTGTTATTCATTAGCTTACCAGCTTATTGATAGCAGTACCTAAGGATAACGCCAAAAGCATTATCTAGGGTAGGGTTAAGGGAAACCTTAGCCCACTCCTTACCTAATATTATGCCATCATTTTTACAAAAATCAAGGGGTCTGTATGAAAACTTCAAACGCTCAATTAAATGCCATCAAAAAAAACACCAATAAAGCCCTAGAAGATGTGCGAGTGCTACTAGGTCAATACGACACAGAAGCCTATGAAGCCCTACAAAAAATCAAAGCCCACCACAACGGCAACCGTGCAGGGGCGATTAAACAGGCGATTATTGAGTACGCCAAACGCTTAGAACAAGAGGCTTGATTAGCCTCTATTTTCCCTAAATGTTTTTCGCCAATATTCGCCTGCCACATCGTCTGCAATGCTTAACTCACTAGCCACAGCCCCTGCCACGTTGTCATACACAAGCGTGTGCGATTGGCAAAACGTGGATTTTGAAATCCCTAGCATTTTAGCCTTTTGTGTGTCTGTCAAAGCACATTGCACCGTATCAATCACAACCGCACGGGCAAGATTTTTGGCGTGTTTTTGGCGTTGGGTCTTTGATTTATAGCCCTGTTCGGCAAGTTTGACAACTTCGTGATAAAACGCTTCACGCTTGCTGTCATCAACATAGCACGCCACCGCTGATTGCATAAGATTGGGATTGTCGCTAGGGGCGTGCTTACTGACATAAACAAGGCAACCGCTAGCGTCCGCCATATCAATCGCACTTAGCGACTTACCAAAGTTATTGCTAAACTCGCTTGTACTTTTTTGGCTCATTACCGCACGGACTAAATCTAAATTTGCGTAATCATTCATCACAAATCTCTCCATCTCTTTTTTGATTTCTCAAACTCTTGTTGAAATTTGCGACGTTCTTTTATCATGTCAAAAAGTAACACCGAACAAATGCAAAAGCTCAAAAACAACGGCAATAACACAAACACCAACACCAAAAAAATTCCCAAACCGTATTGTTCAATCATTACTTGTCCCCAAACTCTCCACAATCGCCCATTCTCTATCGGACAATTCCCAATTTATTAAATTGTTTTTGATTTGCAATTCTTTTGTTTGCAGTTCTTTAGCTTTGTTATCGCCAATCAGCAATCCGCCACCAAATAAACCTTTTTTGTGTGCTTTTTGGCTATCAAGCTGACTAATAAAAACACTCTCATCAGCCGACACACTAAATTCAATCCCTGCCCTACATAATTTATTTAAATTATTTACCATCAGTATATTGGACGGATATTGATATTTTGGTAACTTTGGTTTTTGTTGCTCTAATGCTTGTAGGGCATTGTATAGTGTTGGGGCGGTTATTGCTCGCACATCACCACACAAATTAGTAACAAAACAAGTACTTACCACCGCCCCATTATCATAAGTGATATTATTTGGGGCAATAATGGCGGTACAATCACGGTTTCGCATTGTGTTAAACACCGTCAAAGAAGGGGTGAACAAAAAGAATTTGATATTATTTGCCAAATAAAAATCAATGATTTTTGACAAAATAGAAAAAGGCGGATTGTCAATCACCACCGTGTTTTCATCATAGTTTTGGGCGTGTGCTTGATAATCGCCATCAGGATAAAAAGGGCGTTCTACCGTCAAATCGTCCAAATTTAAAATATATTGGTTTACATAATCTAAAACAATGTCATACACCGCAGGTGGTGTGAATGTGTCATCGCTCGTAATTCTTTTTTCAAATTTTTGTAGCCATTTATAGTATTCATCGCTATTCATTTCTCACTCCCATCAAACCACATCAAAAAAATCAAACAACAAACAGCATGAGCCAAATGTGGCAATCCGCTTTCGCCATCTACCATCTCGCTGCCCACCACGCATTCAATCATCTCGCCCACTCCAATTCTTGCGGTGTCGTAATCCCAAACCCATTTGCCACCGCCCATAGTTCAATCTTGGTTAAATACTCGGCAAATTGTTTGGTATTTGCCGTTGTCGTACTGATTTTCTTAATCACGCCCATAGCCATGCTCTCATAATGTTTATCATCAATCAGCCCCTTACATTGTCTGATACTCTCCGCCATTTTGGCGTATTCGCCATCGTCTCGGGCATAAATGGCGGATAAAAACAAGCGTTTAAAATAACAATGCCACCACTCGTCATCTTGCCCATTTTGGCTTTCTAATTCGTGAAGCCAGCTCCAATACAGACGA
Organism: Moraxella lacunata; assembly: GCF_002027545.1. Classification (GTDB taxonomy): domain Bacteria; phylum Pseudomonadota; class Gammaproteobacteria; order Pseudomonadales; family Moraxellaceae; genus Moraxella; species Moraxella lacunata. The sequence goes on from NZ_MXAN01000046.1 coordinate 12,214, forward strand.
TTTTGTGCCAAGCTTCTTGCCTTATCGTCATCAATGCCAATCGTTACCACGACATTATGCGGTGTGCCCTTGCTATCCGCTACGGCTTCTTGAATGGCACGAAAACAGTTACCTGCGACTTCGGGACTGATAAGACGGTAAGACTGGTTTTTCATAAGAAAATTTTATATAGCATATGAAGTGAACAAAGAATTAAAACAATACACACATCTGAAAAACCCAAAGTTACTTTTTCTGCTGTTGTAAATTTCTTATAGACACTAAAATCCGAATAGCTAGGATTACATAAAATACGCCCAATCATTAACCCAAAGTTTAAAATTAATAACATCTCAATATAATTCAAACTAGGAAAAGCAAATAGTCCACTCATATCTTGATAAGCCAAATAAATCAAATAGGTTTTGATTAAATAACAAATAATCCAAAAAATAATCATCATAACAAACGCCTTTAAAATAAATTCTCAGTTGGGTTATCCTGCTCATTTAACACAGAATTAACAAATTCAAGTTTCCCCAAAAACCACGCCTTTGCCTTGCCCCTATCCATCTCTTGATACTGGTCAAGCCACACATGGCAGGTATGACAAAGGGGAATGGTGTACTCATCATCTGCCTTAATCCCCATGCCCTTACCAAACTCGCCCCAATTAGCGTGGCACGCTTGGGACGGGGTGCTTTGGCAACGGACACAGGGCAGGGTACGGATTTGGGTAAGTCGGTTCATTTGCCACCCAACAATCGCTGGTGCTCTTTTAAAAGCTCGCTCCACACAACGGCGGTGTGTCTGTCGTTAATAACAGCACTTGCTACATCTTGTCGGTCACACACCACCCTAAAATACTTCTTAACTTGGTCGGGATAGTGAACTGTTTCTACCCAGTCCATGGCATCATCTACCGAGCGACACTCTTTAAATTTGCCTTCGCCATAATTGCATAAGCCATTTTCAAAAATGGTGTAAGTGATGAATGTACTTTGGCTGATGCGTTTGCCGTCTTTGTTTGCCCACAAAATAGGCGGTATTTCAAATTTCATACTCTTCCCCAAATCAGCATAACTGCGTCTCTTGCATGTTCACTGGTGCGTTGTGTCCAACCTGTCATGCGTTTGAATGTTTGGTCGGACAGTTTGGTGTTGTTGTCTTTTGGTGCGATAAGCTCGTAATTGATGTCATGGTATTTGCAAAACTCTTCCCAAATTTTGCAATCACGCTTGACTGACCCCACGCCTTGCAATTTCTCACGACCGCCTGTTACCCATTTTCTCTTGCGAGCGTCTTCGATAAACACGGTGATTTCATACTCCTGAGTGCTACGTTTGGCACTTAGGGCAGTCTTTCTGACTTCTTCCATCGCTTCAATGATTGATAACGTTTTGGCTTGTCTTAGCGTGCCGTTTAGCGAGAGTGCAAAGCCTGTTTTGTCCCCTGCGTCTATGCCGATTAGGATTTTATTCATAATCGCACCACCGCATAACTGGCAAATGTATCAATCTCATGCTCGGGGTTCTCATCGATGATTTGTCTGCCCATGGCATAGATGACCCGTGATAAATCATCCATGCTGATTTTGACTTCTTGGGTTTCCACGTATTTATCGCCAAACTGGTTAAACATGTGGAACGTGATTTTGGTGTTGCGTGGTTTTTTAAACACTTTTTCTTTTTTGTATTTGTTTCGCCAATCCCCGTGAAGTTCATAAATTGGCTCATCGCCCGTGCCGTTCAGAAATACTTTCAAATATCCGCTTAGCATAAGACCCCCTTTGACTTTTTAAAACTGCTTAGCATTTGCATGGCAAACTCATCACTGGCAATGGGCTGTTTGTTTTCAAGCAGTGGAGCGGTAGGAATGGCAAACATTGCCCCTGCGTCCATCTCATCGCACACTGCTTTGTAGGCTCTTGCCCATTTGTCCTTGACGGTGTAGGCAGGTTCATGGGTTAGTGCAAAAAACCCAATACGCATGGCGGTTTCAAAAATCACAGGGTGTTGCCACTTGTCGGTCACTGTCTCATACTGGCTAAGCGAAGCACACTCACAGGCGATTTGCAGGGCTTTGTCCTTGTCCATGTAGCGACCTTGACGCACCAAATCCAAAAACTCAACTTCGTTTGGCGGGAATTTTTTAAAGGCGTCTTTGCTAAGGCGGTAGGCTTGACTTAGCTCGACAATCGTGGCATTCTTGGATGAGAAATAATCCGCCCATTCCAAGATTTTGTTACGCCCCCAGTCGTATTGTCCGCCTGTTGCCATGAGTGCGTTGTAACGCTGTTTGAATTTGGCAAACAGCTTAACAACAATGTCAATCATGAATGCAGGTGGTGGCTGTATCGGCTCAAAAATCATATTCAAAACCATCTGGCGTTGTTCACCGGTTAAATGCTCCAAACTGCTCTGGGTAAAGCTCTCGTTTGAGTTCAAAGGCTTCTTGTTCCAATCGGTTGACGTATGCTGTGGTGCTGTTTGGATGTGGCTGATGATTTGACTGGCGTGCATGGTTTGCTCCTACTAGATTGCCGTATTGGTCGTATGTTTGTGCTGTGATAATCTCACTTTCCCACGAACGAGCATTCAAAAATGTCTGTGGGTTTTTGCGGTATTGCTTATCGGGTTGGGATTGTTTGTATCTTGGCAAATACGCCATGATGTCTAAGCGGTCTTTATCGCTTAAACGCTCCCATAGTGGTTTGCATTTTTTGGGGTCAATCTTTTTGTCGTAACTGTCCCAGAAGGCTTCAAAAGGCACGTTAAGCGTTTTGTCCGTGTCTGATGTTGGGTGAGTTTTTTTAGCTGTCGCTTTGGTCTTCTCATCGGTTTTATCCGTTTTGTCAATCACACCTGCCCCTTGGGGGGTTTGGGGGGATATATTAGATTGGTTATTGGTTAATGGTTTATGGTTTATGGTTATAGACTGCTCAAATGCCGTTTGATGTTCGTTTGATGTGTTTGACGGCGTTTGATGTTCGTTTGATGTTTGCTTGCAATGGGTATCAAACAGCGTTTGCAAATCGGCAATTTTCATGCGTGCATTTGCTTTAATTCCTTTATCTTTCAATGACTTAACCAAAAACGCCACTTTATTTTTGTAGGTTGTTTGTCTGTCGCTGTCTGTTTGACAATCGTTTGATGGTGTTTGATTTTTGTTTGATGTTTTGTTTGACGGTGCTTGATTTTTGTTTGATGGCGTTTGACGATGTTTGTAGTTTTTTATCTCACGGTCAATGCGTGCATTGTGATAGCACGGCTCGGCATCGCCTTTTAATTTTTTGACAACAAAAAAATCTGCAAGCACGTTTTGCAATGCCTGTTTTTCATCATCGGTCTTGACAAGTAACACACGCTCCAATCGCACCAAGTCAGCCGTGATTGGCTTTTCGGTGCTGTAATACATATCAATCAAATCACGATATAAAGCACGCTCAATATGGCTTAGATGGCGTGTACTGGCGTTAAAATCATTGATGTGAAATTGGTAATGGTGCATATCAACCCCCGTTAATCTTATACCCAACGCCATTGGCGGTGGTAATCTTTGAGATGTGCCAACCTGTGCGTTTTCTAACCAACATCATGGCTTTGGTCATCGGCAAAGATGAGTTCATCGCCACAAATTCATCCTGCATGACCACGCCTTTTTTGAGCATGGCTTGTAGCTTGATGATAGTTTGGTGTCCAGTTAGGGGTTTTTGTTTCTTGGGCTTGGTGCTGGGTTTAGGTCTGTATTCGCACTGCTTAATCACACCGCCTTTTGCCAAAAACTCTTGGATTTGGCGGTCAAGCTCTTGGGCGTGTATGTGTTTGGCGATGTCGGAGTAGTGAGTTATCATGCCACAACCCCTAAGATAGCCTTTTTACCAATCTCAACTTGTAGGGCTTGATACAGCCCCACACGGTTTACCGCTTGGAGAAAATCACGGGGCAAAAAATACTCGGCAACGTGCGTGCCGTCGGCAAGTTTTATCATGTGCTTCATGACAGGATAGCCGTCATGCTTTAAGTCTAAAATGCGTGGGGCAAGACGGCTTGATTTGCTGACCATATCGCAAAACTTAGCTTGGGTAATGCTCTCGCCTGCCGGTAGTCGCCGTGCCACTAGCTCTTTATGGTAGGGCTTGACATTGTGGGGGTTTTTGGGTATGATAGTCATACTTAATACTCCATTAAGTTAATCCGACCCCTAGTTATCGCTAGGGGTTTTTGATTTGTCTGATTTTAGCTTGTCTTTTTCAAAAGCGTTGATTAATGCAAAAGCATTGTCATAAGTAATTTGGCGTTTATCTTTTCCATTTTTTAAACAGCTAATGGTACTTTGTGGCACGCCTGTCATCTTATGTAATTCTTTTTGAGTGCGATTTTCCAACAGCTTATTCACAATCTCTTGTAAATTTGGTTTTTCTAGCATAAAAAAATCGTCTTAAGGATAAAAAGGGATTTATTATATCCTTATTACGATAATAAAGCAAGCATTTACGATAGTTTGTTTTTTCTTGAATTTTGGTGTAAAATATCATTTAAGCGATATTTTTTTAAAACCCAAAGGGGTAAGTCATGCAAGAGTTCAAAGACCGCCTAAAACTAGCTCGTAAAAATGCAAAAATGACACAAGTGGAGCTAGCCAAAGCTGTGAAAACATCGCAGGGTAGCATTTCAGACCTTGAAAGCGGACGAAACAAAACCAGCACCAATACCCTGCAACTTGCCCAAGTTTTAAAAGTCAATCCCAACTGGCTCGCCACAGGACAAGGTGAGATGACTGCCCGTCCCACCATTGATGAGTTACGGCTAAAAATGGATGAGATACAGGGTAAGGTAAATGGCGTGGAGCGTGCCAATCCCATTAAGATGTTGCCCGTCATCAACGAAGTACAGGCAGGGAAGTTTACCGATATTGGCGATGATGTGTTTGATGAGTATGTGCCTGCCCACCACAAAGACGGAGATTATTGGCTTAGGGTCAAAAGCGATAGCATGACCCCTGATTTTAAGCAAGGGGATTTGATATTGGTAGGCAAAGACCGCACGGCAGTAACGGGTAACTATGTCGTGGCACTGATAGCAGATGACCCCAAAGCCACCTTTAAAAAATACCGTGAATGTTTTGATGACGGCAAGCCCTATCATCAGCTTATCGCACTCAATGAGTTTTACCCACCCATTGACAGCCGTGCCAAGCCGTTTGAAGTGATTGGTGTGGTGTTAGAGCATAAAAGGGTGTTGGTGTAACATGGGTAGTGAACGATTTTATAATGTGGCAGTCAATGAATTATCCGTATATTTACAAATGTCAAAAATAGTAAGTCAAGACATTATTTTTATCCACGAACCCAGACAGTCCAAAAAATCGCCCTATGGCTATCATCATTGGGAAAGTAGCTATATGTTGTCAGCAGACACCAACGACACGATAGACGGCTTATTTTTACACCTAAAATCCCAACTTATCTATGATGAATGGTATCACTCATTTGCCCTAGCTTATCGACATGATCGTGTTAGAAACATCATCAGACAGCTTGAAGTTTATCCACCCGATTATCCGAGCCATAGGGAAAATGACATTACATTTTTTGGCACGCACATACACGAGATGACCCACGCCCACCAAGACTTACCACAAGGGCATGACCGCTACGGTTGGCATGACTGGATAGATTATTTTTGTGCTTGCACTCACATCACCATTCAAGGTAAAATAAATGCCCCAAACGAAGGGTTATTGTTATGAATAAGCATGACTTCTTACAGCATGGTTTGCACGTCATAGAACGCCCAAACCACCTTATCATCACCACACCACAGACGTTCACTAGTGGCGACCCTGCTCATTTTTGCGTGCGTCCTTCTGGTATGGGTGTGATATTTTGTGATTATGGCATGACCCATAACGCCCTAGAATTATCCTTGCCCGACCCCAGTCAGGCAAGCGACATTATCCGCAAGAACCTAGACAAGCTGGGCGGCTCTATCCATTTTACCGATTATGCCTTGCACGCCGAGACCACCACCGCCCAAACAGGGCAAGTCATTGGCGAGTTTTTAAATATTTTTGCCCTACTGACCACCTACCGCCCAAAGACAATCCACGAGCAGGATGTGGACAGCATCATGGACGGCATACGCCACTATCTTTTACAAAGATTTGGGGCTTTTGAAGAAAAGGTAAAATTTAGGGGTTTATCTGGGACGGATTATCGGTTTGATTTTGCTGTCAATGACCATGTATTTGAGTTTGTCCAACCAAAACCCCAAGCCACAGGGCAACTGCTTAGAAAAATCCATGACGTACAAGCCATTCATGGCGATTTGGTGTTTAATGTGTTCATGGACGACAGCGACAAAAAGCATTTTGACAAAGAAAGCCGTATTTTGTCTGGTCTGTGCAACATCAAACCTACCAGTATGGTTGCCTAAGGATATCCCACTAGATATCCCTGCCACTTATCCGCACACCACCGCCCCCAATCGGGGGCTTTTTTATTGCCCTATTCACATTCCTTGCTATGAGCCAAAAGGCTTGCCTTAACCGCCTTAGCGACCGAACCATATCGCTCGGTAAGCTTGTCAAGGGCATCTAGGGCTTCTTGGTCTTTTGGCATAAACTGTACTGTGGTAGAACGCAGGGCTTTGGCGTTATAGTTGGCTTTGGCTCGTTTGGTGTATTCGGTGTTTTGGTAGTTTGACATTAGGTATTCCTTATGCTAATATGATAGTTAATGTAAGGGGTGAGCGGTGTTTCCTATCCGCTCTGCCATATCATCGGCTTTTGGCTAATGACTTAGGCATTTATCTTAGTAAGCGGGTAAGCTATACAAGATAAAGACCGCAACGATTAAAAGTTTTACCAGAACTCTCATATCGTTTCTCCTTACAGGGTAGTCGCTGGTTTTGCTTAACAGGTCAGCGATTTAACCTACAAGGCAAGGCTTGCTCCCTTGCCTTGATATTTATATTATATCCTATCCAGTATATAAAATCAAGCATTTTTAAAAAATTTCCGCCTGTTGGGCGGTTTTTTTATGCCCATCTTTTACCGCCTATCTTTAAAATAATACCTTTTATCATAAATATCGTTTTAAAGATAAAAAATATCCTTATAACGCTTAATAAATATCGTTATAAGGATATAATATCCCCATCAAGACGGAACGACCGCTTGAACACTATTTAACAGTTTGCAGTTAGGAAACCGTGCGATATAACGGAACCAAGCTAATCAGCCATTGGCAACTTGTCAGCATTACTTACAAGTTGCCAATCACGGATTAACTTTTAGGAGAGCATCATGATTGATGAAATCAGCCCAAGCCATGCGATTGTCGCACTAAACATATTAGATGAATGTATCTGGGCAGAGCTAAGCCTAGACCATGAGTGCGAGCGGATGTGTGATGATGATTACACCCGTGAGTACTTTTGGAACCAGTACCACCCCATCATTACCGACATACAGGGCATAGACGATGACGGGGAGTACTACCCCATGCCATATCATCTGGCAGAGATTATAAAAGAACGCCTTGATTGTGATGAGTTTTATGATGCTTATCAAGGCTGTTTTGATGACAATTTTAAATGGGGCGAGAACACGTCCCGATATTACTAAGGAGCAGGTATGATACTTATCGCAGAATTAACCCCAAAGGGGCAAGAATGTAATGCCGTCCACGTTGAAGCGGACGTAACCGAGTATGACGAACACACGGTCATTCACACCGCTAAGCTGTGTTTTAATCGGTTTGCCGAGATAGCACTAGATTTGGATTTGGTGGAAAATCAAGACTTGGTTAAAAAAGCGTTTAGCAAAAAATGTTACTTGCCCCTATTGGAGCATGAAGTGGCAGGATATGAAAAGGAATACGCATGAAGCTATCAGATTTGATTGGCGGGGCGATAGCATATATCGCCCTTGTGGTTATCGTGTATCAGTGTATCTTTGGCTGGGCACAGCACACGGCAGATGATAACAGCCGTGTGGCACAAGAAACTTATATCAGCCCTAGCGACCAAGTGGCAATCGAACTTATGGAGAAAAAAGATGAACGATAGAGACTATCAAGACTACTTAGACAGCTTGCCAGATGATATGCAAGCGGAGATGGAAAGCGACTACTACGAGTATGAACGCTATCTGCACGAGACAGAGCAAGAGTTTGATGAATTGCCGTTTTAACCCACGATTGCCAAAAGGTAGTTGGCAATCGTGGATTAAACCGAATTTGAACAGGAGTATTTTTATGAATATTTATCAAATCCAAGAAAACATCAGCGAGCGTTTAGAACGCTTGCAAGAACGCTTAGACAATGGCGAACTGCCACCACCCGATGACGGCGAAGTGCAGGAGCTTTTGGGGTTGATAGAAGGCGATTTGGCGGACAAATTAGAAGCCTATCGTTATGTGGTTTTAAACAAAAAAGCCAAAGAAAAATCCTACAAAGAAGAAATCGCCAAGCTCCAACAGGGGAAAAAGACGGTTTCAAACAGTCTTGACCGCCTAGAAAACGCCATTTTTATGGCGATAAAAGCAAGCGGACAAAAGAAATTTGAGTTTGATGTTGGCTCGGTGGCAATCCACAAATCATCCGAAAGCGTTCGCATTGACATTGACCCCAAGCACCTGCCGCCCAAATTTCAAAAGGTAACGGTAGAAGCAGACACCACCGCCATTAAGAAGTTTTTAAAAGATGGTGGCGAGATTAAAGGCGTAACACTGGTGCAAGGCGAGCATTTAAGAATTAAATAAACCCTTTTGCAGGGCGGTATTTCACACCTTGACCGCCCTGCAATCCTTTTTAAGGTGTGTAAAGGTGTGAATATGGATAATTTATCTATCTGGAATAAGGTTAAGCAAGTACCGCCCCAATTTTTAAAGCCAATCGGCTTTGGAAAATTAAAGGGCAAATCAGACATTAACCCCCAATGGCGGTTGATGGCGATGACACAAGCCTTTGGAGCGGTTGGTCATGGTTGGAATTACCGCATTGTTAGAACTTGGAGCGAGCCGCACCCCAACGGCTCTGTGATGTGCTTTGCCGAAGTGGCAGTACAAACAAAACTTGATGGCGAATGGGGCAAAGAATTTAGCGGTATTGGTGGCTCGGAAATCATTGAGAGCAACAAAAACGGCTTACAGTCCAATGATGACGGCTACAAAATGGCGGTAACAGACGCCCTAAGTGTAGCATTTAAAGCCGTTGGTGTGGCAGGGGATATTTATTTGGGCAACTTTGACGGATCAAAATATGTCTCTGACTTATCCCAAGCCTTTGATGAGCCGATTAGTCAAGATGACTATGATAGCCTAATGGAAAAAATCAATAGCTTGTCCGAACAAGGCAGAAATACAGTCGCTAATGCCTTAAATCAAAGAAAATTGAAATTGTTAGACTTGCCAAAATCACAGTTAAGTGAGTTTTGGGGGTTTTTGAATAGCGTAGGAGCTTAATCATGAAGCAAAAATTTAAAGTGGGCGATTTGATTTATTGTCCTTCCAAGACCAACCATAATCTTAACTTAGACAACAGCTTCATCGAATTAATCAGTAAAGTTAATCAATTTTACTGGGTATTCATGCACGAAGATATTAGTTGGTCATATGCTCAACCTATCAACCTTAAAACACTCAAAAAAATTGTCGATTATATCGATGGCGAGACAGTGACGGAGTGAGTGATGAGCTACCCACTTGATATTGAAAAAGAAACTATTGAATTGCAAAAATACCCCAATATGGAGCATGGTGTTATTAGTGAACCATGTGTTGTCTTAACCAATAAAGGGCGGGTTGCAATAGCTGAATTTACGATACATCAAGATAATAATGGCAAAATTTGGCACTGTTGGCACCAATTAACCAACCCACGCTTGAACGATGATAAAGACGGCGTGGATTTTGATAATGCTGTTGGTATCGATGTTGTCCAATGGCAATTTATTAATTTTTTTGGAGAAAATAAATGAAAAACGAACCTACCACCCTACCACATGACGGCATGAGCCGATTAAGCCAATCGGAGTGAATTATGAAAAAATATATCATCATTGGATATATCGGCATCCTATTGTCAATCATATCTTTTGTATACATGTTCTTATTGTTATTGGGTCAAATTCACCCTACACAAAATCAAAATATGATTTTCGTGGTTATTATTAGCTTATCGTTACCGTTACTTAATATGGCTATTAACGGTATTGACCGTCATAAACGCAAAACAGGAGTAAATCATGGCAAGTATCAATAAAGTCATCATCGTGGGTCGCTTAGGTCAAGACCCCGAAATCCGCCAATTCCAAAATGGCGGTCAAGTCGCTAATCTGTCCATTGCTACAAGTGAGCGTTGGACAGACAAGCAGACAGGCGAACAAAAAGAAGCCACCGAATGGCATCGTGTCAGTCTGTTTAACCGCCTAGCAGAAATCGCAGGGCAGTATCTGCATAAGGGCAGTTTGGTGTATATCGAAGGCAGTTTGCACACTCGCAAATACACCGACCAACAAGGCATAGAGCGTTATAGTACCGAAGTGCGAGCCAATCAAATGCAAATGCTACCATCAGGTCAAAACAACCAACAGCAAGGCTATCCACAACAGGGGCAAAACACCGCCCCACAGGGACATGGGCAAAACGGCTTTACAGGTGGCATTCCCAATGAGTTCCAACCGCCCCACTATCAAACAGGACAACCCCCTGCCTTTCCGCCCCAAAATCAAGGCGGGCAAAACATGGGAAAGTGGTAACGCCCCCAAGTGGGGCATATAACATGCCGTTTTAACAATTAATTTTTTTCGCAACAAAGGTAAAACCTATGAACATCGACAACCTAACCTTGGGTCAAATCAAACAAATCCAAGCTTTGCTTGGCAATCACAGCACGCCATCGCAAGACGGACTAAATGCCATGCTTGGCAAAAAAGTCATTATCCGCACCTACTCAGCAGGGGTGTGGTTTGGCGAGCTTGAACAAAAAGCAGGCAATGAAGTCATCATAAAAAATGCCCGCAGAATGTGGAAATGGTGGGCAAAAGAAGGTATTAGTCTATCCGCTTGTGCATTGTACGGCATCAAACACAACGACTCAAAAATCGTAGAAGCAGTAGATAGTGTATGGCTTGAAGCGATTGAGATTATCCCTTGCACCGATGTTGCTATCAACTCATTGGAGAGTGCCCCCCATGTCCAAGCTCAATAAACCTGTTAGTAATGACTATGGCTGTGGCTATGGCAATGGCTATGGAGACGGCTATGGAGACGGCGACGGCAATGGCGACGGCTATGGAGACGGCTATGGAGACGGCTATGGAGACGGCGACGGCAATGGCGACGGCTATGGAGACGGCAATGGCTATGGCTATGGAGACGGCGACGGCTATGGAGACGGCTATGGAGACGGCGACGGCAATGGCGACGGCTATGGAGACGGCTATGGCTGTGACTATGGCGACGGCAATGGAGACGGCAATGGCTATGGAGAGAGATGTTAAATGATTTTTGGCAACAGCTTTGGCAGTTTTGGAGGATTGATTATGTTTATTGCAACTGCATTATATAAACAGCTAACCACAGAAGTGATGGGGTTAGAACAAAATATTTACTTAGCAAATAGTCAAAGACTAGGGTTTTTTCCAGTTTTTGAGACAAAAGAACAGGCGAATAATTTTGCAAAAGATATGCTTATCGCACAGGGCATTGAAGTGAATATTATTGAGATTGATAAATTTGGTAAAGTTTTGGGGGTGGATTATGAACAAACCTAAATATTTCTCAATCACTTATGACATGTCCAAACTATCCGATGACGAACAAAAAGCCGTGATTGCCGAAGCAAGCTCGCTTTTTGCTCGTCAAAAGGCGGTGTGTGCAGGGTGGGAAAGTTTTGTTGATAATGGGTGGATAAGTGTTGATAATACACCGCCAGAAGATATTGAATTATTGTTATACCACCCAGAAATGAATAAAACCGTCAAAGGATATTATGCTGTTGATAACACCCCTATTACCGATGATGACGGCAAAGAATATGCTTACTCCCATTGGTTTGATGATGAGTATGGCAGTTTTGCATGGGAATTTGACGAGATTAGTCACTGGCAACCCCTACCACAACCGCCAAAGGAGTGATGAGATGACAACCATGCAACTACTTGCCATGCAATACGGTTTTAAAGCGATGATACCGCTTGAAATTGTCGCCAAAGATTATTTAACTGACATCTCAAAAACCGAGCTACACCGCAAAGCCAAGGAGCAAAAATTTGGCTTTGCGTGCGTAAACACAGGCACGGACAAACGCCCACGCTATCTTGTTCCGCTTGAAAATTTGGCGAGCTGGCTTGACAGCACCAAGAAAGAGACGGAGCTAGACCACCGAGCCATGCAGTAGCCTATATCTTATCCCCACCACGAGTCATCTCGTGGTTTTTTATTGCGTTTTTTAGGGCTTCGTCAAATTCTAGCACCGCAGGGCGGTCGGTCAAATTAGTATAGCGTTGCAAACTACCCCAACTCTCATGCCCTGTTACTTGTTGCATTTGGGGGATTGTCAGCCCCTGCTCCGCCAAACGTGTGGCGGCTTCATGGCGTAAATCATGAAAACGCAAATCTTTAATGCTGAGCAAGTGGCACGCATCTGTAAAAAACTTTGATATGCTTTTGCCTGAGAACGGCAGTAATAGGTCGGTGTTTTGCGTCCCGTTTTTTTGTAGGCGGTCTTGTATTTGGTTGTTTTGCAGGGCATGATGACAGCCAGTGCTGGTTTAGGCACTTGTGGTTTTTTGTGGTTACCTGCCGAGCCTTTGGGATTTTTCATATCTCTGACAGTACATCAATGCCCTTGCTCCGTCTCATAAAAATCTGATAATCTAAGCTCTACAAGCTCCCCTTCACGCCTACTTGTGTAAATGGCAAGCCACATGACTAGGTGCATTGGGCATTGTTTGATAGGGTGTTTTTTGGTGTGATACTCGCTGTAAAAATGGTTAGTCAGAGCTTGCAATTCGTCAGATGTGGGCAGTCGTGTCCGCTTCGTTGACTCTTTGATTTTGCGGGCATAACGCAAACCCAAGATTACATCTTCAAAATCTGCCAAATTTACATCCATGCCACGCACCATTTTGGCATATCGCAGGACGGCACGCAGGGCGACAATGTCCCCGCTTAGAGTCTGGGGTTTGACTTTTTTCAATCGCTCTTCGGCAAAATTGGCAAAATCTGCCTTTTTTAATTTACTCACATATTTTGCCCCAATGGGCTGTTTTGCGATAAATAAAATACTCATCTTGTGCGAGCGTCCAAACTCATTGCCCACGTTGTCCAGATAAAGCTGGGCAATGTCGGCAAATCTCATGTCGTCCGTGGGCGTGGTGTGCAGGCTGTCGGGGTTGAGCTCAATCTCGGCTTCACGCTTTTTTAGCCAACTCTCTGCTAAATTTTTCTTGCTAAATGTGCGACTTTCGCTATACTTAACACCATCTTTGTTGATTCTGATAGCAACACGATAGCGTGTTTTGCCGTCTTTTGTTTTGCGTTCTGTAATTGTACCCATATTTACACCATTTTCAAAGATATTTTCATGGTGTAAATATGGTACAATACAATCACACAAAAACGCAAGTATAAACAAATAAAAACAAATTAACACAAGACAAAATTTATGATTAAACCATTAAATTTTAAGAGATTTTTACCAAATGATTGATTTTAAAGAAAATAAGCGTATCAGCCTTGCCCCTATGATAGACTGGACGACAGCCGACTTTCGCTATTTTGCTCGTCTGTTTAACCAATATATACATATATACACCGAAATGATAAGCACGAGTGCCATTTTAAAGGGTGATACTGAGTATATTTTGCGATATGGTGACAGTGAACACCCTGTGGTGTTACAGCTTGGTGGGTCAAGCCCTAGCGAGATGGCACACTGCGTACAGATTGCCGATAAGATGGGCTATGATGAATTTAATATCAACGTTGGTTGTCCGTCCGACCGTGTTCAGCACAACAAAATCGGGGCGTGCCTGATGGCAGAGCCAAACATCGTGGCGGATATGGTGCGTGCAATGAAAGATACGACCGACAAGCCCGTTACCGTCAAGCATCGCATTGGCATTGATACGTTTGACAGTTATGAGTTCATGCGTGATTTTGTGGGGATTGTGGCGGACGCTGGTTGTACGCACTTTATCGCCCATGCTCGTATCGCATGGCTTAACGGCTTATCCCCCAAAGAAAACCGAGAAATTCCGCCCCTACGCTACGATGATATTTATCGCCTAAAGACAGAATTTCCACATCTTTTTATAGAAATCAATGGCGGTGTGGATACTCTTGATGACATCAAAACCCACCTAGCTCATGTGGACGGCGTGATGATAGGGCGGGCGTTTTATCATAATCCCATGCTCATGGGGGCGTGCAATGAACTGTGGGGCGAGCCTACGCCTACGTACCGTGAAATCCTAGAAAATCTCTACCCTTATCTTGAAAAACGAGCCGAACAAGGGGCGAATTTGGCGACCTTGACACGGCATTATTTGGGGCTATTTCAGGGCTTGACAGGGGCAAGGAAATGGCGACAGGATTTGAGCGGTAAGCGACATCTCAGCTTGGACGACATTAGACGGGCGGGCGAGAGCGTGCTTGGGTTAAATGGGCTGTGATGACACACATCGCCCAACCGTCACTTAGCCGTTACTAAAATTTGCAAATAAAAGGATTGTCGCCCAAGGTTAATATCTTTGGGCGAATAATTACCCCTACACACATTTTATTTTAAAATCAGCTCCAACACCACCTTTGACCCCACAAACCCAATGGCAAGCAGAATAAAGCCATAAATGGCAAAATTGGACGCTTTTTTGCCCCGCCAGCCAAAACGGTAATGCCCCGCAATGAACACCCCGAATACAAGCCACGACAGCACACTAAACACAAGCTTATGTGCCACATGCTGAGCCATGATGTCATAAGTGGTCGCCAGCCCAAGCCCAATGGCGACACTCAAAATCACAAAGCCCATGAGTATCATGTCAAACAGCAGGCTCTCCATGCTCTGCAAAGACGGCAGTTTGGCAACCCAAAAGCGGTGTATTGTTTGGTGCTTTAATTCACGGATTTGTAATCGCAAAATCACCGCTTGCACGCACGCCATCAGTAGCACGCAGTACGCCCCAAACGACAGCAGAATGTGTGTTTGTAGCCCCATGTTCATGTCAGTAATCGGCTGATATGGGGCTTGCCCAAACTCACCAAAACTCATGCCAATAATGGCGGTCGGCACGGCAAGCACACCTAGACTCAAAATGGGGCGATACAGACTAAACAGCACAAAAAAGATAAGGCAGAACAGCCCCGTTAGACTAAGGACGTTAAAAATGTTAAAATTAAGCCCATAGAGCGTGATGATTTGTGGGACGAGTATTACGCCATGCAAGATAATGGCGACAGTTAGAGCGGATAACGTGGCGGTCTTAAAAATTGGCTTATTTTTAACCAAAGCGTGATACAGATGAAGCCCCACCCCTGCATAAATCATCACGCCAATCAGGTATAAAACGAACACAACCACCCCTTTATCATAAAAATTGGTATAAAATATGCAATAATAATAGCATAATTTTTAAATTTAGCATAAAATAACCCAAATTTTTCTATTAATTTTTTGGAACTCATCATGTTTGACACCTTAACCGAACGACTCTCTGGCACACTTCATAAACTGGCAGGTCAAAGCACCCTGACCGAAGACAACATCAAAGACACCTTGCGTGAAGTGCGTATGGCACTCCTAGAAGCGGACGTGGCACTGCCTGTGGCTCGTGATTTTGTCGCCAAAGTCAAAGAACAAGCTCTCGGACAAGAAGTGCTAAAAGAACTCGCCCCTGGTCAAGCCTTTGTTAAAATCGTCTATGACGAGCTGACCGAGATGATGGGTTCGGCAAACCAAGGCTTAGAGATGACGGGCAAGCCGCCTGTGGTCTATCTGTTGGCAGGCTTGCAAGGGGCAGGTAAGACCACCACCGCAGGCAAACTTGCCAAGTTCCTACAAGACAAACAAAAGAAAAAAGTCATGCTCGTGTCAGCAGACGTGTATCGCCCTGCCGCGATTAATCAGCTTGAATTTGTCGCAGGGCAGGTGGGGGCGATGTTCGTACCATCGAGCGTGAACGAGAATCCGATTGACATCGCTCATCGTGCCATCGAACAAGCCAAAATTCAGTTTGCTGACATTCTCATCATCGACACCGCAGGTCGCCTTGCCATCGATGAAGCGATGATGACCGAAATCAAAGAGTTGACCGCCGCTGTCAATCCTACCGAGACGTTGTTCGTCGTGGACTCTATGACCGGTCAAGACGCTGCCAACACCGCCAAAGCCTTTAATGACGCTCTGCCACTAACAGGCGTGATTTTGACCAAGACAGACGGTGACGCTCGTGGCGGTGCCGCTCTGTCCGTGCGTGTGATTACTGGCAAGCCCATTAAATTTTTGGGTCGTGGCGAAAAACTAGAAGCCTTGGAGCTGTTCCACCCAGAGCGTATCGCCCAGCGTATTCTTGGCATGGGGGACGTGTTGTCATTGGTCGAAGAAGTTGAAAACAAAATCGACCGTGATAAAGCCGAACGCATGGCGAAAAAAATCCAAAAAGGCGGTGAGTTTGACCTAGAAGACTTATTGACCCAGTTCCAACAGATGAAAAACATGGGGGGCATGGCAGGATTTTTGGACAAAATGCCAGGCATGAGCGGGGCAAACATCCAAGACGCACTCGCCCAAGCCAAACCCGAAGAGAAAGTCAAAGAAATGGAAGCACTCATTCATTCCATGACGCCCTTTGAACGCCAAAACCCCGACAAAATCACCCCAAGCCGTAAACGTCGTATCGCCGCAGGTTCGGGCAAACAAATCCAAGACGTCAATGCCCTGCTAAAACAGCACAAACAGATGGCAAAAATGATGAAAATGATTAGTCGTCCCGATGGTATCGAGAAAATGATGAAAGCCGTGCAAGGGCTGACTCGTGGCATGTCTGGCGGTGGTGGCGGTCCTTTGTTTGGTGGTAACAAACAACAAGAATTCGCCAAGATGACAAGCGACCTTCATGAGATGGGCGTAGATCCCAGCACCATCAATCTGGGCATGAGTGAAGAGCAGGTTCGCCAAAAAATGAACGAACTACAAAATGCCAGTAATGCAATGAGCGGTAAGTTTAAAAAGCGTTTTTAATCCTATCTAATATACACAAAAACACCGCTATGAGCGGTGTTTTTTACAACTCAAATCATAATTAAGTTGTACACTTGCTACGACTTTGGTAGAGTTGGTAGAATAAAAACACATCTTTAAAATAGGATGTGTAGGGCGTGTTGAACATTGATGACATTTTATAAAAACAAGATAAAACTTATTGAAAACCCATCAAATATTTACACATAAACTGTATTCTATTCAACAACTCTTATCTGCTCTTTAATATATTCAATCCATAATTCTCCATCTTTTTTTCTAGACTCCCTATTAATAGAAATTCCTATCACATTATCTCTATTAGAATCAATCCTTAAACTCTCAATAGCATGATTTTTAATTTTTTTATCAGAAGAAATATCCACAACAAACAGCTTCTTATTTTTAGTCTCTACCAGTTCTCTAAATAATCCATTGATATGGCTATCATCCTTATTAAATCCAAAACCAATTACAACCACTGCATCAGAATCGGCGTATGCATCAAATAACGAAACATATCGCCTAGACATTTCTACTGATGTTAATGGTTTTAAACCACTTTGAGTTAGAATAAAGGGAACGTGTATCTGCCCTAAATCCATAGGCTTTTCATCAAACTGAGCAATACTGTTTTTGTATGGATTATAAAAATCTTTAACACTTCCATTCAAATAAACTATTTTCTCTAACAAATTTGGTTGAATTTCAGAAATTATACTATTATAGTTTGATGTGCCAATTAAAGAAACTTCATCAACAAATTGATTTAGATCATTATAGTATCCATCTCTATT
The DNA here is from genome assembly GCF_002027545.1 of Moraxella lacunata. Taxonomy (GTDB): domain Bacteria; phylum Pseudomonadota; class Gammaproteobacteria; order Pseudomonadales; family Moraxellaceae; genus Moraxella; species Moraxella lacunata. Next base: position 30,242 of record NZ_MXAN01000046.1, read on the forward strand.
GCTCAAGTCATCAGGGATTTTACCCTTAATATATTCTCTAGCTGTTTCTAGAAAAACAACCATTTTGGTAAATTTTGCCCACTCTGTTTTTGGAGAAAATAAGTATCTAAAATGCTCATCTATTAGCTTTTGATAATCCAATACATCAATAAATATTTTCTCCAACACTTTCTTGCAGAGTGCACATAACAGACATACTAAATCAGCATTCTCATCTATTGAAAAAACCTTTTTCTGTCCAAGTAAAAGTTCTAACGCTTCTGAGCCAACTTGATTGAACTCCAATCTAAACATTCCAAATATATCATCAAAAATCGGTAAATCATCTGGTGTATTAGTAAAAAGTTCTTCATTTAATTTTTTTACTAAATCATGCCCATGAGAACCAACAAGTAATTGAAGAAAAGCTATGATGTACTTACGAAGATCATCAACATTAGAACCAACTCTAATAATTTCCAACATTGCAGAATAATATTTGGATTCAAACAAAGTAACGCTATTAGATAAAATCGGATTTAACCTTATTTTTTGACTATATAGGATTGCCCCTAATTCATTGTCAGTTTGCATCAAAAATAAATCAGAAATCCTTTCTGATTCTATATCCAATTCATTAATGACAGATTGGCATAAATCATCAAAATTATTTAAATGCTCAATTATTTTGTCTCTTTTATATTGTATAGATGACTCAATAATACTACTGAATTCATTTTTTCCAAAAGCATATATGGGTTTGGTTGTATACCCATCAGGTAGCCATTTTGTCGCATACGGAGAGGTAATTTTTACCTTTCCTAACTCTTCCCTTAATTTTTCTTTATAAGGGGTGGGGTCTTGCCTAAATAGATCAATGGCAAAAGTTCCTCCACTAGGTAAACCATAGCTAATTTCAGCTCCTGCACCAAAAAACAACCCTATTTTCATAGATTAACTCTCACTTTCGTCATTACTAATTAAATAGAACACAATCATCACACCCACCGCCATCTCTATACCAATAATCATCTGACAAATCTAGCCACCCAATGTTATTTTGCATGCTACATCAATGCAATACAAGATGATTAAATACGAGCGATCACACTACAAAATCTCCACAATATTAATTGAAAATAAAAATTCAGCATTATGGTTGGCTTTTAACATCATTGAGTGTTTATGACGAGAGATGAAAGTGGATTGACTAAAACCCTGTGGCTATGCTTATTTTGATACACTGTTTTATGTCGTCAACCAAATTTGCATAGATTTTGTTGATGCTTAATATCAGCTTTAAACCTTTTCATTTAAATTAGCATTTAAATTTGCCTAATCACTAAAACAGGCTTAACTATCAAATACAAATATTGAAAATAATGTATTTTAATTAACAACACCAAAGTATTGATAAACAGCCTTAAATCATCTGTAAAATCTTAGCCAATTTCTGTCTTGGCTCATCAGCTTGAGTAATGGAACGCCCAACCACCAAATAATCCGAACCATTATCCAAGGCTTCTTTGGGCGTGCAAATGCGTTTTTGGTCGTCTTTGTCATCATCGGGCAGACGGATACCGGGGGTGATGAGTTTAAACGCCTGCCCAAATGTAGATTTTAAAAGTGATGCTTCTTTGGCAGAGCAGACCACCCCATCAAGCCCTGCACGATGAGTCAGACCCGCCAGTCGCATGACATGCTCATCTAGCGTGCCTTGCACCCCAAGCTCGCCGAGTACGTCTTGCGTCATCGATGTTAGCACCGTCACTGCGATGAGCAGGGTATCATAACCACCGTCATTTAGGCGTGCCTTACACAGTGCCATCGCATCAGAGCCAATAGACGCATGCACATTTACCATCCATACACCCATGTCGGCAGCCGCCAAGACCGCTTGGGCGGTAGTATTCGGAATGTCATGGAATTTCAAATCCAAAAAAACTTGAAACCCACGCTCATGAAACGCATCCACCACATCTCTGCCACAGGCAGTAAATAGCTCTTTGCCTACCTTTAAGCGACATAGACTCGGGTCTAAACTGTCCGCAAGTGCCAAAGCCGATGGCAAATCATGCTTATCTACCGCAACGATGATGGGGGATGTGATTGAGGGACGTGTATTTATTTGCATGGTTATTCGTTTTAAAAGTAATGATTATAAAGGGCGAGTGTCAGATTCTAGGGTCGTGATGGTCTGCTCAGGGACGGTAACTTTGGTTTCATCCGCTAAGATATGCGACTGGCGAGAATGCTCAATCACGACATTGGCTTCGTCCAATTTGGCTTGTAGCTCTGCCTTTTCTTTACGTAAACGGCGGATTTCTAGCTTGTTTTGTAGCACCCTAAATAGTAACACCGATAGAAGAATACCGATGAAGACACCCAAAGCAATGGTTAGTACAAGCAACAACCCTAAATTGGTGGTTGGCACCTGCGAGAACAGCAGATTGACCGCAATTTCGCTGTTATTGGCAAGCACCAATGCGATGGCATAACCAAAAAACAGTACCAACAAAATAATGATAAATAAAGACATAAGATACCTTATCTGTTGTGAATATCTACAAGCTCACGTAACGCTTTACCGGGTTTAAAGTGTGGCACGGCTTTGGCTTCTACATCCACATATTCGCCCGTTCTGGGGTTGCGAGCTCTGCGGGCGTCACGATGATGCAAACAAAAACTACCAAAACCACGAACTTCTACTCGCTCGTCTTTGGCAATACTATACGTCATCATGTCCAAAATCTCACGCACCGCTTCATCAACTGCCATCTCTTCTAAATTATCACATTTAGATGCCACGTTTGCAATCAAATCTGACTTTTTCATCACATCTTCGCTGTTATGGCTAGACTTGTTCTCTTGCTTGATTTCTTGCATTTTTTCACCTTTTGAACCACACCTTACTCAAATTCACAACAAAATTACCAATGAGCAAGGTTCAAGTTAAAGTGTAATCATACCGCAATTTTACCAAAAATAAAATCAATTTTTTGTTAATTTTCAAATATTTAATCCAAAAAAAGACCTTGAATTACTTCAAGGTCTTTGATAAATCAGCGATTAGCCTTTTAGTTGGTCGGCAAAGATGTCGCCCAAAGTTTTTGGCTGATTTTCAGTGGTTGCATTTGACAGCTCTTTTAGTGCTTGACGCTCATCAGCTTCGTCTTTGGCTTTGATGGACAAAGTGATGTTGCGAGCTTTACGGTCAGCACGAACGATTTTGGCTTCTACTTCGTCGCCCACGTTTAGCACTTTTGATGCGTCTTCGGTACGCTCACGAGCGATGTCGGCGGCGGCTAGGTAGCCTTCTACGTTATCCGCTAGGGCGATAACTGCACCTTTGGCATCCACTTCTTTGACAGTGCCTTTCACGATGGCACCACGTTCATTAGCAGATAGATATTCGTTAAATGATCAGAGTTTAGCTGTTTGATACCTAGGCTGATACGGTTACCTTCGGCATCTACTTGTAGCACTTGGGCTTCTACGGTATCGCCTTTGGTATAGTTACGGATGGCCTCTTCACCAGACTCATTCCAAGAGATGTCAGACAGATGAACCAAACCATCAATACCGCCTTCTAAACCAATGAACAGACCAAAGTCAGTGATTGATTTGATGGTACCTGTGATTTTATCACCTTTTGAGTATTTCTTATCAAACTCTTCCCATGGGTTTGGCATGGTTTGTTTGATGCCTAGGCTGATACGACGACGCTCGCCATCGATTTCAAGAACCATCACATTCACTTCATCGCCCACTTGGACAACTTTTGATGGGTGAATGTTTTTGTTGGTGTGATCCATTTCAGAAACGTGTACCAAACCTTCAATACCTTCGGCAATCTCAGCAAAACAGCCATAATCAGTTAGGTTAGTTACGCGAGCTTTGGTGATGGTGCCAACTGGGTAAGTTTGCTCAACTTCGCCCCATGGGTCAGAACCAAGTTGTTTTAGACCCAAGCTAACACGATTACGCTCACGGTCAAACTTCAACACTTTAACTTTAAGTTCTTGACCGACTTCAACCGCCTCTGATGGGTGCTTGATGCGTTTCCATGCCATGTCAGTGATGTGTAGCAAGCCATCAATACCGCCCAAATCAACGAACGCACCATAATCAGTCAGGTTTTTGACGATGCCTTGAACTTCCATGCCTTCTTCTAGTTTGGCAAGCAGTTCATCACGCTCAGCACTATTTTCAGCTTCCATAACGGCACGGCGAGAGACCACAATATTATTACGAACTTTATCAATCTTGATGACTTTAAATTCTAGCTCTTTACCTTCTAGGTGAGTGGTCTCACGGATAGGACGCACATCAACCAATGAACCTGGTAGGAACGCACGCACAGAACCAATCTCAACAGTAAAGCCACCTTTAACCTTAGATGAGATAAGACCAGTAACAACCTCATCATTCTCATGAAGTTGTTCAAGTGTACGCCAGCTTTCTTCACGTTTTGCTTTTTCACGAGAAAGCACTGTTTGACCCATGCCGTTATCAACTTTTTCGATAACCACGTCCACAGTGTCGCCAACAGCAACTTCAAGCTCGCCCGCTTCGTTTAAAAACTCGCCACGCTCGATGATGCCTTCTGATTTTAGACCTGTGTCCACGGTAATCCAGTCGTTGTCAATTGCAACAACTTGACCTTGGATAACTGCACCAATTTCAACTTTTACTTCGTTTGCATTGCTTTGTTCAAACAGTTCAGCAAATGATACCATTATGTATACCTTAAAAATAGCCGTAGCCTGTCCAGTCAGTACGGTTCAGATGATTGCCAGTCGTTTGCGATACTGGTTTTGGCAAATGATAGGCAAATAAAAAATAAAACGGCAGTATTATAGCAAAGTTTTTGGATAAATGCACACCTTTTTTGATGATTTATAATTTACCTTGTGCAAATGCCAAAATCTCATCAAATACCACATCTGCCGATTTGTTCGAACTGTCAATCGCAAGGGCATCCACAGCAGGACGACTTGGGGCAACGGCACGGTTCTCATCTCGCTCATCTCGCTCGATAATGTCCGCCAAAATCGCCTCATAATCCGCCACTTTGCCTGCCGTTTGTAATTGCAACACCCGTCTGTCGGCACGAGCTTTGGCACTTGCGGTCAAAAATACCTTAACAGGGGCATCGGGGAAAATCACCGTCCCCATGTCTCGCCCGTCCGCCACCAGCCCTGCTTTGTCTTTTGCCATGTTTTTTTGTAGGTCAAACAACGCCGTCCGCACGCTTGGCAACACAGCGACACGGGACGCATATCCGCCCACGATTTCGTTACGAATGTCGTCTGTTAGGGGGGTATTATCCACTAGGATTTCCACCGTTTTTGTGGCGGTGTTGGGGCGAAAAGATAGGTTTAAAGACTGGGTTAATTCGGCAACTTTTTGCTCGTCAATGTCGGTACTGTCAAGCAAACCGTTTTTAAATGCCATTAGCCCAACAATGCGATACAACGCACCGCTGTCTAACAGCTCAAAACCAAAATGCTCGGCAAGGCGATATGCCACCGTGCCTTTACCTGCACCCGAAGGACCGTCAATGGTGATGATTTTTGGGGTAATGGGTTGTGGGGTCGTCATGGGGATTTCTCTTTTTATAAAATACATTGGGATTAGGTGATAATTGCGTTTTATCAAAGGCGAATGTCATTCGCCC
>NZ_MXAN01000047.1:0-12359 GCF_002027545.1 Moraxella lacunata
TTGGAAAGAGGTCTATTAAACATAAGGATAATAAGAACGGCAATGCGTGCCATTATATCTATATTTAATTGTTCTTGGGATAGATATATTCCTAAACTTCCACATAAAACTATGTAGAATATTGAAAATGCTATTAACAACTTTCTTTTAATAGAAAAACTGTCTAGTCTTGTTGGTTTATTGTAATTACTCATTTGTACTTCTCTCCGTATTCACGCTTCTTTTTTTCTAAATAAGATTTTGATTTGAATTCACAATCTTTCATTTCATTATTATTACCAAATTTAATTTAAAAATTCCACGCTAATAACATGGCTCTTTTTGATTTCCACTAATTCTTGCTCACACATCGGCTGACTATCCGATAGGGTAGGGCAGTTTAAAATAGGGTATTTTGGTGTGGTTAGCACAGTTAAAGTGTCTTTGTATGGGTGCTTGGTAATATAGCCTATATACTCGTTTGAGTGTGTTCTCACAATGCCAATATCATTGCTTCGGATATAGTTGAGTTGATAACCCAGCCAAAAAGATAAGCCAATACTTAAACACAGACCAAATGCCGTTATCCATTTATGTACACCATTTAAAATGATAACACAAAAAATAAAAAACAGGCAGACCCATAACCAACCATAAGGAAGTATCAACTCGTCTATCATGAGAAATATCCAATTTTACCACTACAAAAATTCTCAATAGGGTGTACCCTAATGGGAATATTATACACTCTTGAAAATTGGTATCAATAGGGTTTCATTTGATTTTTTGGGAAAAAAGTATCATAATAGGCTTATTTTTATTGAGACAAAAAGAAAAGTGAAAGACCCCCTAGACCAAGACCGAACCATAGACATTGACGAGTTAAATATTCAAAAGGTGCAAACGATTGGCTATATCCGAGTATCCACCATAGACCAAAAAACCGACCGCCAGCTTGACGGTGTCGCCCTTGACCGCATTTTTACCGACAAGATGACAGGTGCAACAAAAGACCGCCCCCAGCTCAAAGCAATGCTGGATTATGTACGCTATGGTGATACAGTCATGGTGCATAGTCTTGACCGACTGGCAAGAAATTTTGATGATTTGCTTGCCATTATCAACCAGCTTGCCAAAAAGGGCGTAACTTTTAAATCCTTGCAGGAAAACATCACAATTAACGGCACAAATACCAGTCCCATAGATACGCTGATTTTGCATATTTTTGGGGCAATCGCCCAGTTTAACCGCTCTTTAATCCGTGAAGCTCAGCGAGAAGGCATAGCCAAAGCCAAACAAAAGGGCGTATATAAAGGGCGTAAGTCGGTTTTGACCGATGAGAATATAGCACAGATAGAAGCCCTATTGGCACAGCGTAATTCGTCCGTTGATGAGTATAAAAAAATAAGCCATACTGACATTGCCAAACAAGTAGGTATCAGTAAATCTAGCTTATACCGATACCTAGGCAGACGACAGCAGACAGAGCCAAAAGATTAGGATTTTTGTTCCTTTCGCCATTTGCTAGGCTCAACTGGGTTGGGTTCAGACCATAGACCGAGACGGCTATTTTTGGCTTGATTTTCAAACTCAATATACTCTTTGCTTGGCTTGAAATCACGGTACGCCCACGCCATACCGAGCCTAATCATCTGTTGGTTGATGTTGGCGTTATTGTAAAATACTTCGGCAAGGGTGCGATTGTACTTGTCTTGACCGTATATTTTAAGCGTAACCTGCTTTTGATAGACCATGTCAGACAATGACCGTTTGGAAACTTGTCCAAAGGCTCGCCCCTTTTCAGGTGCGTCTATGTAGGATAGGCGAACTGTGATTTTTTCAATGCGTCTAGGGTGTGCTAGGCGTTCACTCACACATTCCAAAGTATCACCGTCAAGGATAGCTATATACACGACAATCTTTATTTTGAGCGGTTGCTTTGCCATTGGTGCAACCAGCCACAACGACAAGGAATAATAGTAACAAGTGCTTTATCATTTTCGCCCCCCATCATCTTTTTCATGTTCTTGGTGTTGGCTGTCAATCGCTGTCTGCTTTCCCATATCGTGCTGTTGCTCCGTGTATCCTGTTGGAAGTCGTAATTGCTCACCATTGGCATAACTGGGGATATGGTCGGCAAGGCGTTTTAGTAGGTCTTCTTTGGTCTCAGGTGCGTATTTTTCGCTGTGAGTGATGACTTCTTTCCACACTTGAATTGCTTTTATGTTCTCATCGCTTATCTGCGGATAACTTTGTTTGATGAAATCAATATCTAGGCGTTCCTGTACGGTAGGCTCAGATTGGGTAAGGTTTGGTTGTTCTTTTGGGGGGTTAATGCGGTTAAGCTGTTCTTTAAGCTGTCTTTTAAATTCATCAACGCCTTGATTAACATAGACATCGTTCCAATCTTTGCCCTTATCGCCAACATTGAATTGTGGTGCTAAAACATGGGTGTTTGGCACGGTTTCGGCTACCTTATGAGCGTCCACAAGACCAACATTTTCATGCGGTTTGCCTGTATTTGGGTTAATTTCAAGGGTTTTGGCGTGGTCGTTGTCAGCACCGATATAAATTTTACTATCAGGATAATGCTCCCTTAACTGCTGTGCCACATTCAACAATCCACCTTTACCAAAAGCCACCAAGACCGCCCTGTTGGTTTGCTCATGCAATGTTGCCCCTGTCGCATAGCCTTCCGTAATAATGACTGGTTCACCATTTTTGACTTGACCCAATGCAACAGATAAGCCATTTTTTTCACCACCTTTTAGGGCATATTTAGCACCCTGATAGCCAATAGTCTCAAAAGACCGTAATTCCCCCTGTTCGTTGAATTGGGGTATCATCAGATTGCCCTTTTGCAATATCATTCTTTCATCGCCTTGATTTCTCAACGCTTGGGCTTCTTTCCAGTCATTTGCAATCACAATATCATTGGCAAATTGTGGCGGTAGTTGGCTCTTATCAGGCACAATACGCATGATATTGTTGTGAGTTACTTGTTTTCTGTCTAAGTATTCATGTTGCTGGGCGAGTGGTGCAAACTGCATAACCATAGCAACCCTACTGGCTGTTTTGTCATAAGCAGCTTGCTGTTCAGGGCTTATACTATGGGTTTTTGGTGTTTGACCTTGCTCTTGTGTGTAGTAGGTTTTTTCGGTATTAGAATGGGTTATACTGGGTGTTGGCTTAGCTAAACCTTTGGCGATATTTACCGCTTCTATATTTTTAAGTACGGCAATATATTCTGCTGGATATACCCATTTTTCAGGCGTACCGCCACGACTAAAATTAGTAATGCGTCCTGCTGGTATTCACCATCGTTGCGGTAAAGCTGATACATGACATTTTTGTCATTTGAGCCGTCATTACTTAGGCGGTGCGTTCCTGTGCGTTTTGGCGGTCTTGAACTAGCCATTTCTCAAATCTATTTAAATCAAGACCTGCTGGGGCGTACCGTTTTATTGGCATTATCCCACTTCGCCCCTAGTGCTTTGGCTTGGTTTTTCTCGGCATAGGGAGTGTTTAGCTTGGTATCATATTGGGAAATATTGGGTGTGTAAGCTGTCGCCTGTTGCTGTTGGGCTACTGGCGTTGGTTGTGTAGGTTGCTCTGCTTGGATTGCAGGTTGTACAGATTGCTCCAAATGAGCTTGCCACAATTTTGACTGGCTAAACGCTTGTTTTATATCATCTTCGCTTAAATTCTGTGTAAGACTTGATAAAACCATCTCTTGTTCTTTGACTTGGTTATTAACCACGCTTTGAATAGATACATCATTGGCAACGCTAACAACCAGCAAATTATTATCTTTCATTTGTTTACGATAACTGCCAACATTGATACCTTTTTCAAAACCATTGTTTTCCAAATAGTTGTTAAGCAAAATTCTATTTACGGCAAACGGCAATTCTTGTGGTTGTTGAATTGGCGTGGTTTCGCCTACTGTTTGAGCCTGTGGTTCATTGGCGGTATTCACAGATTGTTTGGTGTGTTCTTGTTTTTCTTTTATCTTTTCAGTACCAGTAACCGCTAGCGTGTCAGCGTGGATAATCGGCTCAGGCTCATAGTGAACTGGTATAAATTCTTTATCTGTTTCTCTTAGAGTGTTAAAAACGCATTATAAGCTTTGCTAAATTGTTCCAATTCATCAGCTTTGGGGTAGGGGTAAGCGTCTAAGTTTTTTTGCCAGTCTTTTTCAGCCTTGATATTTACCAAGAAATCATTTTTAATACCATTTTTTGAAAGCTCATGTTGGATATAACTCTCAAAAGCTCTGGCGGTCATTTCCACATTGGTTGAGAAATAAGCAGGGCTTCTATAAGCGTCAGCCGTCTGTGAACGCTTTTGCAAATCATAATTTTTAATGGTATTCATCAACAATTTTAGGCTGTCATTCATAGGTTCTGTGCGAATATCTTCACGCAATTTATTCCCTTGCGGACTTGCCCAAGTCTTAAAGTTTTTTGTGGTAAGCTCAACAGTTGAACTCATAGAATGGTCTAGGGCGTGCCACCATTCATGAGCTAGACTTCCAGCCCCCCTTGTTTTGGTTAAGTTGATGACTTTTTCGTCTGTCTCATAGTGGGCGGACGCTGAGCCACTCCCCCTAGCACCAAAAGCAATGCCAAGCCTACCGTTTAGCCCTATGGCTTTTGGGTCAATTTTTAAGGCTTTGGACAAGTCCATAAAACCGTCATAGGCATTATTGAGCATTTGCTGGCGTTCATCGCCAGTTACCCAGTTGCCAAACTGTCCACCACGCACCCCAAAAGTTGCCATAAACTCATCAGGTGTTATGTCGTGGTCTCGGTAAGATTGCCCTGTCCGCTCTTCATTGATTGCGTTTCGCATATCAGTTTTTGTAATAGAGTTATGCTCTCTATGAGCTGTCCAGCGTCTGCTTAATTCTGCAATATTTTCAGGGTCTTTTTTGTATTCACGAGCTTCCGCCAGCGTTTCAAACTCAATAAGTGGCGTTTTTTGGCGGTCAGTCTTCGCACAAATGAAAGCGGTATCATCTCTTCTGCGTGTGTAGATATCAAAACTACTGGCAGTCATTTCTCTTGTAGCCATGTGTTTTTCTTTGTCTTTTAAAATGGTTTGTATTTCCCCTGCAAATTCATCAATGATTGCCCTAGTATCGTAATTTTTAATGGTTACAGGCTCTTTTGGATAAAATGAATGGCGTTCGCCTTTTAATTGTACGCTCAAATAAACAGTATTATTTTCATTGGTATTTTGCCGAAAACTAACATCACCAACTTTTTTCCAGTCTTCACGGTCTAGCTTGGTAAGTAAATAAGCCTTGCTACCGCTATGAGTTTTTTCCAACTCTTTCATGACAATTTCAGTAAAAACTGGGTCATTTTTTTCCATTAAATCAACAACAACTTTTTGGCTCTTGCTGACTTCATCAAGCCAACGGTTTAGCTTATATGGACTTCTTGGGCGAGTTGGTAAAGTGTCCCTAAGCGTATGGGCGATTGACACAATTTCAATGTCTTTAATTGCCTTAATGTCCTTGTCAGCCCATAATTTAGATAGCGGTAATGATTTGGCTTCTTCGCTGGTTGGGTCTATGGCTCTAAAATAAGTCTCTTTTTTCGCCCCTGCGATGTGTTCGCCAAAGTCTTCTAATCTTTGTTCATTGCTCATGGTATACCCCTTAACTTAATACGTTTAGTCGTCTGTTGTCCAGTATTCTACTGGCTCACTATCATTGTCCAAATCGGCTTTTTCAAGCTCATCAGGGTTTAAAAGTAGGTGTTCTAAATCGCTGATTTGCTTTTCTAAGGCTTCGCTATTTCGCCAGTATTCTGCGTTGCCTTGCGTGATACGCTGTTGTTTGGTATCATCGTCCAAGTTGTCAAAATCAGGATAATTGACTGGGTTGTGTTCGCTACTCTCCCAAGTATCTGCTTCGTTTTCAGCGTGTAATTCTGCCAATTCAGCATTTTTTGTAAGCCATTCATCATAGCTTTCTATGTAAGTCATATCCGCACGCTGACGAGCTTCTATATATTTTTGATAGGTCTGTTCTGTGTAATTACTCATATCTCTACCTTATGGATTATGTATCTACGATAGTAGAAATTAATTAAAGTCGTTAGACTTAGTCAAAATTTCAAAAGACAAAAGAAAAAGTTAAAGGGCGTGAATATCATAGCAGATTTCATTTCTTATTGGCACAAACATTGCCGTTTACGGTGCTGGCAGAACCAACAGAATTTGCTTGAATACCAATATCGCCATTCACATTCTTAACTTTACCAATATTTTCAGCCTTAATGGTTAAATTACCACTTACAGAATTGAGTGATTGCAAATTACCAAATATTTCAATTTGAATAGTCTCTTGATTGTTTGAAAATTCTTTAATATCAAATTCTTTGTCATCAACAACGATTTTTGAGCCTTGAAAGCTAATATCGCCATTATGTACGCCATTATTGATATAGCCAACATTACCGTGAATATTATTTTGAAACATAGTATTACCTTGATTAACATTAAATGAGTTTGGGATAATTTTGATAATTGAATATTGATGAATATCACAAACTTTATTGCCATTGATATATAGACCTGATTTAGTCATACTTTGGTACTCCATTCACTTCATCATAATTTTGTTTACATTTTGGAAAGCCTGAACAGCCAAAAAAGCTATACGACTTACCAGCTTTACTTGTGCCTTGTCGTAATATCAGTTTTTTACCACACTTTTTACAATCAAATTCTGATAGATTTTGAGCTGGTTTAGGCTCTTTGGGGACTGGCTTACCGTTTTTATCATTCATCATGTGATTGCAGGGATTTTCTTTGTCATTCCAGCCACTACAACCCCAAAATAACCCAAATTTACCTGATTTTTGGTACATAGCTCTTCCACATTCAGGGCAGGGACTACTTGGCTTTTCTTTGGGCGTTGGTTTGGTGTAATTGGCTTTTAGGGCGTTTACCGTTGGTGCAATCGTGGTGTTTTGCATTTGCTCGATAAAAGCATAAACATCTTGCTCACCCTTGATATTTTGCTGTTGTTCTTCCCAAACGGCAGTCATATCAGGATAGCGGATTTTGTCATCAAGCAAATCATACAAGGCTTTACCCCTGTCTGTGCTGACAATGGATTTACCCTTTTCAGCCAAATAACCACGCTCAAATAAATTTTTGATAATGGCGGAGCGTGTGGCAGGTGTGCCAATACCACCGTGTTCACCCTGTTTTTCTTTGTCCTTGTCTTTTAAAATCTTAGCAAGGCGTGGGTCTTTGACATATTTAGCAACTTTGGTTAAATCCCCAAGTAGGCTTGTCATCGTGTATAATGCTGGTGGTTTGGTCTCGTGTTCGTTGGCGTGGGCGGTAACGCATTGCCCCATATCACTTGTTTTTAGACTGCGTAAATCCACGCTGGCGACATCATCAGGCAAGGCGACTTCTTCATTGCCTGTATCGTGCGTGTAGAGCTTTTTCCAGCCCATAGCCGTATCCACTCGTGCGGTGGCTTGGAACTGGTACGCCACACCGTCCACAATCACATCAAGCATGATTTTGGTCTCATCGTACTCATAGAGTGGGTAGAATTGAGCGATATAATTTCGTGCAATGACTTTGTACAGGTTTTGCTCTTTTTCACTCAAACTAGACCAATTCCCCACCGTCTGCGTTGGGATAATGGCGTGGTGAGCCGTTACTTTGGCGGAGTTAAATACTCGCCCTTTTTGGTTTGGGTTGGCGTTGGAGCAAGCACCGCTCATAAGGTCAAAAGTGCCAGCAATGGCAGACAAAACACCGCCAACATCATCAAATTGCTCATCACTCAAATACTGACAATCGGAGCGGTTGTAGGTTATCAGGTGGTGCTTCTCACGCAATGATTGTGTGATTGCCATAACATCATCAGGTTTGTAGCCAAACTTACGGCTGGCTTCCTGTTGCAATTTGAGCAGATTATAGGGCAGGGGAGCTGGCTCTTTTTTATGCTCAGTCTGTGCCACAAGGATTTTTGCAATCTTGCCAGTCAATAAATTAGCAAGATTTTGAGCAAAATTCTTATCGGTTAATCGCCCATTATCATCTGTGGGGTCTGTGTCTTTGGGTTGATATTTGGCAGTAAAAACTACGCCATTGAACGCACAATCGCCTGTAATGGTGTAGTAATAGCTTTTCTTATGGCTGGCATTCTCACGGTCTCTACGCACCACAAGCCCCAAGATTGGCGTTTGCACTCGCCCAATGTGCCAAGTGTCCCTACTTCCTGTTTTGGCTTGTTCTGACAGGCTATAAGCCCTTGTAAGGTTGTATCCAAATGATTGGTCGCCAATGGCTCTACTTTCAGCTTTCCAGCCCAAATGCTCAAATTCACTATTTGGGCGTAAATTGGCAAGGGATTTTTGCACAACGGCAGGGGTGTTGTCGTTAATCAAAACACGCATTACAGGCTTGGTGTTTTTAAAATATCTTAACAACTCATCAACCAGCAACTGACCTTCATCGTCAGGGTCGCCAGCATGAACAATGGTCTTTGCTTGCTTTACCAAATCACGGATAACCGCCACTTGCTTTTTCTTGTCGGCAGGGATTTTTCTTGGAGCTGGTAATACTGGCTCAATCGGCAGGGTGTCCATATCCCAATGCTTGTACTTTTCATCAAGCTCATCAGGGTCTTTTAGGACTAACATATGTCCAAAGCACCAAGTAACCGTATCGCCCTTAACAGGGTGCTGAAAATAGCCGTCCTTATTCACAAAACCACCACCGAGAGCGGTACAAATGGCTTTTGCCACATCAGGCTTTTCTGCAATATACACTCAACAAACCACAAAATCACCACACACCCCCATGTTCCAAAACAACTCATCTAAATCATCAGTCATCCAACCTTGTCTTAAAGAGTTAGCTTGACTCCATTTATACTCAATGGGGTTTAAATCAGGAGAGTAAGGGGGTAAGAACAATAAACGATGTCCATGTCTGTTTAATAGCTTTTGGATTCTTTTGTTTTTATGAAAAGGAGCATTATCCATGACAATCACGCATTTTTGCTTTAATTTTGGAATTAAGGTGTGTTTTAACCAATCATAAACGGTTTGGGTGTTGGTGTGGTGTTTGTGATAAGACAAAGCAAACAACTGATTGTGATACAAAGCACCGATGACATTAACCCTTAACCTGCTGTTTTGGTAGTTATGATACAAAATACTGGGCTGACCCATAGGAGCATATCCATAAGGACGATAAGTGTGTATTTGAAACCCTGACTCATCCATGTAGATGATAGGATGACCTTGCTCTTGATAGACAGTAAGTTTATCTAAATACTCTAACTGCTTGTTGATGTCTGACTTAGGGTGTACTCTTTTGTTTTTTTACGAGTAATGCCCAATCTTTTTAAAGCTTTGTAAATGCCCATGTCAGTACAACCAAAACGTCTTGCTCGCTCATACAGGTAATCATAAGGGTAGTCTTCTACATCTTTGAGTAATGCTTCATCATCTATCTTTTTAGGCTTTACGTCTTTTGTTGGTTTAATCTCTATGTTTTGTTGCCAGTTTTGTAAGGTACGAGTAGAGACATTAAGTAAAGATGCTACCTTGCGATAAGACATGCCTTTGTCATTGATGAGTGCCAAGGCTTTTTTGCGAAAGTCTAGGGATTAGGTCATGGTATTAGAGTCTTTATTTAATGAATGTTAGGGTATTGTGGCATATTTGGGGTTTGGGGGGTGTAAAATTATTTTTATTATTTTGATAATAATAAAAAATAGAAAAGTAGTTTTAATTTTTTAAATTGGTTAAAGGGAAGTGTGAATGAAAATAGATAAAAGCACTTACGTCATTTGGGCGATTTTATTGCCACTATCATTGTTGTTGCATTATGATACCTATAAGGGTTGGATTACTCTTTTGGTGCTTGGGATTTGTTTGCTTTTTATGAATATTTTGGAAAAGTATGTCAAAAAAATAAAAAATTACAAGACGAGCAATTTAATATTTTATTTGCCATTATTATCGTCGTAACAATACTTTTAACACCAAGATTATCCTATTATTTAGCTCAATATTTTGTTGCCAAAAACCAAAGTAAAATTTGTGGGATTGTCAGTCAAATTAACAAACCATCTTGGGGTCATAATACTTTTAATTTAGAAAATAATGCAAGTAATTTTAAATTAAATATTTATGATAATTTATCCATTGACGATAAAGTGTGCATTACTTATAATCCCAATGAAAAATGGTATGGCTATGCTTATGTGTTTAAACTTGAAAAACAACCTTAATTATTTATTATGCTAAAATCCACCCACGTCCAAATTCTAAATAAACCTTATTCCCAAATTAAGGACTTAAAGCTCCATTGTCCTGATAAATTAGACACCATTAAGAGTGGTCACAAATCCGCTTGGCAAATTTTTAAAGCCTTTAATTTGCAGATTTATCAAAACTTACCCAATCATTTTGCCAAACCCCATATCCAAAATTGGTGCAACGGTTGGGAAATCAGACGGCACTTTTTTGCTTATTATAAATATGAAAATTATCTTGGCAATGCTCCGATTATTGTCGTGATTTTAAATAGGCAAAGGCTGATTGTTGCTTTGACGTGGCATTCTTATAAGGCAAACAGCTCAAATAGCACATTGGGGCAATTTAATAACTGGATAAATGAGATTGATTGGGCGGAGTTTGCCGACTTTTATTTTTGGCATAGCCGTGTTAATGAATATGGCGACTTTCAACAAGCTCATGAATTTGACTATGAAAAAGTAGCGTTAAATGCAGGCGAATTTTACCGCTTGGGCAAATTTATAGATAAAGATAAGCTGGATGATTTTAGCGATGATGAGCTTGCAGAGTGGGTCGGTCAGACGATTGAGCGGTTAGGCAGAGTGTATGAGTGGTGTCATTAGAGCGTGATGTCATCAAAGAATTTGGCAAAATGCCGATTGACGATAAATAATGCCAAGCCTTCTATCACAAACAATAACGTCATGATTTTAAAGATAAAATTACCAAATTCATTACCAAATCGTGTCAAATAAGTACGGCTGTTGTGGTTGGCAATCTCGGAAAACTCCCAAAATCCCAAAAAATAAATCAACGCCACAACCATAAACAGCCAAAAATAAGACGCCTGATTGGGATTTTCTACTGCTTGGGTTTGCAAGGTGTGGCGGTAATGCTTTTTTAGGGCAAATAAAGTCGGTGCGGACAGTCCGATGAGATGGTGTTTTAGCAGGACTTGCCCGAGCAAAAACAGATAATAAAATGTTAGGGTGTCATATATCCATTTGTTGCCAGCACTACCATTCATGCCCTTTGCCACAGGAAGTATGCCTGTATAGTCGCTCGGCACAAAAAACAAACTACCAAACAGCAAGCACGGCAAAAGCCCAATGCTTATCACAGGCAAGCAAAACATCTCTTTATAAATGGCAAACCCAAACGGTCGGGCAGACCAAATACAATCATGTCTAGCCTAACTTTTTAACAACCACATAACGATAACTGCCGTCATCAAGGGTCTCTTGACTGGCAAGCGTATGCCCCAAATGCCGACAAAAATTGGGAATGTCTCGGGTCGTGGCAGGGTCGGTCGCTAGAATATGAATCTCATCGCCCCCTTTGGCAGTGCGAATGCTCTTATGTAGGAGCATGACAGGTTCAGGGCAGATTAGCCCTGTGGTGTCTAGCATAATGGTATCACTCATAGCGGACGCCCTTCAAAATCACTTAAAATCTGCCGTTCATCTGCCGTCCATGCTTGCTTGTTGCCGTCTTTGTCGGTGCGGACGATGGTTGCCGTGCCATTGGCAACGATGGCTTGTTGGGCGCTGCTGTAATATTCGTACGCCATGCTGAGACTGGTGTTGCCGATTTTGGTGCATTTGACTCCAATCAGGAGCGTGTCAGGATAATGCACGGGGCGTAGGTAGTTGCATGATGAACCTGCCAAGATGGTCAAGGTTTCGCCTTTGAACATGGCAAGGGCGTGCAGGTAGCTGATACGAGCGGACTCGGAATAACGGTAGTAGGCGACATTATTAACATGGTTAAAGGCATCCATCTCGCCCCATGCCACAGGCTGAACGTGGACGATGGGGTAGTCGTGTAGCTCGGTGGGTCGGTCGTTGCCTGTGAGTGTGGCGGTGTAGGGATGGGTCATGGGGATGTCCTTTTAAGTTTCAATTTAGCTAAAATGATTAGGGCGTGCCTACCCTTTATAACACAATTTAAAATTTACAAATATTTTAAAAATAAAATAATGTTTTTGCATGAAAAATGGCTATCCGACCACTTAAATCGTGTAAACTTTAAGATTTTAACTTAATTTTTTAAATTAAGTGGTCGGATTGTTTTTCTGCGTCAAAAACT
>NZ_MXAN01000047.1:12409-17848 GCF_002027545.1 Moraxella lacunata
TTCATTGCAAATACAAAAGGTAGGCACGCCCTAACAAATGATGAATTTGGCATCTTTTTGCCTGCTTTGGGTTTATTTTAACATCTGAACACTGCTCAGTCCTTTGTTTTTGGGGCTGTTGGCAAGTAAATCATAGACCCAAAATAGGGCGTCATCGATGGTATTTAGGGCGACCTGCTGTCCGATTTGTCCGGTTTTAATATCGGTATTATTTATGGCTTCACCATCTTTTTTGTCTTCTTTGATGGTTTGCTCGGACTGTTTTTTTAGGCTCTCAGGGTCAATCTTGCCGCCATGTAAGGTAATATGACTTTCTAGCTGTGAACGGACGTCCTGTAAGTAACTGGTCATCAGCCCCCTGTCTCGCACGTTTGCCGAACCTATGGCAAGCGATAACATCATGTTGGCATCATGGAGCAAGATATCGCCACGATTAAGGGGGGCGTTGGGTGTACTGGTCTGCTTGGTGCGTAAAAACGCCTGCAACTCTCGCATTTTGATGATGTGAGCCTGCCATGCGTCAGGCTGTGTTTTTAGCGTGCCGATGTAGGCGATGTCTGCTTTTATGCTACTACTTAGGGCGGATTTGACCGATGGGGCAATGCCACTCATCTGACCAAGCTGATAATCAATGGCTTGTAAGGCGGTCAAGGTGTCATCATAACTGCCTTGTTCAAAGAGTCGGTTGGTCATGGCAAGTTCGATTTTTAGAAACTCAGCGTCTTTGCTTGCTTCGGCTTTATTTGTTTTTTTGTGGCTGTCGGTTGGGGTGATGGCAAACAGGCGGTCGTCCATGTCGTTTAGGCGGGTATCGACGGTGTCCATTTTGGCAAGGCGTTCATCCACTTTGTCCACGACTGACGTAAAAGAAAGGTATAGCCACAAGAGTCCACCTGCCAGCAGGATGATGACCAGCCATTGCAGTCGCATGAGCACCACCCGAGCTTGGTCGGCTTGTTTTTTAAGCTCTTCTTTCTCGGCTTCTTTGGCGTGGGCGAATTTGGCATCCAGCTCTTCTAGATTTGCCTTGATGGCTTCGGCACTCGGACTGTCAGTTTTTTTGGTGTTTGGCATGATGATAAAAGCGTTAAATTTTAAAATGTCTCACGATGGGTTGATTGCCATGACGTCCTGTATGGCTTGATTTAGGGTTGGCTCTGCCAAATCCGCCACGGGGTAGACACGGCTGTGTGGATAGTGCGTGGCAGTTAGGGCGGTTAGGCGATGACCTAGGGTTAAATATATCATATTTTGCGGTAAAAGCCCATGCGTGTGCGTGCGATGGCTGTGAATCTGTTGGTCATACACGCTCTTCCAAGCATTTAGGCTCATTTGACTGCTGATAAGGACAAAGATGGGCGAGTGCTTGTCAATTTGATGTTGATGATTTTGACTGCTGTGAAAAGTATCATCATGACTGTCATCGATGCCATTGCCGAGCAGACGAGTAAAATCGCTTGTCAGCTCTGACGGCACGCACCGCTCATAAAAGGCGATGGCACGCACATTTACGCTACGTTCGATGAGCGTATCAGATAACAGCCGTCGCCCACCGACCCCACGCCATATCAACACATCATCGCCTGTGCGTAGCTTACTGATGGCGGGCATGGCAAGCATGCCTTCGTTGCTCATCGGGCATCCTGCATCAAGGGGGGTCAGCACCGAGAAGCCAAAGTCCGCCAAGGCGTCTGCTGTCGGCTGTCCCACAGCGATGACGGTTAGGGTGTCATGATGGGGCAGGTCGCAGGCGTGGTCAATGCCTTGCTCTTTTAAAAAACGCACCGCACATGCCACTGCTTCTACACTCACCACGATGAGCATGCCAAATTTACCATGGACAAAATCCGCCAAATCCTGCATTTCTGACTTCTCTAATTCATCAAAATGCCGAATGGCAAGCAGTGGCAAGCTGACACTATGGATGGCTAGGCTCATGTCAGCTTTGTGCTTGGGTCGGGTGTTGATGAATAGGGGGGTCATGGTGTGGGGTTGGTTGTGCCTATGGGGTTGTTGGTATTAGTTGTCTTGATGTTGATATAGGGCTTTTAAAATCTCATCCGCCCCTTGGGCGAGTAGCTCTGTGGCGACAGCTTGCCCCAGTTGCTCGGCATTTTGGATGTTTTGTGTGGTGTTATCCGTGATGTCAGTCTGGGCGGTGACTTTTAATAGGGTGCGACCGTTAGGCGTGCCTACCCGACCTTCTAGGTGCAGAATGCCTTTATCAAGCTGTGCAAATCCTGCAATCGGCACTTGACAACCCCCTTCTAAGGCATGGTTCATGGCTCTCTCGGTGATGGCTCGTAAGGCAGAGATGTCGTGGTTTAAGGGTTTGATGAGCTCCTGAATCTCATCATCTCGGCATTCGATGGCAAGTGTGCCTTGACCGACCGCAGGCAGGCAGATGTCGGCAGGTAAGCTGTGGCGAATGCGTTCGTGTAACTCCAACCGCTCCAAGCCACTTTGGGCAAGGATAATCGCATCATAGTCGCCATTATCAAGCTTGCCAAGGCGTGTGCCGACATTGCCACGCAAGCTGATGATTTCTAAGTCAGGGCGATAGGCACGCAGTTGGCATTCACGGCGTAGGCTTGATGTGCCGACCTTCGCTCCTTGGGGCAGGTCATCCAAACTGGCAAAGTGGTTACTCACAAAAGCATCAAAAGGACTGTGGCGGTCAAGATACGCCCCAATGATAAGACCATCGGGTAGCACCATGGGTACATCTTTTAGAGAATGCACAGCAATATCAGCTTTACCGCTTAGTAGAGCGGTTTCTAATTCTTTGACAAATAAGCCTTTTCCGCCGATTTTGGCAAGGGGGGTATCTAGGATTTTATCGCCTTTGGTGACCAGTTCTAACAGGCGGATGTCAAGTTCGGGGTAGAGTTTATGAAGTTCGTCTTTGACAAAATGAGCCTGCCAAAGTGCAAGCGGGGATTGGCGTGTGGCGATGGTTAGGGTTTTCATGATTGTGTTATCGCTATGTTATCTTATCAGTGATTGTCTATTTAACCACATTTACCCCAAAATGCCAAATAAAAATTCACACCAGCCAATTCTTAGCATGACTGTAAATAACTACCAAATCAAACTGGCTAAAACACAAAAGGATAATACAAAAGGCAATGCAAAAGGGCGAATCAACACCCTTGGATGGTATCGGTGGCTCGCCCTGTTAAATGCTGTAAATCTTCTCTCTTAGCATGGGCAGGTGACGGCGTGATACTGACAGTTTTTCAGGCATGCCCCGAAAACGCACTTGGTATTGACCGCTATCCACCGTCTCCAACAAATCCAAATAATCCAGATTAATCAAAGCATTACGATGAATGCGGAACATGATTCCTTCAAACTCTTCTTCTAGGTCTTTTAAGGTTTCATCAATGAGTACCACGCCATTTTTGTGGCGTACTTTGACGTATTTTTGGTCAGCGGTAAAATAGTAGACATCAGACAGTGAAATGAGTTCAACGCCACGGTGCGTGCGTGTGGCAATGTATTGACGAGTGCGACCACTTTTACCGTTTTGCTCGTTAAGACTTGCTTGTTGGGCTGCGTTGATGCGGCAACATTTTTGCAAGGCATTTTTGATGTCGTTTTCTTGGATGGGAATGGGTAGATAGTCGCAAATGCCCCATCTGAGAGCATTTAACATAAGATAAGTATCATCCAACCCAAAGAATATGATGGCGGGTGGGTGGTTAAATTCTCGATTGATTTTTTGGCAAAATTCTTCAATGTAAGCCAAGTGAGCATTGATGAGTAAAATCTCAGGCTGGTGTTCCATAACCAGTGTATAGGCTTCTTCTAAACGTTCTGTCTGCCCGACGATTTCGTGCGTGAGCGACTCAATGATTGTTTGAATGTGCTTGCGTAGGGCTGGCTCACTCTCGCAGATTAGAATTTTCATTTGTCTCTCCTTAATATTGTGGCATGTGCTAGGTTGTCCACCTGCTGTTGGTAAGTCGCCAATGATGGTGTATTCTCGTAAAATTATTCATTACAACAAACACTTGCCAAAAATCATCGGCATATCATGATGAATAACCAAATGTTTTTTTGATTGAATAATTTTATTTATAGATTAACTTTTGCTAATTAAGGATTTTAGCAAAAGTTAATGCAAAAGAAAAGTGGGTGTGTCAAAATTTTATTCAATCAGTGCAAGAACCATGCCAATAAAACCAGTGCAAGAACCATGCCAATAAAACCAAATCAGTCATAAAAATTAACAAAAGACAAAAGCAGATGAGTTGGTTTATTGACTATCTTATCACGATATTTTAAATTTTGACAATTTTCTAGAAGTCTTTATGGGAATGAGTGCCAACACAAGCGTAATAAATGGTTATGTGTTGTATATGGTTGATTTTTTAACTTTTCATTTGCACTCTGCAAAATGAAAAAGTACTACGGTTTCCGTTCGCGGTGAGCCTGTCGAACCATAACGGAAACCGACCCTTCGACAAGCTCAGGGTGAACGGTTTTCGTAGTAAAATTCAAATTTGTTAACTGTATATGCAAAAGTTTGACATGTTTTGATAAAAATATGCTAAAATAGAAAAAGGCAGACTAGGCAATCGCCGTCCGACCACTTAATTTGATTTTAAAGTTAATGTTGTGATAAATGTTATCCTATTTTCAACTTATATAGTTCATTGATTTATCAATGGCGAATGTGATTTGCCCCCACAGCCCAAAATAATTATGGGGCAGTCAATAAACTACCATTTTAAGTTAAAATTGAAGTAAATGTTAGTCAAATTAAGTGGTCGGAGGGAGGAAAGTCCGGACTACATAGGGCGACGTGCTAGCTAACGGCTAGGAGGCGAAAGCCTACGACCAGTGCAACAGAGAATAGACCGCCCGACTACTCAACCAAGTATTTATTGTAATTTTAAAAAATTGTAATTGTAAAAATATTTGGTTGAGTGGTTGGGTAAGGGTGAAACGGTGGGGTAAGAGCCCACCGCATGACTGGCAACAGTTCATGGCAAGGTAAACTCCACGTGTAGCAAGACCAAATAGGTATCCAATGAGTTGCCCGCTTAGGATACGGGTAGGTTGCTTGAACGCATGAGTGATTGTGCGTCTAGATGAATGATTGTCCACGACAGAATCCGGCTTATCGGTTTGCCATCTATTTTTATAAAAATTTATAAAAAATGAAAATTTTTTAAAATGGGTATTGACAGCAGGTAAAACCATCTGTATAATTCGCACCCTGTAACGGCGATGTAGCTCAGCTGGTTAGAGCGTACGACTCATAATCGTAAGGTCAAGAGTTCAAGTCTCTTCATCGCCACCAAATTACTTTAATAACAATTTAAAAAAATTCTTGACTTAGTTTTAAATTGTTATATAATGTAATTTCTGCTGACAAAAAGCACTGTTGAAAATTAAGTTAAAAATTTTTAAAAAACTGCTTGACACAAA
>NZ_MXAN01000048.1 GCF_002027545.1 Moraxella lacunata
AGTTTCAAGGTTGTTGTCTTGCCATAAGGCTTTTTTACCTGGCAAGGCAAAGTCTTTGTGATTGATGAGTATACCTTCCACCCATTTAATTGCCTTGCACACAGCACTTTTAGTAATACCAAAGTCTTGGGCTATGTGAAATTGACTGCGGTATTCTCTGTAGTAGTTTAAGGTTATGACAAGTTTACTCTCTGGGCTAATTTTGGCTTTTCTACCGCCTTTTTTATGTTGTTCATTGTAGGCTTCTTGGAGTATTGTAAGCATGTGTTGATAAGTAGTTCTTTTTATACCAAAGTATCGTTTAAACTCACTGTCGTTTAGTTTTTCAGCTTGCTTGGGTGTCATGTCTTGGTTTTTTAAGGTTAAATGGGTATTATAACATGATGTGTTGTTGGTTTGGAAAGGGGTCTATTATAGCGTTACCATTGAAAATATCCGCTTTAACAAAGGCGAGGCGGTCATTTTGTCTGACATGGACGAAAAGATTTTGCTTAATAGTGGCTTTGCCAAAGCCATGCTTGCCAATGGTGAGCTGGTCAAGGTGGAGGACAAGGGCGAAACTGCCCCAAAACCAAAAGCCGAACCTAAGCCAAAAGCCGAACCTAATCCAAAAACCACCGCCAAAACCCAAACGGCAGAATCCCCATGATTGCAACATCTGTTGTGATAAGCGACACCAAGCTACTTAGCCGTATTATGACTACCGCCAGGGGCTACACCGCTCGGGTGCGTGTGGGCTATTTTGGCAATGAACGACATGCAGGTAAGCGACCTATCACACTGGGCAACCTAGCAGGCATACACGAACACGGCACAAGGCACACGCCAAAGCGTATGTTTGTTTATCCTGCCCTAAAAAAGAACCGTGGCAAGTACCTAAAATTGGCAGGTGGGTCATTTTTGCCGATTGTGCGTGGGCGAAAGACCACCACGCAAACTTGGCATTATGTCGGGCAACAGGCAGTTGAGGACGTGCAAGACTTTATGGTTACAGCAACCTTTACACCGTTGAATGAAAAGACCATTAAGCAAAAAGGCTCATCAAGACCGCTTGTTGATACAGGGCAACTTCGCCAGTCCGTAACTTACAGGGTGAAAAAATGATTACAAGAGACGATTTGACAGACCGCTTTGGCTCGTTTGAAATTGAACGTCTTGAAAAGAACATCAATGACCCCGAGGCGGTACAAAAAGCCATTGATGACGCAACGGAGCTCATAAACGGCTATGTGGGCGTGCGTTATCGCTTACCCATGCCTATCATGCTTGCGTCCATTGGGCGTGCTGTGGCGGTGGTGGCACGCTATTATCTGTACAAGGATAAGCCTACCGACACCGTCCGCCAAGATTATGAGGACATCATAGCGTGGCTAAAAGACGTATCATCTGGCAAGGTCAAGCTAGATTTTGGTAATGGCGTGGACGATAGCGACCAATCCGCCTTTTATCGCACGGGGGCTTTTGTTGCATGATGAATTATTTTGAAGTTGAGTCGCATATCGTCCATCATATCAAAAACAACGTGGATAACCTATTGGCGGTTGATACGCCTTTTGATATTGACGATATGCTGGATAATAGCAATGTTACACCGTCCGTCTCGGTCATCTACTATGGCGACAGAATGGGCGAGAATGGGGCTAAGGGGGTGCTGACAAGCCAATACCAACAATGGCTTGTTGTGCTAAAACTGCACGACCCCAACGCACAAGCAGGCAACACCAACTCCCTGCGTGAGCTTGCCAACCCGTTTATTCTGCAAATCCTTGATTGTATGCAAGGCTTTGACCCACAATTAAAGGCTTACCGACAGTTTAAGCGAGCCGATAGCCCTGTGGGGGTGGGCAGTAGTAGCGGATTTGGCTATTTTCCGTTTTTGTTTGAAATACAAATGTTTATTTAAAACCGCTTAATCAAGCGGTTTTTTTAATGATTGGATTTCTGATAGGATTTGTTTAAGTAGGTCTGATTGGTCGGTTGGGCTAGCAAGCAATCCATTGTCCAACAATTCAACAATAGCGGTGTTTAACGACATTTTATTATCATTGGCATAATCTACAACCGCTTGATGTAGGCTAGGCGGTAAACGGATTTGCGAGCGTTTCCAAGTGTCTTGCGTTTGCAGTAATTCGTGGTGATTGAGATATGACATAAAAATTTGTGCCTTTTTTGAAAAAAAATCTTGACATAAATTATAATGTCATATATTATATTTGTCAATGACATAAAAAATTATGTCAGATTGGGCAACCGCCCATAAATAAGCCCTGCTATCCGACCAAGAACCGCAGGGCTAGAACCTTAACTCAATAAAAGAAAATGTTCTATGAACAATTTACCACAAAACCTAAAAACTGTCAATTTTGACGGTTTGCCAGTCGCTTTTACCGAAAACGGCTATCTTAACGCCACAATGATTGCCAAACATTATGGCAAGCGTGTGCAGAATTATCTAAAATCTGAACGCACACAGGATTATATCCGTGCCTTAGATGAGCATTTGAGTGAAGCCGTTTTTATGGCTTCGGTAGAAAATAGTGAAGCTCCAAAAAGAGCTTCACAAAATGACCTTGTGATTGTGCAAAAAGGCAATTCACAAGAATTTGAGCAAGGTACTTGGCTGCACCCAAAACTTGCGATTGATTTTGCTCGTTGGCTCAATCCACGCTTTGCGGTATGGTGCGATATGCAAATTGAGCAAATGCTGATTGGTTCGGCTCAATCATTAACGGCACAAATCACCCAAACTTCCATTTTGTTAAAAAATATTGACGGCAATTTGTCGCAGGCGGGGCGATACCTAGCCATTCACGGCAAGCAGACCAAGCCAAGTTTAAAGAGTAAATTGTCCGAGTTGCTTGCCAAAGCCCAACCATTTCTCCCCTTCGTTGAGTTTGGGGGTGAAAAATGAAGTACGAGCATATGAGCAAACATACATTGCCAGCCTTGCCCGTGAAAACCTGCATTGGGTAAGTACGCTCATCACCCTTGCCAAGAAAAATGGGGCGTATAGCGAGACTTTGCTCGACATCGCTGAGTATCTGTCAGACACGCATTATAGCGACTTTGACGAGATGGCAAACGAGATGAAATAACCCACAACCACACAAAACCACCCCTAAGTTGGGGGCGGTTTTTTATTGAGACTTATCGGCATACTCACGAATGGCAGTCATGAGTAGCTCGTTTTGGTTCATGCCTAGCCTTTTGGCGGTGGCAACAATAAACTCAATGTCTGATTCGTGTAGTTTAAAGGCTTTGAGCTTAATGCCCCGTTTGGCGTCGCTGTCAGCTTGGATTTGGGTGCGTGATTTGGGGGTGTTGGTAAGTTTTGGCATAAGTCTTGACCTTTTTCTTAAAATGGCTTATGATAATAGATAAGGAGTGGCTAGGCGTTTCCCCCTAACCGCACCTTAGCGACTGCTACTCGCCTTAGGTGTGTTGATTAGTAGGTTGGATGGCTTACCAACAACAGGGCAATGATTACAACTAGCTTAAACACTGTTTTCATTGCTTTACCCCTTGTTTTTGATGGTAACGATGGCTACCATCTTACCAGTCAAGCAACCCTTGCTTGATGGTGTATATTATAGGTTAAACCTATCAAAAAAGCAAGTATTTTTTAAAATATTTGCTTTTTTATTGCCTGTTTATTTTATTTTGTAACCGCTCCAATGAACCGACCCCCAAAT
>NZ_MXAN01000049.1 GCF_002027545.1 Moraxella lacunata
TCATAGGCGGAAAAGAATTTACCTGTTCTTTGCAAATAACGATAACTTAAATCATTAACGTAATTCCATACGAAATTGACCGAACCACTTAGGCGGTTAAGTTGGTCTGTGTGTTTATCTCGTATGCGTAGCTTGAGTGTTTTCATGGGTTTGTGTATAATGAGATAGGTATATTATATATTTGGTTTAATTTTAATGTCAAATGATTTAAGACGTGGTAGGCACGTTGTTTACAATATTCATGTGCAAATACCATCTGTATGTAAGCATAGCTACGGAGTTGCCTTATATCCACCGCCTGAAGTCGGTGGTTTTACGGCAACGAAGGATAAACTTAAAACTGGGCTATTGACAGATTGCACACTTTTTGCTATCATTTTGTCAAAATCAATAATTGTAACTAACGCTGACAGTTCACGCTGTTGGCGTTTTTTATTGGCAAATGATGATAAATCACGGTAAACCATGGCAAAACTAACCACCCTACCACCACGCCTAAAACCCACCCAATCCCACACTCCAAAGCGTAACTGGGGTAAAGGTCGTGGCGGCCGTGCGTGGCGGCGACTTCGTGATGAGATTTTGGCTCGTGATAATTACACCTGCCGATGCTGTGGGCGTGTCGGTGGTCGTTTGGAGCTTGACCACATCATTAACACAGCCGTCGGCGGTACAGACGACCCCACCAACTTGCAAATCCTTTGCTATGACTGCCACAAACAAAAAACTCACACCGAAAGCACGGTGGGGGGTATCAAACAATTTTCGGGCTAACCCTGCGGACACCACGCCCCTACCCGTTTATAAAAAAATTTCGTATTTTGGGAAAAATCTCCATTTTCTCCAAGTAACATTATTTACATAAAATTACAATAGTAAGGATTAGGCAAAAATGGCACTCACTCAAAAGCAGGAACGATACGCTCGTCTTGTGGCGAGTGGCAAAGATTTGCACACATCAGCCCTAGAAGCTGGCTGTAAAAGCCACGACTCCGCCCGTAAATTTGTGGCGGATATGGCAAAGCGTAAGAATGTGCAGGCATTCATCAATCAGGTGCGAACAGTCAATACCGAACTGACCACGCAGACTGACAACACCACGACCGACATTACTTATCCGAATGCACTAGCTACGGCAAGTGAAACAGATCGGGTACGGCAAGCACCGACCACGCCCCAGTCGCCTTTGGAGTTTTTGACTTCGGTGTTTAACAATGCGGATGGGCTTTACACGCCCAAAGAACGCATTAACGCCGCCATCGCTCTTTTGCCATACACCGAACAGAAACTAGCTCAAACAGGCAAGAAAGAGGATGCCATCGATACGGCTCGTGAAAAGTCCGAAAGTGGACGCTTTTCGACCATGTCCAATCAGCTAGAAATGCCGATGGGTGGGCTGAAAAATTAAGCAAATCATCATTTATAGACCGCCAAATAAGGCGGACATGTTTGGCAGTGAGCTTTTGCAATGATTTAATCAAAAATTGTGCCAAAACAGATGATACGTCAAGTCAAACGGCTTGGCGTTTTTTGTTGCCGTTAATCTTAGGATTGGCGGTTTTTAAACTTTGCGACTTAAAGTCGCTTAATATGGAGACTTGATATGTCTGATTTAAGTAAAGAGCAGGTAAAAGAAGCCTATGCAAAAGCCATTGAAGTTTTGTTTGGTGGCGTTGTTCAAGCAAGTCCGAATGAAATTACTGAGCAAGTTATTCAAGATGTGGACAAGATGATTAGCGAGATTGCCAATTGCTCACAAAATATTGCCAAGATTGGTATTGATATCATCTACAAAGCAACCATTGGGCGTGTTGTAGATGCTGCAACTGGCTATTTTGATAATATCTTGATTGATACACTACTTGATGAAGCAACTAGCGACATTCAGGATAAAATTGAAGAGCTGTTTAGTGCTTGGATAATGGCTTTGATGGGCAATCGTCGTTTTGTAGCGTGTTTATATCAAGCTCGCCGCAACTGGCGTTCCAAAATTCAAATTGAGCTAATGGGGCTTTAATCTGCGATAATTTGAGCAAAGTTTGCCAGTTTTAGACCCAGACAGATGACAAGAAGTAACGCATAAATAAGCGGATTTTTGTCATCTACTGGGTTGTGGTAAAAATAATATGCCAAGCCCAAACAAATAACAGGAACTATCCAAGTGGTAAAAAATGCCATTTCTTCTCCCAAATTAACTAAGAGCAAAACCTTAAAAAGTCAAGTATTTTAAGATAATTTTAACACATTTTTAAATCGTGAAAAATAATTTTATTGAACAACCGCCCATCTGGACAACCGCCCTGCCTGACTGGGAAGAAAGGATTGTCAAGGGCGAGTCCCTTATTCCGTGCAAACCGCTTTTTCCTGCGATGAGTGAAATCGCCTTGCGGGTTTTTAAGGAATTGGCACTCGTTGATGTGATTGGCTGTCCCAAGATTGGCGAGATTACACGGGATTGGGTATTTGAGTTCGTCTCCGTCATTTTTGGGGCGTATGACCCCACCGCCAAAAAGCGTCTGATTAAAGAGTTTTTTCTGCTTATCAGCAAGAAAAACAGCAAATCCACCTTGGCGGCGGGTATCATGCTGACGGCGTTGATACTCAATGAACGCCAATCATGTGAGCTGGTTATCGTTGCCCCAACCAAGGAAGTCGCTAACAACTCCTTTGACCCAATGCGAGATATGATAAGGGTGGACAAAGAATTGTCTGCTATTTTCAATGTGTCGCCCCACACCAAAACAATCACGCACCGCCACACACAGGCAACCTTAAAAGTCATCGCTGCCGAGTCTAACAGCTTGGCAGGGGTCAAGGGAACTTACGTACTGATTGATGAGCTGTGGGTATTTGGCAAACGCTCGGGGGCGTCATCCATGCTCCAAGAAGCCATTGGGGGGCTTGCCAGTCGTCCCGAAGGTTTTGTCATCTATCTGTCCACGATGAGCGATGAGTCGCCTGCGGGGGTGTTTAAAGAAAAGCTGGACTATGCCCGTGGCGTGCGAGATGACGAGATTGACGACCCACGATTTTTGCCCGTGATTTATGAATTTCCACCGTCATACATTGAGAGTAGGGACTATATCAAGCCTGAGAACTGGTATATCACCAACCCCAACCTAGGGGCGAGCGTGGATGTGGATTATCTGACCGACACGCTAAAACGTGCCAAAGAGTCGCATGACAAAAACACCCTACAAACTGCCTTAGCCAAGCACCTGAATGTAGAAATTGGCATATCGCTTAGAGCGAACCGCTGGGCAGGGGCGGAGTTTTGGGAAAAAGCAGGACGACAATTTACGCTTGATGAGCTGATAGAAGCCAGCGAAGTCATCACGATGGGCGGAGACGGGGGCGGTCTTGATGACTTGCTTGGCTGTGCCGTCATCGGACGATTGCCCACGCCCAAATACATCTATACCGATGATAACAATGTCCGCCACGAAGTCAAACAGTGGTGGGTGTGGGTGCGTGCATGGTGTCATCCTATCGCCCTAGAACGCCGAAAGCAGGACGAGCCACGCTATCGTGATTTTGAAACCGATGGCGACCTTGTCATCGTGCAAAATGTGGGCGATGACGTGGCAGAATTTGCCAACATTGCCAAAAAAGTCTACGATAGCGGAAAACTTGACCGCATTGGGCTAGACCCTGCTGGGGCGGACGATATTGTCATCGCCCTAGAATCCATCGGCATTCCCAAAGACCCTAAAATCACAGGTGTGTCGCAGGGCTGGCGATTGGGAGGTTACCAAAAAGTGTGTGAACGCAAAATCGCCAGTGGTGATTTGACGCACGCAAATCAGCCCCTAATGGCGTGGTGCGTGGGCAATGCCCAAGTCAGAACAAGCAATTCGGGCGTGATGATGAGTAAGTCCGAAAGCGGAAACGGTAAGATTGACCCTGTGATTGCTATGTTAAACGCCGTGGCACTTATGAGCCAAAACCCTGCTGTGCCTAGGGGTGATGATGATGTGGGGGTTTATTTTTAAGAAAAACCCGCTTTAACAAGTGGGCGAATATATAAAACAGGGCGATGACGGACTGCTGGAACAGTCCGCCACCCCTACGACAAACCGAGCTTGTCGCAAGCGAAACCCTGCTACTATGTACATGGCGTGGCAAGGGTATCACATTTTTAACAAAATTGCGATAGGCTCTACCATGAAACAAGTAAATTGTCGCTCCTGTGGGCGATTATTAGCCAAAATTGGAAACTTTAATGATTTAGAAATCAAATGTCCACGCTGTAAAGCGTTTAATGTTTTGAGCGTCGAGAACGCCTTATCAGAAGTCCAAAGAGACTCAAGCATAGGTAATCTTGATGACCAAAGCATACCAAAAAGCACCCCTGCCATTCGTGGGTCAAAAACGAATGTTTTTAAAGGAATTTCGCAAAATTTTGGACAAAATCCCAAATGACGGCGAAAACTGGACAATCATTGATGTGTTTGGTGGTAATGGGCTACTTGCCAACAATGCCAAAGCCTACAAGCCCAAAGCCACCGTCATTTATAACGATTTTGACGGCTATACTAAGCGATTGGCACACATTGATGATATTAACCGTTTGCGTGCTATTTTGTTTGATTTAACAAAAGATGTGCCACGCCAAAAGCGGATACCAGACGAGCTAAAAGAGCGGATTTTGCAGGTCATTGCTAAATTTGGCGGTTATATAGATGTAAGAAGTGTCAGCACTTGGTTGTTGTTTAGTGGCAAGCAAATCGCCCATATTGGTGAGCTTGGCGACCACCAAATGTACAATACCGTTCGCACCAGTGATTATGACCGTGCAGACGGCTATTTGGACGGATTGATTGTTACGCACGAAAGTTTTGATACGCTGATACCAAAATTCGCCAACACACCAAACACTTTGCTATTACTTGACCCACCTTACATTTGCACCGAGCAAAAGGCGTATGCGATGACAGGTTATTTTGGTATGACAAAGTTTTTAAGGCTGATAAAACTGGTGCGTCCGCCTTATCTGTTTTTTAGTAGTACAAGGAGCGAACTCTTGGACTATATGGATTATCTCAAAGATTGCGAGCCTGCCATGTGGGAGTGTATTGGCGACTTTGAGAAAGTGAGCGTAAACAGTCATATCAACTACAATAGTGAATATGAAGACAATATGATTTATCGGTTTTAGTCAAACCAAACCACTGACCACAGGGCTTTATTTATGGGTATTTTAAAATGAAATTACACGGTTTTATCAGCGTAACGACCAACTGTAACCAAGAAGCAGTTGTCAATATCAGTCAAATTTCGTCCATTGTCGCAAAATATCGATCTGGCGAAGCAGTAATTACACTGAATAATGGCGAATCTTATGAGCTTTATTGTAGTGTCAGCGAAGTCAAAAAACTTATTAAAGAAGAGCAAAACCAATGACCAAAGCCTACTCAACCCTACAAATCAAATCGGTAACCGATACCGATGATGAGCGTATCATCACAGGCATTGCCACCACCCCAAGCACCGACCGAGACGATGACATTTTAGAGCCGACAGGAGCAAAATTTGCCCTACCAATACCGCTACTATGGCAACACAATCACAATCAGCCGATTGGCGAAGTTATCCAAGCCACGGTAACAGAAAAAGGCATTGAGATTGTCGCTAAATTGGTCAAGATTGACGAAAAAGGCAAATTAAAAGACCGCCTAGACGAAGCATGGCAATGTATCAAGTCTGGGCTTGTCAAATGCCTGTCGGTGGGCTTTAAAATCAAAGAGTACAATTATCTGGAAAACTCATGGGGGCTACACATCAAAGAGTGGGAATTTTATGAGTTGTCAGTCGTTACCGTCCCTGCCAACGCCGATGCGGTCATTACAAGCGTCAAGCAAATCAAAGATGCGTTTAGTTTGCCACTTGCTGACACGCCAAACCCACCGACCAACCCAATCCAAGCACCACCCACCCCAACCACAATCACGAAAGCAACCCCCAGTAATGGTGCGGTTGCTTTAATTTTATCCAACCTAAATAACGGAGTATCATTACGATGAACTATGAACAACAGCTTGCCAAAGTCAAAGCCACCATTGTTGATAAGCAAGCCAAAATCGGTGAGATCATGACAAAATCGGTTGTAAGCGGACACACCCCAAGCGATGATGACGAAGCGACAATCACGGCATTGGAAAGCGACATCGATCGCTTAGAAAAGAACGCCCAGCGTTTGCAAAAACTGATTAAATCGGTAGAAACCGCCCCAAATCCTACCGAGATTGGCGGTGAAAATCCAGAACAGGCTCATGCAAGTGCCGAAGGTGAACCAAACCCAAAAGAAGCAGGTAAAAGCGTGAAAGTAGAATCCAACTTACCCAAAGGCATTGGCTTTGCACAAATGGCTCGTGCCAAAGCCTTGTCCGCCAAAAATGCAAGCAAAGGTAGCTTTGTAAGTGCCGCCCAAATCGCCAAATCCGCAGGAATGCACCCGTCTGTCATTGCCGAGCTTGAAAAATCGGTAACGGTCATGGACACCACGAACTCGGGCGTGCTTGTGCCAGTCAGCCCGCTTGTTCAAGAGTTTATTGAGCTATTGCGAGCTCAAACGATTATTGACAAACTTGCCCCTTATATGCGTGCAGGAGACTTTAACACCACAATCGCAGGTATGGCGACAGGGGCGACATCGGCGTGGGTTGGCGAAGGTGAACCAAAACCTGTTACCAATGCCACTTTTAATAGCGTGGAACTAAAACGCCATAAAGTTGCAGGTATTGCGGTGCTAACCGAAGAGCTTGGACGCTTTAACAAGTTTAATGGCGACCGCCGTATCTTGGACGATTTGATTGAGTCTAATCGTTTGCTACTTGATTTGACCTTTATTGATGATAAGGCTGGGGACGCAACCCGACCAGCAGGGTCGTTGCATGGCGGTGTGATTATTGAATCCACAGGTAACGAAGAAGCCCAAATCAAAGCTGACCTGCTTAGTCTGCGTAAAAAATTCTTGACGGCTAACCTGTCTTTATCTGGTGCATTCTACATCATGAGCGAGACACGAGCGTCTGAATGGGCGGAGCTTGTCAATCCGCTTGGAGCTCCTGTCTTTACAGGTCTGCAAGCTGAGACTGGCAAGAAAACCCTTAACGGCTTGCCTGTCATTGAGTCCGAGAGTGCAACTAACATTGTGGAGCTTGTCAAACCGAGCGAATTTTATTTGGCAGATGAAGGTCAAGTGGAAGTGTCATACAGCACCGAAGCAACCATCACCATGCCTGATAAATCACTTGTGCATTTGTTCCAAGAGAACAAAGAAGCAATCCGTGCCGAGCGGTTCATCACATGGGCAAAACGCCGTCCTACCGCAGCAGCTGCGATTAAATATACATAATTGTCCATTAAGAATAGCCCTAACGTGGGGCTATTCTTATGCTTTAACGGTCTAAACAGTCCATTAAAGCATAAGAATAGGAGACAGCCATGCAAATCAAATACCTAAAACCCGCCCCCAATGCCACCACAGGCGACATCAAAGACATCGCCACCGCCCAAGCAAAAATCCTTATCCAGCTTGGTTTCGCTGAGCCGTATAATGAAAACGACCAAGATAATGATGATAATGGCAAAAATGGCGAGTTGTTTGATGAGTTAAACGACATTGACGAAGTGGGCGAAGTTGATGAGTTAAATCACGGTGAAGCAAGTCAAGATGAGCCAAACGATACCGCTGATGATTTGGTGGATAGTGCCGAGCAAGGCGAAGCGGTAGAGCAAGATGTGGCAAAAGATGAGACCACCGCACCCAAAAAACGAACCAAAAAAGCCAAAGAGACGGAAGATGAGTAATGTGGTTACTTGACAAATTTTTTGGTAAAAAGTCGGTCAATGCAACGCCTACCCCTGTATGGCAACCGCTTATCCATGAACCCTATACAGGGGCGTGGCAAAAGAATGATGAGTTAAAACGCACTGATGTGCTTGGTTTTCACGCTGTATTTGCGTGTGTGTCGCTCATCAGCTCCGATGTGGGCAAGCTTCGCATACAGACCAAAGCAGTCAAAGACGGCGTACTACAACCCACTCAATCACGCACCAAAGCAATCCTAGCCAAGCCCAATAAGCACCAAACTTGGCAACAGTTTGCCGAGAATTGGATAAGCTCTAAGCTACTGCGTGGTAATACTTATGTGTGGAAGCAACGGGATATTTTTGGCGATGCGTGGCAACTGCACGTCCTAAATCCCGACCGTGTCAAAGTGCTGGTGTCGGATAATGGCGATGTGTTTTATCAAATCAGCTCCGACAAGCTATTTAATATCGCTCATGACATGGTCGTGCCAGCGAGCGAGATGATACATGACCGCTACAACTGCTTTTATCATCCGCTTGTGGGCTTGTCGCCTTTGACGGCGTGTGCGATTAGTGTGGGTTTGGGGCTGTCTATACAGACAAGCTCTAAGACATTTTTTGGTAATGCGTCTCGCCCGTCTGGTGTGCTATCCGTGCCGACCACAATCTCACAGGCAAAGGCGGACGAAGTCAAAGCACAATGGCAAGCCAATTATAGCGGTGTTAATCGTGGCGGTATTGCCGTATTGGGGGACGGTGCAAGGTATGAAAGTATCGGTATGTCATCATCAGACGCACAAGCCCTAGAACAGCTTAAAATGAGTGGCGAGACTGTCTGCTCGGTGTTTCATGTTCCTGCCTTTAAAGTGGGTATGGGCGAGTTAAAAGCAGGGCAAAAACCGTCTGATTTGAACGAGATATATTATAGCGACTGTCTGCAACACTACATCGAAGCCATAGAAAATCTGCTTGATGAACACCTAGACCTAGAAAAAGGCGTGGAGTGCGAAGCCAACCTAGCCCCGCTTATCCGCATGGATAGCATGAGCCAAATCCTGTATCTAAAAGAAGGTACGTCATCTGGCATATTTAGCCCCAACGAAGCACGGGCAACGCTTGGTTTGCCGCCTGTCATCGGTGGCGAGTCGCCACTCATGCAACAGCAGAATTATAGCTTAGAAGCATTGGCAAGACGAGACAGCACCGAGAACCCGTTTAGTGTGGTTCATGGCAACGAACCAAAGAGCGACAAATCCGCCAAGACGGTCAAGCCACGTTACCGAGTGTATGCCACTATCAATAAGGATAAATCATGACTTTTGCCACGCTTGATGAAGTCAGACACCACCTACGCTATGATGATGACAGTAACGATGTGATGCTAACCGCCTATTTGCAATCTGCCACACAGTCGGTCAAAAACTACATCACAGATGAGATAACGGACGAGATGTTACCAGCCCTAAAAGTCGCCACACTACTTATGGTGGGTTATCTTGATGACAATCGCAATGCCGAGCGTGGGGCGGAGTATGGCAACTATCTGCCTGCCCCTGTCCGTCAGCTACTGTCGCCATATCGCACCCCAACAACCTAGGATAAATCATGAAAGCCACACCGCTCCGCCACCGCCTAAAAATCTATCAACAGACCACGACCCAGTCCGTCACAGGGGCAATATCGCATGACTGGCAACACACCCTAACCCTATCGGGGCAGTTTAGCCATGTCTCGGGCAAAGATGTCATCGCAGGGCAAGCCCATGATGTCCAAATCATCGCCCGTGCCAAAATCCGCTACCGCACCGACATAGACCACACCATGCGAGTGCAATACGCAGGGCGGATGTATGAGATAGTTGGCGAACCTTTGGCAGACAATAATACAGGGCGTGAGTATCTTACGCTGATGTTAAAAGGGGTGGCTCATGCAGATTAAGGGGCTTGACGAGCTGAATAAAAAACTGCACCAACTGCGTGATGAAGTGAGCAACAAAGATGCAGGCGGTGTGCTGTATGGCTCGCTGATGTTTGCCAGTACGCCCATGTATAAAGAAGCCCGTGCCAACGCCCCTTTTCGCACTGGCGTCATCAAAGGGTCAATCAAAAGACGTAGGCTGACAAAAGGCGATAGTGCCAATATGGATGGGGCGGCGGTGGCTATCTATGTGGCGTTAAAGGGCAGTCGTAAAAGCCGTGAAAATGCCTATTACTACATATTCCATGAAGAATATGGGGCAAGGGGCAGACCGCCAATCCCCTTTATCCGCCCTGCCTTTGACAACAACCAAGCGGGAGCGACTGACCGTTTCGCCAAAAAATTGGGGGAACGCATTGATAAAATCATGGGCTAGTATTGCTATTTTATTGCTGATTGTGTATAAAGCATAACAAAGCTAAAACCCACCCCAGTCGGTGGGTTTTTTATTGGCAAGCAAAAACCGCTTGCTTTTAAAGCAAAACCCCAAAAGACGGCAATCTTTTGGGGTTTTTAATTAGAACTTGTACAAAAGAGATTTTAACATATGTCTGAATTTATTGCAAAGGTTATTGAAATGACAACCACACCTTTAAAAGAACATGGCTTAATCAAAACTTGTCTTGCCCTGATGGGCGTGTTGGTTTTTGTGATGGCGATTGTATTTGTCTGGCAGTTGCCAGAGATTATTTTGGCAATTAAAGCTTAAATTTTTAACCAAGCAAGCAAAAAACGCTTGCTTTTTTTATTCAACTAACCTAAAATAACGCCATACCTGCAAAATCAGGTAGCGGAATTGGCGTTCCGAAAACCAATGGCGATGATGACACGCCTAATAGCGTGTTTTTTGCTATATAAACCCCCAGTTTAAAAGGGAGTATATAAAATATACACCCTTTCTTATGGTGGATTATGTGGGAGAGTAGAAATACTCGCCGTTTTGCCTTTGGTACGGTACGCCAATCCTGCATAATCCACCACCATATACATTTTGGCGTTGTTCGGTGGTGGCAAACTCAACCTAACCAAAGGACAATGCTATGTCTAATCTTATTAACTTCAATTTTGAAAACCACGAACTAAGCACCGTTGTCATTGACGGTCAAATTTGGTTTCCTGCAACGGCATTGGCAACCGCTTTGGGTTTTGCTAACCCACGCCAAGCCATTGCCACCCATACCGACAAAGATGACGTCCAAAAACTGGACACCATCGATTCAATGGGTCGTACACAAAAAGTTAACTTTGTAAACGAAAGCGGAATGTATGCCCTAATTTTTGGTTCAACCAAAGATGAAGCAAAACGCTTTAAGCGTTGGGTAACTTCCGAAGTTCTCCCAAGCATCCGTAAAACTGGTTCATATTCACTACCCACCCCCCAAACCCTATCCACCGTCAAAGACCGTAATGGACTGGTCAAGACCTGCGAATGGTTTGTGCGTGTGGCAAGCTATCTGGGCTATGATGAAGTGTGGAATTTGGTTCATCATCGCTTCAACATTAACAGAGCCTGTGAATTGACGACTGAGCAAGTCGGGCAAGCCACCGAATACCTACAAGGACTACTGCTCGGGGTCATCGCCCAGCGTAGGGGGTTTAATCCCCAAACCCCTTTGCCACTACCACTGATGCACAGGGCTGATGTCGGCAAATACGATAACGATGGCGTATTATGGACACGGGTGTTAGAGCCTGATGAGCAGATTGTCAGAACCAAAGACATTGCACAGCTTATCATCAATGAGCCTTATATTGATGGCGAAACCTTGACCGCCATTAACTATGCATCATCGGCACGGCTGGCATCTATGCTAAAAAATCCGCCGTTTCTAACCACCCTTGACAACGCAAAGGAGATGTAAGATGATAACGATTGCCACCCCAAAAGCCCTGTTGGACGAAGCAGGCAACGACATCAACAAATGCCTATCCCTTATCTATATGATGATGGAGTATTATGATGACGAAAATGATAGTGAAATCACGACACGCCTTGCCATCATCGCTGATATGCAAGAAAGTCTGGGCGACAAACTCAGAAAGTGCGGGGCGTATCTGAGCGAGATTGACGGTAAAAAACCTTGCACCAACCGCCAAAAGACAGACTTGGCGCGTCTGCCCGAAGTCGCCTAAGACCTTAAAAGTACTTGAAATTTAGACCAGTTTAGGGTATGATTTTGTCATAATCCCAAATTGTACTTATTGACCGCTTATCTTAACGATAGGCGGTTTTTTATTGGAAAAAATATGACCGCAAGCCAACAAATTTACGCCCTACTCTCGGAGCTGGTCGCTGGGCGGTGCTATCCGCTTTTTGTGCCAGAGAGCCAAACCGACCCGCCACCCTATATCGTCTATAACATCGTATCAAATCAGCCCGATAATACCCTTGACGGCATAACGGGTCATGAATGGGTGCGGGTGCAAATTGATGTCTATACCAAAAAATACGATGAGACCATAAAACTATCCGCCCAAGCGGTAAGGCAACTTGACAGTATTACCCCATCCATCTATGGCGGTACGACTTATCTGTATGATGATGGGCTGTATCGTGGCTTGATTGAATATGAGTTTTGGCAGACTTTGCCGACCTAATTTTTTTAACCACCAACTGACAGGAGAAAAATATGTCAGCAATCTACAGATCTACAGTAGTAGAAATTTAAAGACAGTCGTTAGACTTATCCACCATTTTATCACAACCAACTGACAGGAGCAAGAAAAAAAATGTCGGCAGAAAACACCAAAGACAGCTTTTATCAGCTGTGGGTGTCTGAAACAGGTACATCAGGCACTTTTAAAAAAATCAACCGCCTAACCAAGGCAGTGCCACCTAACGAGGCGAAAGTACTAGATGACATCACCGCCACAGACGACCGCCGAACGGTCAAGGCGGCAGTGGACTTTAAAGAAGAATCCGAAATTGAGTTGGAATATGTGCTATTGCCTGATGACGAGACGCACCAGCTCATCCAAACGAGCTTTGATACTGGCAAAGAACTGTATTTCCAGTATAAGTTCGTGGAAGTGCCTACAGAGAGCCGAGAGTTTAAGGGCATGATTGCCGAGCTGACGACCGATGCCGAAGACACGAAGAAAAAACTGCGTAAAAAAGGCAAAATTACCATCACAGGCGAAGTCAAAAAAGAGCTGACTGTCTAACCCCAACCAAATCCAAAAGCCTATCTACCGATAGGCTTTTTATTTAGATTTTAAGGAATTTTTATGAGTGCATTAAATAAAGCCCAACTATTAGCCATCATCTGTGTGAGCGAGCCACTTGTGCTAAAAGACGTGGACGGCATTGGCGAGATTTATATCAAAAGACTGACCGTGTCAGACCAAGGCGAGATTGCCAAAAAAGCAGATGCTAATGATAACGTCGGCTCAGGACTGGTCATGATTGCCCACTGTGTGTGCGACAAAGACGGCAAACGTCTGTTTGCTGATGGCGATATCAAGCAGTTAGGGACGATGAGTGCCAGCCACATGACCGCCCTAGTAACCGCTATTAGTGAAGTTAATGGCTTTGATGACAAGCTAGCCGACATTAAAAAAAACTAATCGCCGATAAAGACCGCCGATTTTTGTTTAAATTGGCGTCTCATTTGGGAAAGACGGTGGGCGAGCTTGAACGCACGCTCACGGTGGCAGAATTTGCCGAGTGGGTCGCTTATGATGAGCTAGACCCTATCGGTGGGTATCGCACCGATTTGGGCTTTGCTCTGCTCGCCTATATGCAAGCAGGGGATAAAGACAAATCAGTGCATGATTTTCTCATCATTGACCCAAACCCGATGACTGATGATGACAAAGAAGCCTTTGAGCGAGAAAAATTAGAAGCCCAAGCCCGACAAGAAGTGGGGGCGATGATAGCGATGTTTAATCGCACTTGATTTTAGCCCTAAAAAGCCTTATGATAAAGCTAAGGAGATGACACCATGATAATTCTATTATTTGTTGCTGTTTGGTTGATTGGGGCGATTGGCTTTGGCGTTTTATGTACGTTTGTCGGTGGCTTTGTTCGCCCCCATGACGATGTCGGCATGTGGATTGGGCTTGTGTTATCCGCAGTTATTTATGTCGTGGCTACCATGATGTGGCTACTCATCTAAAATCAATACCTGTATTCATCTTAACCGCCTTTTGGCGGTTTTTTATTGGAAAAATTAATGGCTGTCGTTTCAAAATTACAAATCGTCCTAGAAGCCACTACTGATGCCTTTAATCGCAGTCTCAGTGGGGCAACCGATAAGTTAAAAATTTTTGGCGATAATGTCAAAAACAATGCCGAAAAACTAGAAAAATTTGCCAATCGCAATAAGCAAACATTTACCAAAATGGCACAAAGCTCAGCCGTGGCATTAGCGGCGATTGGTGCGGGGGTTACGAAGTCGGTAGAATCGGCGGTCAAATTTGAATCAGCGATGGCAGGGGTTAGAAAAGTCATTGACTTTGACACGCCCGAAGCCTTTAAGCAGATGGAAAAAGACATTTTGGCGATGAGTCAGCGGTTGCCCATGACTGCCGAAGGGCTTGCAAATATCATGGCAAGTGCAGGACAAGCAGGGATTGCCCAAGCGGATTTGGCACGCTTTACCGAGACCGCCGCCAAAATGGGCGTGGCATTTGACATTACTGCCGAGCAAGCAGGGCAAGCGATGGCGGAAATGCGGGTGGCGTTTAATATGTCGCAATCAGAAGTTGAGACACTCGCGGACAAAATTAACTATCTGGGTAACACCAGTCCAAATAACGCCGCTAAAATCATGCAAATCACCCAAGCTGTGGGTGCGGTTGCCGAGCTTGGCGGTTTCGCCGCTGACCAAACCGCCGCCTTGGCGTCCGTGATTGTGGGTATAGACCCGTCCAATGTGGCAACAGGACTTAAAAACATCTCACTGCAACTGACCGCAGGGGAGAATGCAACCAAATCCCAACGAGTGGCATTTGAAAAACTGGGCTTATCTGCCGAAGATGTCGCCAAAAAAATGAAAGAAGATGCGGTCGGCACGTTAATGGAGATTACACGGCTCATTAGTGAGATCATTCCTGAACACGAACAGTCGGCAGTCTCTACCATGCTGGTCGGTCGTGAAGCCCTACCTGTCTTTGCTCAGCTTATCCAAAACCAAGAAGTCGCCACACAAAAGCTGACAGACATGGGCGATGCGTCCAAATACGCAGGGTCAATGCTCAAAGAGTTTGAGAACATGGCAGGGACAAGCCAAGCTCAAATGCAACTTTTTAATAACAACATTGAAGCGGTCAAAATCGCCCTTGGCTCGGCTTTATTGCCTGCCATTAATAGTATCATGCAAGCCTTAACCCCTGTGATAAAAGCCTTTGCCGAGTGGTCGAGCGAAAACCCAAAAATCGTTGCTACCATTGTTGCTGTTACTACGGCTGTGTTTGGGGTAGGTTTGGCAGTTGGCACAATAGGTCTTGCCATTCCTGCGGTGATAGCAGGTTTTGGACTTTTGGCAGGCGTTACCGCTCCTGTATGGGGAACGGTTGCAGCGGTAATGGCGATTGGGACGGCATTAGTTGCTTTGGCGTTAAACTGGGAAGAGTTTAATGATGCCCTTGGCGAAATCTTGTACTACATGGTTGAAGATGTCAAAGCCAAATGGCAAGCCATTAATGATGCGATTGGCGGTACAATTTATGAAATCGTCCAAAATGCTAAGCAAAAATGGGACGAGTTTTATACCGCTGTCGGTGGCACAACGGCAATGATTGTTGAAAATGCCGTGGGCAAATTTAATGAACTCAAAGCCAAAGCCAAATCAATATTTGACAGCCTGCCCGCCCCTGTTAAAACGGCATTGACTGTTATCGGTACGGTGGTCAGTACACAATTTGCCCTAATCAAAAACATCTTTACCACAACCTTTGCCATTATCAAAGCCCTTGTGCGTGGGGATATGGACGGTGTGAAAAAAGCCATTAGCGATGGCATAAAAAACGCTTGGAATATTGTTAAAAGTGGTGTTACAAATATCGTAGGGGCGTTTAAAAATCTTGGCAGTCAGCTTATGCAAGCGGGGCGTGATGCGATACAAGGCTTTATCAATGGCGTAAAAGCAAAAATGAGCGAAGCCCTAAATGTCGCCCGTGATATGGCAAACAGCGTGGCAAGCACGGTCAAATCCGCCCTAAATATCCACTCCCCGTCTCGGGTCATGCGTGAACTGGGAGCATGGGCAGGCGAAGGCTTTGTATTGGGTGTGGGCGATAAAGTTGGCGATGCCAAACAAGTTGCCCAAAATCTAGCCAATGCTTTGACCAGCACCGTTGCCGATTTGCACCGCCAAAACTTTATGCTTAAAAACCACGCCAATCCATTGGCGGAGTGGCAGTACAAAGTCCAGTTTGGCGAGCTTGCCGAGCTGACCGACAAGCAAAAAGCAAGGGTGCTAGAACTTGCCCGTGCCAATCTTGACCTTGCCAAATCTAACGACATCAATAAAAGTATCAGTGATGAGATTGCAAGCATTGATGAGAAGCTACAAACGCACGGCATGAACCGCTTGGAGATTTTGGAATGGCAAATCGCCAACACCGAAAAATACAGGGGGGCAAATGAAGAGTTGCTGGCAACGCTAAAAGACCAAATCCGAGTTGAAAGCGAGCTCAACCAACTGTTTAAAACTCGTGAGAAGTTAAAAGGCTATCAAGACAGCCTAGCCAAAAATACTTATCTGTATCGCACCAAAGGCGATAAGTACGCAGGCGAGCGGTGGGATTTATCGCAACAAGGCTTTGATGGTAAGTACATCGACCAG
This sequence comes from Moraxella lacunata, assembly GCF_002027545.1. Taxonomy (GTDB): domain Bacteria; phylum Pseudomonadota; class Gammaproteobacteria; order Pseudomonadales; family Moraxellaceae; genus Moraxella; species Moraxella lacunata. The sequence continues at coordinate 16,584 of NZ_MXAN01000049.1, forward strand.
ATGATTGAGACGTTACGCCAGTCTGATGTCATGTCCGCCATGGCAAATATGCCAAAAACGCTTACCATGCCTACCTTACAAAATAATAATTTGGGGTCAGCGGTAAGTAGTGCGGTAACGGGCTATTTTGACCTAAAAAAACAGCTTGATGATAACCTAGCAATCATCAAAGAAGCCGAAAATGCCAAACTTATCACTGAGCAGGAGAGCCAACTTGCCCGACTAGAACAAGAAAAGGCATTTCACGAAGCACGGCAAAACTTGGTGTTGTCGGGTGGTGAGAACGTTGCCAAATCCTTAGCGGACAGCACAAAATCACTTTTGGGCGAAAACTCAAAAGCCTATCGTGCTATGTTCGCCATCGAAAAAGGCTTTGCTATCGCTCGCTCGGTCATGGCGATACAACAAGCCATCGCACTAGCGTCCGCCAACCCGTTTCCCATGAATTTAGGGGCAATGGCAACGGTGGCAAGTCAAGTGGCAAGTATCGTTGGTAACATCAAAGCGGTGCAAATGCCCGTGGGTCAAGCCCATGACGGTATCATGAGCGTGCCGAAAAGTGGAACGTGGAATTTGGAAAAGGGTGAGCGTGTATTGCCACGCCACACCGCCCAAAACCTAGACCGCACGTTAAACAATTTGCAAGGTCGTGGTGAAACCAAGGTTATTATCAATAACTATACAGGCGAAAAAACAGACGTGCAACAAATGCCAAATGGTGATATGATGGTAACTATTGGTAAGATGATTGATAATAAGGTGAATGCCACGGTCAATCAGCGTTTTATACAAGCACGCCGACAAGGCGGTGAACTTTACGGGAGATAGTATGAAAGAAGAATATGTTCAAGCATTGGCTAATGGTATTGTCAATCCAATTGCCAAACAATTGCACGCAAATAGCTTGGTTGGTGCTGGCTCAATTGCTTACTTAGCTGAAAAAGGCGTTATTGATTTAGATGATTATCTAAAATATATGAATAGCCTAAAAGACAGCTTGTTGCAAGCAGATGACTATGACTCAGATACCAAGGAAGCTATTAAACAAGAATTTGATTTTTACCAAAATAAACTCAAAATATAAACCAAATCACACAAACCTACCGATATTGGTAGGTTTTTTGTTGGGGTAAAGAATGAAAACCTTCAAATGGAAAATGAACATGGGAGCGTCCGCCAATGTTCGTCATAACGTTACCAAAACCCAATTTAATGATGGCTACGCTCAGCGAGTAAGCCACGGTATCAATAATAAACGCACCGATTGGAGCGGTAGCAAAACAGGCGATTTTGATACCGTCATCAAACCCATTATTGTATTTCTTGATGAACACAAAGGCACAATCCCTTTTCTTTGGACTGACCCGCTTGGCAATACCCACAAATATGTCTGCGACAGCTACCCCATTAAACAGCGGGTCGGCAATTTTTGGCAGATTGATTTAAAATTTGAACAAGTTTTTTAACCCACGCCCTTCTTAATCAAGGGCTTTTTTAATGGAGTACGCAATGACAAACCACACTCAAAACCTAACCACCCTAAACCGCACCGAAGCCCAAATCCTACAAGCCTTTATTTGGCAAATGGACACTTGGCAAAGTCAATATGGCGAAAAAGCTGACACAGTAGAAATCGTGTATTTCCCCGAAGATGAAGGCTTTGATGTGTTTAACAACGAACCTAATCACGGCATTATCAAACGCACCCGCACGACTGTATTCCGTGCCGACATTGTCTCTTGGGCGAATAATCAGCTCAAACAACTACAAGGTTTTGGCAATGAAAATACCGTAACCGCTTTTGTGGTGTCTTATAAAAATGGCGAGTATGGCGTTTTGGTTGAAACTGTGCCAACAGCAAGTCTGACAGACGAAACCGAGCCAAAAGTCGAATCAGCTGACGAAAACCAAGCGTAATCAAAACTTGTGGGGCAAATATGAGTTTAACCGCCGATTTTCAAAAATTGTCCGTAGATGGGCTTGTTACCTTGTTTGAACTGGACGCAAGTAAACTGGGTGCTGGCATTTTACGCTTTCACGGGCATAATCACGACAAAAATGATGGCGTGATTGTCTTTCGTGGCAAAGCGTACAACCCCCAAGCTCTGTCTGTTACAGGGCTTGAAATGCGGTCAGACGGCAGAGCAAGCACGCCGACCCTAACCCTTGCCAATAACATCGCAGGGGTGCAAGGTGCGGTGTCGGCGTATTGCTTGCAGTTTAGCGACTTTGCAGGAGCAAAACTTACCGTCATCACCACCCTTGCCAAATATCTAGATGCGGTTAATTTTGACGGTGGCAACCCTACCGCCAGCGATGAATGTAAAGAACAGCTGTGGTTTGTGGAACAAAAAACATCAGAAAATGCCCAGCAAGTTACCTTTGAATTATCCAACCCTATTGACCTTGAAGGCTTAAAAATCCCCGTCAGAGAGATTACCAATTATTGTCACTGGGCGGTTGTGGGTAAATATCGTGGCGAAGAATGCGGCTATACAGGGGCGACAATGTTTGACGAAAACGACAAGCCTACCGACAACCCCATTTTGGATAAATGTGGCGGACGTATGAAATCGTGCGTGTGCCGTTTTGGAAAAAATAAGCCCTTGCCCTTTGGCGGTTGTCCTGCTAGTAGTCTAATTGGTTCATAGGAGTTAAGATGAAATTAACCAAACAATTAAAAGCCGACATCATCTCCCACGCCTTAGACTGCTACCCTGCTGAGTGCTGTGGGCTAATTGTGGATAAAAAGTACATACCTTGCACCAATAAGGCAACCGATGATGAGCAGTTTATCCTTTGCCCCAAAGATTTTGCCCGTGCCGAGAGTATGGGGCAGATACAAGCCATCGTTCACAGTCATCCAGACGGTGGGGTCATGCCGTCTGATTTGGATAAATTACAAATTGAGCTACATGGCGTGCCGTGGGTCATCGTGGCGGTGTCAAAACAAGATTATGGCGATGAACCTGCCTTTGGCATATATGAGCCGTGTGGGTACAGACCGCCACTTTTGGGGCGTGCTTATATCCACGGTGTTCAGGATTGTTATAGCTTGGTGCGTGATTATTACAGCCGTGAATTTGGCATTGATTTGCCAGACTTTGACCGCAGTGATGCTTGGTGGGAAGACCCCAATCACGCCCCACTGTATGAGCAGAACTTTGAAAAAGCGGGCTTTGTGGTGGTGGACAAAAACCAACCGCAATACGGCGATGTGCTACTGTGCCGTGTCGGACGCACGCACCATGTCAATCACGCCTTGATTTGGCTTGGCGATAATGGCACATTAAAAAGCGAAACCACACCGCCTGTCATCGGTAACACCCTAATCTTGCACCACCCCTACGGACGGCAGTCCGTGCGTGAGATTTATGGCAAGGGGTGGGCGGATAGGACGGCGATGGTGGTGCGTCATCATTCGTTTATGTCGTCTGCCCCCACGCTTTGACAGCTTGCATGATGATGGCAGAGCGTGAAAGTCCTGTTTTTTCAGATAAAACGGTCAGCTCGTCAATAAATTCGGTGGGAAACTTATAGCTTGCCACCTTTACGCCACGGCGTTTATCACTCTCACGCTGAGTTTCGGCACGGCTTTTTGGGGTTTTGACAATCTTAGGCATTTGACAAATCCTTACATTATTGGTAAGATAATCATAAGTTTTAGGAGCGGGGCGGTGTGCTTGCCCACCGCCCCAGCCTTTACAGGCTACCTGCTGTTAGTAAGCGTTGTTGCTTAGTAGTAGCAGGATAACAATGATGATAACTTTGAAGAGCGTTTTCATTGTCTTATCTCCTAAGGTCGCCACCACTTGACTAGGTCGGTGGCGGATAACCTATCAGGCTTGGGTGTCCTACCACCCTTGCTTGATGGTTTATATTATAGTTTAAACTACATTAAAAGTCAGGTAATTATTGCAATTTATTATAAAATTGTTGTGATTATTTGACTTTTTGTTATCCAAAATAAAAGATTTTTAACCGCTTATGATGTCATCATGAGCGGTTTTTTGTTGGGTGTTTAAAAATGAAAACGATACAACTACACGGCATCTTAGCCAAAAAATTCGGCAAATCTTTTAGATTATCTGTGGGTAGCACCAAAGAAGCCATGCGTGCTCTATGCGTGCAACTGGCAGGCTTTGAAGAATTTATGATGAATGCTCATAGGCAAGGGCTACGCTTTGCCGTATTCCACGATAAACACAACATCGGCGAGCGTGAGCTTGATATGACCCATTCCGCTCAGGTTATCCGTGTCGTGCCTATCGTGGAAGGCTCAAAAAAGAGCGGACTACTACAAACCATTTTGGGGGCGGTCATGGTCGTGGCAGGGGTTGTGGTAACGGGAATGACCTTTGGCGGTGCTGGTGCGGTCGGTGCAGGATTGATTGGAGCAGGTATTGGCATGATGGCAGGCGGTATCGCCCAAATGCTCATGCCAAAAGTGGACACACAAGACCAAAACCAAGACGGCAACCGTGCCAACAAGGGGTTTGGCGGTGCAGTTACGACTGTCGCCCAAGGCAATCCTGTACCAATTTTGTACGGCGAGCGAGAGATTGGTGGGTTTATTTTGTCCGCCAGTCAGTTGCCAGAAGACATGCTATAAAAAATTAAGGATAAAAAATGACCATTTACGGTGCTAAAAAAGGCAGTAGCAAACCACGTCAGCCCATCATCGCCCCTGACTCTGCTCAGTCCAAAACTTACATCAAGATACTCTACGGCTTGGGCGAAGGTGAGATTGCAGGTTTGGCAAATGGCTATAAATCCGTTTATTTGGAAGACACGCCCCTGCAAAATGACAACGGAGAGTTTAACTTTACGGGTGTCAAAGTGGATTTTCGCACAGGCACGAACGACCAGACTTATATTGATGGTTTCCCTGATGTGGCAAGTGAGACGGCGGTGGGTGTTGAACTAAAACACGGCACGCCTTACATCAAAGCCTTTAATAATCTTGACCTTGATGCCCTGCGTGTCCGTCTAAAATGGGGGACATTGCGTTCACAAAATGCTGATAATGGCGATGTGTCAGGCGTTAAGATTGATTATGCCATCGATGTCAAAACCGACAACGGTGGCTGGGTACAAGCCCTAAATACATCCATCAATGCCAAAACATCGGACGCTTACGAGCGTAGCCACCGTATTGACTTGCCCACGGCACAAACAGGCTGGCAGGTGCGTGTCCGCCGTATCACACCCAACAGCACGTCCGATTTTGTCAGTGATAAAATGTACATCTCTGCCATTAGCGAAGTGATTGATTTAAAACTTCGTTATCCCAATACTGCCCTGTTAGGCTTACGCTATGATGCCGAGCAGTTTAGCAACGTTGCCAAAATGTCGGCTCGCTGTCGTGGTCTAATCATCAAAGTGCCAACGAATTATGACCCCATTTCACGCACCTATGACGGCTTATGGAATGGCGAATTTAAGTTGGCATATAGCAATAACCCTGCGTGGGTGTATTATGACCTTTGCACCGCCACTCGCTACGGTTTGGGCGGACGGCTTAAAGAATATATGATTGACAAATGGAGCTTGTATCGCCTTGCCCAGTATTGCGACCAAATGGTCGATGACGGTATGGGCGGACAAGAGCCACGCTTTACCGTCAATGTGTATATCCAGTCTGCCGAAGGGGCGTTTGAATTATTATCAAAATTGGCTGGCGTATTTCGTGCGATTAGCTACTGGGACGGCACAAGCATTGTGCTAGATGCTGATATTCCCCAAGACAGCATTTACAGTTTTAGCCGTGCCAATGTCATTGATGGCGTGTTTGAATATACAGGCACACGCTCCCGTGACCGCCACACGGTTGCCAAAGTCGCTTGGGATAACCCTGCCAACCATTTTAAGACCGAATATGAATATGTCAGAGATGAAGCAGCGATTGCCAAATACGGCATACGCACGCTTGACATCAACGCCTTTGGCTGTACATCCAAGGGGCAAGCCCAACGAGCTGGCATTTGGGCGTTGAAGTCCGAACAGCTAGAAACACGAATGGTAACGTTTAAGGTGGGCTTGGACGGCTATATCCCTGCCCCTGCCAAAGTGATTGAGATTAGCGATGAGCTATTTGCAGGGCGTGCCACAGGTGGGCGTGTGCTTGCGATGAATGATAAAAAGACCGTCATCACCCTAGACCGCCCCATTACCGCCAACGTGGGCGATACGCTGGTGATTAATGGTAATGACGGCATCAGCCAAAGACGGCAAATCCGCTCGGTCAGTGGCGATAAAATCACGGTAACAAAAGCCTTTGGTGGCATCAGTGAGCAAAATGTGTGGGTGCTAGACAGTCAAGACCTTGCCACGATGAGGTTTCGTGTGCTGTCAGTAACCGCTGATGACAATCACACTTTTACCATCACTGCCGTGCAGTATAACCCTGTCAAATACGATGCCATCGACCACGGTGCGTACACCCACGAGCGTCCGATTAGTGTCATCAATCCGACTGTGCAAGCCCCCACAAAGTCGGTCAATCTGTCAAGCTATCACACGATCAATCAAGGCGTGAGCATTACCACCCTTGTCATTGGTTGGGAGCAAGTGGCTGGTGCGGTCAAATATGCCGTGGCGTGGCGAGCCGACAACGGCAACTGGCAGACCCTGCCACCAACAGGCACAAACAGCATTGAAATCACAGGCGTGTACGCAGGGCAATATGAAGCCCGCGTAACGGCGATTTCTGCCTTTGGGCAAGCAAGCCTAGCCACGCACTCAAATCTGACACAAATACAAGGCAAACAAGGCAAACCGCCACGCCCCATTAACCTTACCGTCCAAGGGCTATTATTTGCCATGAATGTGGGGTGGAATTTTGACCGTGGCAGCGATGATACCAGTTACACCCAAATCCAAGTCAGCCCAGACGGCAGAAGTAATATCACAACCCTTGGTACATTTGCTTATCCGACAAATAAGCACGAGATTACAGGCTTACAGGGTAATCTTACCCAGTTTTATCGTGGGCGAATCGTGGATAAGCTGGGTAATACATCGGACTGGACGGACTGGGTGCGTGGCACGACATCGGCGGATGCTGGCAAGGTGCTTGAGCTTATCAGTGGTCAGATTAATGGCAGTCATCTTGACCAAACCTTACGTACACCCATTGCCAAAATCGGTGAATTGCAAACTGCGGTGGACGGGGTCAATGCACAATTGCCCACGCTAAATAGTCAGCTTGCCACGGCAAACCGTGAATTACAAACCGCCATTAGCAACATCACCACCGAGCGTAATCGCATCACTTCCGCCATCCGTGATATTACTGCTTTACAAACTGCCGACACTGCCAAAACGCAAGAAATCGCCAATCTTACCCAAACTGTTGGCTCTCATACGTCATCCATCCGTGATTTGGGCGTAACCACAGGCGATTTATCGCAAAAATACACCCAAATCAAAACACAGGCGGATAATGCCACGTCCGAGATTAGTGCGATTAAGCAGACGCAAGCAGGGCAAGCGAGTAGTATTGATAGACTGGGGGCGAGATTTGAACACGCAAACTTGTTCAAAGCCAGCACCGCCACGCTTGGTCATTACTACGAAGAAAGGGAAAACGGTGCATTAAAGCCGTGGGGGTCGCACCGTGCTAGTGATGACATTTTTGTAAGCCAAAACACCTTATACGAAATCAAAGCGTACAATGGCGATTTTAGCAATTTGCGTGTGATTTGGCTTGATGAAAATAAAGAGTTCATCAAGGGACAAATCATTGCAAAGGGTGGCGATTATGCGACTTTTAACAGCGAAAATGCCAGTTTTGTCAGAATTTCAAGTTATTGGACACGCACCGACAATAATGTGTGGCAAATGCAGGTGGCAGGATTGGCAAGCGATGTGAGTACCAATCTTGATGAGTTTAAACAAACATCAGCAAATGCTGACAATGCCTTATCTCAGCGTATTAACACGCTTGATACGCAGTACAAAAAGGCTGATACAGACATGACCGCCCGTATCGCCCGTGAAGAAACTGCACGAGCAAACGGCGATAACGCCAACGCCCAAGCCCTGCGAACGCTTGAAAGCACGGTGCAAGGGGTAAGCGGACGTGTCGGTACAAGTGAGAGCAAAATCGCAACGCTAGAACGCACAACAAGCGACACAAATCAAGCATTAGCAACGGCTCAAAGTCAGCTTAATGCACGCTTTGATAGTGGCAATTTGTTTAAATCAAGCACCGCCACAAACGGACATTTTTTGGACGAAAACAATGGCGGGCAACTGACCGCTTGGGCGAGCCACCGTGCCAGCGATTTTATCAGTGTCAAAACAAATACCGTGTATGAAATACGCTCATTTGAAGGGAATTTTAGCAATTTGCGTGTGATTTGGCTTGATGAAAATAAAGAGTTCATCAAGGGACAAATCATTGCAAAGGGTGGCGATTATGCGACTTTTAACAGCGAAAATGCCAGTTTTGTCAGAATTTCAAGTTATTGGACACGCACCGACAATAATGTGTGGCAAATGCAGGTGGCAGGATTGGCAAGCGATGTGAGTACCAATCTTGATGAGTTTAAATCTGCACAAGCGACAAAAGACACCGCCACCGCCCGAGCCGTGCAGACCCTGCAAACCACCGTGCAGGGTCAAACGGCAAGCATACAACAGCACGCCCAAAGCCTAAATGGTCTTAATGCTCAATATACGGTCAAAGTCCAAACAGGCGGTATCGTGGCAGGTATCGGATTAGCAAGTAACAACGGCGTGTCGGACTTTGCCGTGCGTGCCGATAAGTTTTATGTCGCACCGCCCGCTGGCGGTAAAGGGTCTATGCCGTTTATGGTCTTGGCTTCGCCACAGGTCATCAATGGCGTAACTGTACCTGCAGGGACTTATATTGATAGTGCGTATATTGCTAACGGCAGTATTGATGTGGCTAAGATTAATCGAGCAAGCATTCAAAGTTTGTCAGCACTGTCTGCAAACATTGGACATTTCAAATCAGCAGAAACAGGCGCAAGACTTGAGATTAAAGATGGTGTACTGCTTGTCTATGATAACAACAACCGTCTGCGTGTCAGACTAGGAGTGTGGTAATGGCCCAAGGGTTACAAGTGTGGGATGTTAATGGCAACCTAACACTTGATTCAAATGTTCAGACGACATCAATATTTGGCAAAATAGTGGTGTCGTCTGCCAATGAGTTTAACATACAAGACAATCGTTTTGCGTGGGGTACGCCATTTTTTCTAGCCGATTCAATGTTATCTGGCTATGATATTAAAGGGGTGTTTGATGCACAAACAAACACTTATCGCATAAAAGTTGATGATGATAAAGGAGGTTTTGGCACAAAAGGCAATTTCACAATTTACTATGGGGTGTTTTGATGCAAGGTATTCATATTATCAATGATGCACAGTCCGTGCAAATTAGCACAGAGACTATCCCAATGGTGTATCAGTATAAAACTGTACACAATCTCAAAAACACACAGCTTGTAAATCTACAAAAAAATGATGGCAGTATTTCTGTATTTTTACCAAAAGTAAGTGGCGATGGTTCGCTTTGGCGTCACGGAATATTTCCACCATTTGGCGGTGTTACTTGTATTTTAAGAGATGATAACAGAGTGCAAAATGGCGACTTAATTATTGAGGAGTATATATTCAAACCGCAAGTGGTCGCATCAACAAATGTCGGATTACAGATATTTGACCACAACGGTACAGAATTATTTAATAGCGACAGCAGGTTACTATCGCTCATCAAAAAATATGAAATAGACCCGTCCACGTCTTGGTACACGGAGAGTGGTAGACCTGAATATCAGTACACAATCGATACTGCGTCAGCACATAAAATAGGCTTTCTGTTCACTAATTTGCCAGCTGGCATAACAAAAAGTCCAAGTATGTCGCAAATCTATGCTTATGACTATCGATTTTGGAGTGATGACGGCATCATGATGTTTGCTGTTGGCCCACAAGTATGGTCTTGGAGTTTTAGTAATGCACATATTCCCATTGATAGAAGTCTAAGAACTGAATTTTTTACCGTCAATCTTGATAACATTAATTAGGAGCAACCATGAAACAACACACTCAATCATTAATAGACACCCTGCAAAAACGCAGAGTATGGCTAGATGAAATAGCACAGCGACCACAGCCCTCTGAGCATAGAGAGCTAGTCAGCCAAGAGCGTAATGTCATCGCCCATTATATGGCGATATTAACTAGAGAAATTGAAACCTTGGAGGGTAAAAAATGACAAATTTACAGGGGCTATCAGCCCCTTTTTTATTAAGTTGGTTGCCGTTTTGGGTGTTTTGTGCCTTTGGCGGTCTAGCTAGTGCGTTTATCAAGATTGATGACACAGACCACCGCCTAAGACACCCATTTATTGCCAAAACCTTGATAGGCACGATGAGTGGTATGGCGATGGTGCTATACCTTAACCAAAATGCCGAGCCACCGCTAAGCACACTACTGCTTTGGGGGTTTATTACGTCCTTGCTTAGCACACCAATAGTAACAGGGCTTTTGGTTTTTATCAGCGACCAAAAGCGACAAAATGAGCTTTACAAATCCGCACAAGATAAGTTTGTGCCGTGGTCAAAAAAGGAGCGAAACGATGAGTAATTTATTGATTGTTAATGCTTTTGTTTGTGTGGTGGGATTTTTGATGGGCGTTTATACGTTCATCAAGCACTTAAAAGCATTCTCGACAGCTAAAACCCCCGTTGTAGATGCTTGGCTTATGTCAATCGGTATGTTGGCTTGGTCAATTATGCTATATGCCAGTTTCGATGATCCAATCATTACCCGTCTAGAAGTGTTTAGCCGATTTTTATTTTTGGTGTATTGGGTTGGCGATATTTTAAAAGTGCAAAAGCATTATATCAAGATACGCAGACGTTTTAGACGTAAGATTTGATTTTTCAACGCCCCTAAGGGCTTTTTTTATGGAGTAAATTATGAGTAGCTATGTAAGACAGTTACAAACTCGGCTTAAAGAAGCGGGCTTATACACAGGCGATATTGACGGCATCGCAGGTAAATTAACCGTCAAAGCGGTAGAGCTTGCGATCAAACGGGGGGTTTGCACTACCGCAGAACAAAAAGACGTGGCGGTTATCCATGCGACCGACCCCACGGTGGACGGTAACGAACATTTGCTAGATGCCGTGGATGATGCCCTACCCAAAAATAAGCCTAATTTTAGCCTTGGCGAATTGAGCCTAAAAAGATTGCAAGGCGTAAATCCCAATTTGGTAAAAGTCGTCAAGCGTGCCATTGAGATAACTGGCGTGGATTTTCGTGTGTCAGAAGGCGTACGTACGATTGAAAAGCAACGAGAGTATGTCCGAACAGGCAAGAGCCAAACCATGAACAGCCGACACTTGACGGGACACGCTGTTGATTTGGTTGCTATCGTGGACGGTCAAGCGTCTTGGGATTTTAGCCATTACTTCACTATTGCCAAAGCAATGGCACAAGCAAGTAGCGAGCTTGGCGTAAATGTACGGTGGGGCGGTGCGTGGACGGTCATCACCAATAAATCTGGTACGCCCCAAGATTGGGTCAAAGCGTATAAAAATGAGCGTGCCAAACTTGGTAAAAAACCGTTTTTGGACGGCGTGCATTTTGAGTTACCTGCATAAAACAACCCCCTACCACACGGTAGGGGGTTGTTTTTTATTTAAATTATAAAATAAGTCAAAAATAAGTCAAATAAAAAAGCCAACCACCTAAGTGATTGACTTTTAAGGGTTTATTTGGTGGAGATGGCGGGAGTTGAACCCGCGTCCGCCAGCACTACGCCCATGACTCTACACGCTTAGAGTCTGTCTTTGGCTTTAATCCGCACCGACCCGACAGTCAGGGTGGATTGGACGATTTGCTAAGAGTTCGCACCTGTCATCGCAACGCTAACAGATACTATCCTTTGTGCGTTCGCATCGGGGTGAGCAACCAGACCAAAGGCAATCTGTGCCGACCCAAGTAGCCCTTAGGCTGCTAGTGCGTAAGTTTCGTCGTTTGCGACTATTTTAAATTGTATGTTGATTTACAAGAGGCATACGCTCTTGACGTGCATCATTAGGTTTCATTACCAGCGTCGAAGCCAGAACATCCCCAATGGCTTGATTATAACAAAAACCACCTGCCAAATCAAGCACTTAATCACATCATGGTTACATTGGTTTATCGGTGCTGTTTTCAAACCATTTTGTTTCAAGTTTTGCCAGCTCGCCCGATGCTTTCATCTCTGCGACACCTTGGTTGAACATCTCGATGACCTGAGTTTTACTCTTGGGTGCTATCGCCACAGCGTACGAGCCTTTGTCATTGGTATTACCATACTCTAAAACATTGGTTTTGTACTCAGGATAGCTTTTGGCAAAGTGTTGGACGATTTGTTTGTCGCTGACGATGGCATCTACTTTACCATTAATCAAATCTTGAAAGCTCAAAAAGATTTTGTCCTTGGTGACCACCTGCTCAATCCCGTGCTCCTTAGCGATGTCCATAAAAATCGCCCCATGCTGCATGCCCAGACGCATGGGTTTTAGGTCTGTTACTGAGTTGATGACCGTACCATCCAAAGATAAAATCCCCGCAGGCATATACACATAAGGGTTGCTAAGCAGGTATTTGCCTTCACGTTCGGTAGAGTAGGAGATGGATGAGATGGCAAGGTCACTGGTGCCTTGCTCGACCGATTTAAACATCTCTTGCCATGGCAGGACGTTAAATTTGACCGCATAGCCATTTTTTTGAGCGATGTGAGTAATAAGTTCCACATCAAATCCGATAGGGTTGCCCTTGCCGTCAATATAAGCAAAAGGCGACATGCCACTATTGACTGCTACTTTGATGGTTTTGGTGTGAGTGGTGGCAGTGTCGGGGTTGGCAGTGTTTTGTATGGTGGGTTCCTTATCGCCACAAGCTGATAAAAGTCCAGCCATGCAAATGGCACCAATCATGACGCCTTGACCTAAAAATGAAGTATATTTCATAACCGCTCCTAACGATTTTTATGTTTATTTAACCTTTCTTAACAATATTGGGTAGATTTATTAACAATAATCATACTAAATATTGACAATATTGTATAAAATAACATTGATTTTTGCAATGACTAATATTGGAAAAATTCATTAATGATATCAGGGATTTTTTATAAGTATCTGTAATTATTATATTTTTATATATTTAGCCAAAAATATCAATCCTAATTTTCATGAAATCTAATAAATGACAAACTACTTTGTTCTGATTGACGGGTGCTAGGCATGCTTTTTTTATTTCAATTTTGTTTCTATACTGTAATTTATTTTTATAAAAAACCCGTGACTTATCACGGGTCTGCTGTTTAAAAATGGGTTAAACTCACGTTTTGTACCTAACGTATCTCTCTTTCTGTGTCCCGCCCTTGCTCAGAGCTAATTGTGGCGTTACTAAGCTCAAAAAAGTCATCAGGCAGGTCAGGTGTGCTTGCTGGCAGGGTAGTGCCAATATAACCTGATGGGGTAGGGACTTGGATTTGTTGAACAGGATGGCTGTCTGTGATGATGGGTTGTACATTTTGTACAGGTTGGGGCAGGTAGTTGCCATCGGGCATGCCTTGTACAGGCATGTTTTGTACGGGCATGGACTCTGGCATGGTCTGTATGGGCATGCTTTGGACGGGCATGGTGGTGTTTGGTGCTGGCACAAGCTGGGTCATGTCCACGTTGAGTGCGGTCATGGTCGCTTCATCAAACACCAAAAACTCTGTCCGCCCATTTTTAAAGCGACCCAACTCGGTCACGTTGTCCGATATTGGAAAGCTGTCGCCCACACCTTTGGGGGTCAGCTGGGTATCACTTACGCCCTGCTCTACCAAAAAGGCTTTGACCGCTTCGGCTTGACTTTGTGATAGGCTAAGATTTGCCATGCGGTCAGTGCCATCTCCGCCACTGGTATGAGTTGCGATGATGAGCTTGATGTTGGGGTTGGCTTTGATTTTCTCTGCCAGTAGTGACAGCACGCCATGGGTGTTGGCAGGCAATTCGCTTGTGCCATTAAAGTCAATCACCGCAAGGCTTGCCGAGCGTGACAAATCATAGTTGTTGGGCGGATTATCAAGACCATTTAGGGCGGTCGTGGCACGTTCAAAGCTCTGATTGATGACATTTGCTTTGTCCAACGCGGGGGCAGGCGAGACGTCAAACTGCGGGGCAAGCAGGGCGATGTCATTGACGATTCTAGGCAGGATGTCTGTCTTTGGCGTATTGACATAGATGTGGTCGCCGATAATCTCAATGCTGGTAAACGGCTCAGCTTTGACCATCGCCATGATACTCTCCAAGCGTTCTAGCCCTGTCAGCGATGTACCAAAATTATCATCGATGTCCATGATACAGCCGATTTGCCCGAAGTTCTTTTGTAGCACCCCGAGCAGTTGTTCTTGGAGCTGGCTGTTGCCCACTTCGGCTTGACAGGCGTACAGCGTGCCGTTCTCGCCCGATGTTAGGGACAGACGGGGTGGATTTAGCGATTTGACGGTCGGTGTGGCGACATTGGGGTCATGGACGGGGGCGGTCTCCGATGAGCCTGATTTGTCTTTTAAGAGATACCACGCTCCGCCCCCGACAGCCAAGGCGATAAGCCCTGCTCCAAGTCCCATTAATAAAGGATTGGGGCGTGCCAACTTAGGCTTGATAGGGGGTTTAATAGGGGAATTAATGGACTCATGACCATCAAGATGATTATCGTCATTTATACCATCTTCGGCGGTTGTATCGGTGTTAATATCATCATTAATATTATTATCAATACTGCCATTGATACTGCCATTAATATCATCATTTATGCCATCTTGATAAATGCCATTAGTATTTAAATCATCCCCTTGTTTGTCATTATCAAAGGGTGTATTGATATTATCATTAATATCGGCAGTTTTGGTGATGCTAATAATTGGTGAGTCATCTGTGGCGATGGGAGTATTATCAATATCTTCATCTGCTTGATTGGGCGGATTGTCAGAATTGATAAATGCCGAATTAGCCTT
This sequence comes from Moraxella lacunata, assembly GCF_002027545.1. Classification (GTDB taxonomy): domain Bacteria; phylum Pseudomonadota; class Gammaproteobacteria; order Pseudomonadales; family Moraxellaceae; genus Moraxella; species Moraxella lacunata. The sequence continues at coordinate 31,623 of NZ_MXAN01000049.1, forward strand.
TGGCATTTGCCCATTTAATTGTTCAATCTTTTGAGCCAGTGAGCTTTGGATGAATTGGGGCGACCACGCAGGCAAATGCGTGCGACTTGATTCAAAGTTTTGTGCCAAAAAAGCAATCAGCCCCTGACCCCCTGCCAAATTCGCCACTTCCACCATCATCGGCGGAGTAATGGCTTTTAGGAGAGTCATCGTGGACTGCTCATCCATGTGAAAACTGCGTGCCAAACGCCTTGCCAAAGGCTCTGCCTGCATGCCCCACAAGGCGGTCAGGCTGTGATTTTTGGCATTGGTGCTGTCAAAGCCATCATTAAGCTCAATCAAGCGTGCCGTGCTTAGAGCATAATACTGCTTTAACAAATCCGCACTCGTATCTTCGTTTGAGATGCCCATAGAACTTGATACCAACCCATGCAAATACTGTACGATGTCCATCGCTCACCTTATCAACTGTTTTTATGCTAACCCTTTATTATACCGCAAATTCTTGCAAAAATCTGTACCATTATCGTCATCGCCTTGCCTTTTGTCTTGTTTTTGTGCTGTTTTATCATCTGATGCGGTAAGGGCTTGACATGGTGTTGGGCGGTGCGATAATCTTTTGAAAATGGAAAATGGAAAAT
>NZ_MXAN01000050.1:0-12605 GCF_002027545.1 Moraxella lacunata
TAGGGAGGGGAGGAAGTCAATCCAAGCTGTTCACGAATCTTACCAGCGACAACTTTGGCAATACCTGTGATATTGCCAATGATGTTATCAATGGCTTCACCTGCATTTAAGTTATAGTATTGACGGCGACTAATTCCCATACAACAAGCCCGCTCTTTTGCACAAAAAGTAGAGCGACTAAGATTTTTTTGGGGGTAGCTTATCTCTATCAGGGCGGTGGCAATAATGGATTGATGATGTTTGGCAGGTATCTTGGTCAGATATTCGGCAAACTCTACCGCCAATGATGACAGCAGAAAATCACGACTGGCTTGGTCGTGGTAATAGTAATAACGATAACAAGCGTCAGCAAATCGGCTGACCCCTGCAAAAGACTCGGCAACGGCAACAAGCTGGTCTTTGGGGATTTTATGGGCGTTGTGTTTCATGGGGATTTCCTTTTGTTTTCTTGGTTATTATAGGCGGTGTGCAAAATGTGTGTCAAGTTTTGTACTACCGCACAAAGTTCTGCACAAAACCCAAGTCCTTTATTTATAAGGATTGCAACAATACTTTGTGCAGGACTTTTTGACTTTTATACAAAACTATTATAGAGATAAATTTAAATTTAAGATTTGGCATAAATGCTTATTTGGTTAGTAAATTATTTAAGCCTATAAAGGTTTTGGGTTAAAAATTAAAAGTCCTGCACAAACAAAAGCCCCAACCCTTGAATATCAAGGCTTAGGGCTTTGTGCGGGACTTTGTGCAGGACTTTTTGAGTATTGCACTAGGTTTTGTTAAGTGTTTATTTTACAAGGGTTTTTGTTTTGTGCAAGACTTTCGTTTGTGTAAGACTTTGTTTTAAGAGTACCAATCACTCCGCTCAATGTCATTTTTAAACCCATTAAAGCGATAGCCAAGCCAAAGTTCTCTTGAGCCTTGATAATTGCCAATCTCGCCAATAACAACCCAAGTGGCTTGCTTGTGGACTTGACGGTTTTGGGGTAAGCGATACCAAAGTCGTGCGGTGTCTATACCTTGTTGGGCGTTGATATAGGCACAAAATTTGTTTTTGCCCACTGCTGTGTCGCCGTTTCTGTGGCAATACATTTTGTAAGCCATATACAGTTCGTGGGTGGGAGCGGTGTTAAAACCAATAGGTAAAATGCCAGCTTGCCAGTCTCTAAAAAACCGCTCCCAACTTGGCATAGAGACACCAATCAAGCGTTCTTTTGCCTTTGTCATTGGTGGGTGGGTGTGGGCGTTTTGCTCGCCTAAGTCGTAGTTCATGAGTACCGCCAAAAACGCCCGGATGACGGTTTTGTGTGGGTCGTCTAGGGCATCGGACACGGCTTGGCGTAACTCGCTTGATATAAGCTGGCTTGGATTGACGACCATAAAACGGCGGTCGCCTTGCTCCAACTGTAAAGGCATAATATCGTTAGATAAAAACACGCAATTCACATAGTTGTCCTGCACCCAGCCGTTTGAGTATTTTTTTGAAATGTAAATCTTGTTGCCTGTGATAAGCTGTTTGATTTTGCCCATGTGGGCGTAACGGTCTTTACCACTAAAAATCTCTTCAAAGACGGCATACATTTTATCCACAACCCATTCGTTATACTGCTCTTCAAGCTGACCTTGACCGAGCGTTACAGCATACTCACCATAAATCGCACTCATGACTTTGTCAAAAAACATAGATTTGCCTGCACCTTGTAAAGCTCCATGAAAAATAAGGGCGGTGTCCATTTTTGTACCAAGGTTTTGCAAGGGTATGGCAAGCCAACGCATTACCCACACAAAAATAGCGTGGTCGCCATTGCACAAGTGCAACAATAAATCCGTGATAGGCTTGGCTTTGGTGTAACATTCATCATAGGTCAAACCATCATCGTCCAAGCCATTTAGGGCAAGTCCTGCAAAGCTGTTGATATAATCTTTGCCATTAACAGGACTATCAATGCCCGCAGGTCTTTTGTCATCCGATGGATCAAACCAGATATTCTCTGGTGAGATGGTGGCACGGCTTGGCGATTTGAGCCAAACATCAAATTCGTTAGGGTGTGCCATTCTTATTGTTTCGGCTAAAAAGCGGGTTTTTAGGCGATTATCCCAAATCTCTTTTGTGCCAAAAATCAAAGCATAACGCTCAAGCATACCGCTAATGCTTTGGTCTGCCTTGCCCCGTCTTTGGTTGTCCACATCGGACTGCTCAATCGTTGCCGTGTCGTGCAAAAAGAATGCGTCTGCCACTTTTTTGCCGACTTTGTGGGTAAACTGGGTTTTGGTGTATTCCATTTTTTGTACAAGGTCATACACCTTATTACTCATTTTACCGTTATTCACGATTTTGGCAAAGTCTTTTAAGACTGTCTTTAATTTTTCGCTATCAGCAGGAGCAAGGATTGGCTTGACTGGCTCTTTATCGGTATTTGGCTTAGTTACTGGCTGACTTTGGGCAACCGCTTGATTTTGGGGCGTAGGGGTATTTTGTGGGGTGTGATTGATTATGACCGTTTGGTAATTGGCAAGGGCGGTGTTGATTTGGGCGGTTACTTCGTCAAGCCCAAAAGCTAGGTGCAAATCATTAAAATCGGTCAGCTCGCCCACATCTGTGCGAGTATCGCCTTTAAAGTTGGGACTAATCCACGCACCGCCCGTCATTTGAGCCGAAGTGGTGGCAGAATGAATACCGTCATTTTTGCCTGTCTTTTGAGCGGTGGCTTTGTCATCATCGCCACAAAACAACAGGCAATGATTGGGGTAAAGCTGGCGTAGTGTAGGAGCGACTTTTTCCATATTTTTGGCATTAAATGCCACAATGACGGCATATTGCCCGCCTGTCGCCAAAAGCAGGCTCGCTCCTGTGGCATAGCCTTCACAAATTAAAAGGGTGCCTGTGTCGGCAGGGTTGCCAAGTGTGCAAAATGCACCGCCAACCAAGCCATCTTTGATAAACAGTTTTTTGCCGTCTTTGTCAATGGATTGGATATTGCACAGGGTTTTGATGCCTGTTTTGTAATTGTGAAAATACAAAGGAATTAACAAATTACCCCTTTTATCCAGCTTAACCCCTGCCTTGCCCGTATTTGCAATGTCGGCAATGCCCTTTTTGGTAAGATAGGCGTGCGTTTTGCCCATTATTGGACTAGCGGCAATAAAACGGCTATAAGCGGTATCGGCAACCTTTTTCCATTGCAACTTCTTGTTTTGTTTTTCTTTTTGTTCACGGGCGAGCTTGTCGGCTTGCCATTTGGCTTTGTCGGCATCGCTCATTGCACGACCGCCATCAACGCCAAGCACGCCAGCAACGGTCTCATAAGCATCACGCACCGACTGCCCTGTGTATTTGATGACAAGGTCAATGCCGTTGCCTGCACCGCAGTTATTACAAATCCAAGTGCCGTTGCCTTGCTTGTCATCACAGCGGAAACGGTCTTTACCGCCACAACAGGGGCAGGGTTGGTGTTTTTTGCCGTTGCCTTTGAGCTTAATGCCCACGGCAGGAAAAATACGGCTAAGCCAATACCCATTTGCTTGGGATTTAATATAATCAAAGTCTAAGGGTGGGCGTTTTTCATTCATAACCAACCCCCAATGCCAAACGCTCCAAAGCACAAAATACCCTGTCATCGGCAAGCAGTGAAAATCCGTCTGCTGTATCGTCCATGACTTGAATGGCTTCCCATGCAGCATTGTGATCGCCTAGACAAATGCGTTTGATGAGTGTTTTTTCGGTGGATTTGCGAAAATCAGCATAAGGACGCAAAATACGCCCAATGCGTGATAATTCGCCCTGCACCGTCCACATGTCGCCATAACGGATGTTGTGAATGCTGGACACATCGCACACGGCACGCAGTCTCGCCCAAATCGCAAGCTCGCTCGCCTTTGGGTGTGCCATCTGTGCTGACAAATCACGCACGACCGTCTGTAAAATGGCAAAATCCGCCTTGGACAGTGTGGGCGTGGTAGGGCGGACTGGCATGGGGGCAGTCATGAGCTGACGAGCCACACGCTCACACTCGATAAAATAACGGCGAGCCATCTTACCCTGCTCGTTACGCTCGACCATGGAGAGTTCTTTTGCCATGTCTAGGGTGATGGCATACTCAATCAAGGTGGCATTATTGGCTTCCATTTTTTTATGGAAGCGGACAAAGTCTTGATTTTCCACAAAATCATAATCGGCAATGCGATTTTTTATCCATGTGGAAAAATCTTGACGGCTTTTTAAAAATGCGTGTAACTCACGAGCGTTTACCGCTTGAATGAGTGTATCGTGGGGTTGAATTTGGGGTAGGTTTGTCATATAATAATCTCGCTTATTGTGCAATTTAAGCATTTTTGCCCCTAGTTTTCGCAGAACTTGGGGCTTTTGCTTTTAATCATCTGATTTTTTTGGGGTCTGTGGGCTGACACTGGTAAAATAGGTAAGGTTGTCTAACTTTACCTTTGATGGGATGCCCCTGTAAGTCCAGTTATAAACCGTATTGTAGTTACGCCCTAAAAAGCGTGCCACGGATGACACGCCCCCTAGTCTTTCAATCAATTCTTTATCTGTCATTGGATTGCTCCGATACTTTCAATTTGTTTATATAATTATACACAATATGAAAATTTATTACAAGCAACTTTGAATGCAATTTCTCTTCATATTGTGTATAATTAACAAAATGAGTGGCTTTTGGCTTGGGGCTGACAATGTCAAAACAAGTAGAAAAAAAAGAACACGAAACTTTTGTGCGGTTCCGTGAATTTGTCAAAGATAAAAATATTGAGATTGCCAAAAAGTTACAGGTTAAGCCTGCAACGGTAACCAACTGGCGATGGCGGGGTATCGCCCACGATAAGATTATTGCCCTTGCTCAAATTTATGGTTTAGATGCTCATTATATTGCTACAGGGGAGCGGTCTATTCAAAACCAAGTCAATAACCAACACGGCTATATTGGCGGTTCGGTCAGTCAATCGGTGGTGAGTAACTACGCCAGTCAGCTAACTGGGGGTGATGATTGGCTAACGATTATAAACAACGATATGTTTCCTGCGTTCGCCATCGGCGACTGTGTGCGAATAGATGCCAAAAAAGAAGCACAGGCGGGCAATTATGTGTATGTGGACTGCCAGGGCAAAAAAATGCTCCGCAAGTACCGCCCAAAAGGATTTGATGAGCACGGCACGCCCTATACGCACCTTGTGGCGGAGAATGATGACTACCCTGTGATAGACAGCCGTCATCAAGCCTTTACCGTGCTTGGGGTGGCGGTGGAATATAAGAGAAGGTTGGTGTAGGGGTGGTTAAGATGAGCTCTAAAACAAAAAATATTTTGCAGGCACTAACAGAGCATGGGCGACAAGGCATTGACCATGTTCTACGCACCATGCCTTATGACACACTTATTCTGCACATTAAGGATATGACAGCACAAGGCTGGGTGGATAGTGTCATTACCGACATGGCAGACGGTAGCGAGCTGTTAGAATGTTGTGAGATTACACCAGCTGGCAGGGAACATCTGCAAACATTGCAATCCACCATTTGGGACAAATCCATCAAATGGCTCAAAGACAGCGAAAACAGCAAATGGGTGCTTGGTTCATTGCTTGTACCTTTGCTTATTTGGGCGATGGATAAGCTGCTGTTTTGACGATATTCGCTTCTGTCTGGACTTGCCTAGCTGATAAAATATCCAGCCACCAAGATAATAAAACAGCAGAGATAACCAAAATGGTATTGGCTCATTCATGATTGCCACAATCACATCAAACATATTACACCCCGTAACCGTTGATTAAAGATACCTATCCAAATTGATCAGCGTTGCTTCGCCTTTATTTATGATGGCAATATACCGCTCAATATCGGCAACATTCACTTTATCATCTCGTCCTACTTTTATCAATGTACGGTTTAGTGCATCTTGGGCGAGTGTGTCTACCGTGCCAATCTCTACAAATTTTTTGGCTTTGGCTTTTTGATAGCCCCAATAATAGGCAAGGCAGGTTAGGACACACATATTTAACAAAACAAGCATAGCCCACACAATCATATTGTTCATTAAGTCTCCTTAAAAATACACACTTTGTTACAATTTAATCAACCGTCCGTCAGGGCGGTTTTTTGTTATCTTGTGAATATTTTAGCATATAAAATTAACATTTTGTTAAAAAATTTCTTGCACAATATTTTCATATTGTGTATTATATTCCCATCACAACAACTTAGCTAATTATTTATGACAACTCACAAACTGGCCGCCACCATGGGCGAATTTATCCTAAAAACAGCGATGATTGGTCTTTTTGCCCTGCTGTCAATGCGTGGGTGCGACATTGCCCTAAAAAAGCAGGCACAAGTGGACTATCAAGAGTGCCTATCATGGCAAGCGGACGGACACCCCATCAAGTGTGATGTGGAGAAGTACAGATGAAACCTAAACAAGCAGACAATGGAGCAAGTCCTATCATTGACACACTTTTGATACGTATGAGCGAGCTTGACCGTTTTAGCGATGATGAGTGTGCTATCTCGGGCAAAGAGCTGTTACCGCTTGATGTGGTGGTGGATGAGGATGGTGACTTTGGGATTGTCAGCCGAGCGGTGGGCTATTCGGTGGCGGCGGGGGATAAACTTGGTTGGGGTGTTAGCTTTGTTGGTGTTATGCCGTCAGTAACCTATGAACACCACGCCCCAGTCCGCACCATTTATGAGACCGAAGGTGTGGAAGCAAGGGCGTATCTCGCCAAATATCTAGGGGGCAGAAGATGGTATTAAAAATCGCCAAAATCCGCCGTGAACTTGCCAAAATCAGCTTTACTACCGCCCACGCCAAAATCTATAAAGCCAATGCCATCGCTCATCTTTTGACTTATGAACGCAGTGTGGCGAGCGGTGGCGAGATGGATTTGTCCGCCCTTTTTGCGGTCTATAACTATCTGTCGTGGCTGTCTAACCATGTGCGTGAGATTAACGATAAGCAAGTACTGCCAAGCGAGCGCCTATTTTTGGCAGATGCCATGGCGTTTATTTTTAATATTTATGAAAAACAAAGGGGTGTGTGATGAGCAGACCATCAATGGCGATGGACGCTCGGCTTTTTTGCCAAGAGCGACAAGAGCTTGTTTTTAATGAATTTTGTCTAAAAGCACAACGGCTACTAAGACGCAACCCGACAGGGCTGACGGTGGCAAATACACAAAGACAAATTGGTATGTCTTATAAGACCGCCATGCGAGTGCTGGCACTGGTGGCGGTGGAAAAAGACGGTAAATTTTATCAAACCAATCAACGTAACCAACCACTCGGAGGATAAAGATGAGTGAATTTAAAGCAACCGACACCTGTGAATTTATCACAGACTTGACCGCTGGTGCCTTTGCCGAACAAATCGGTGTTGCCATCAGCGATGTGTGCAGTCAAGTGGTCGCCACGGGAAAAAAAGGTCAAATCAAACTAACCTTTGATCTCAGTCCCATTGGCGAGAAAGGCATGGGTCAAATCCAAGTCAAGCATAAGCTCGACTACACCGCCCCTGAGACCTTTGGCACACGCAAAGAAGACTATGCCCGTGAAACGTCCATGTATTGCCACACGGACGGCAGGGTAAGTCTGTTTTATGAAAATCAACTTTTTGGTCACGAAGCATAGGAGCTTATTATGTCAAACATTTTTGAAAATCACGAGTCTGACTTAGCAGTCATTGCCGACTTAACACGTCCAGACATCCTTAAATTTGGCGACAATGGCATTGCCTATAACGGCAACATTGAGCTTGGTAATATTGATAGATTTCTTGACGCTCGCACTCGTAAGCGTGGCACATTTAGCACTGATGATTTGGATTCATTCGGTGAATTTGTTGAAGTGCATGGCACGGCAGCAAATACTGAGATTTTTATTGACAAATCAGCGATGGAAGCGATGGCGGTGCTGAACTTTGGCGATGACAATTATCCGATGGGGCATTGTGATTTTTGTGCGGCACTGACCGCCAAGCCGACCAAGGTGTATAAAAAAATCACTGGTTTGCATAATTATGGGCGTGTCAGCCAAAAAGACTTTGCGGCGTTCTTAGAAGATTGGGGTGGTCAGTTTGTTGCTTTGGACGAAAATGGCGAAGAGATCCCGATGAAAAAAGCCATCGCTGTTATCCGAGACATGAAAATTGACGAGCTTGCCGAAAGCACGAGCCAAGTCGGTAATTTTAGAGAGTCTCGCTCACGGCTTGAAACGGTGGCGGTCAAATCGCAAGCAGGGCTGTTGCCAGCGTATTTTGAAATCAAAAACACGCTGTATGAGACCCTAAGCGAGCCAAAAACCGTACGGCTTAGATTGTCTATCAACACCGCCAATGGCAAGCCTGAATTTACGCTGTCCATCGTAGGTTATGAGCTTTTGACCGAAGAGTTGGCGAATGACTTTTTGCAAGCGGTCAAAGATAAGCTGGATTCTGAATTTTGCTTGTTCTTTGGTAAATTTCAAGGTTGATTTTGGAAAAGCATACAGCCACGAGGTTTGTGGCTGTATTTATGTAACGCGAGAATTAGCGAAGCACATGGTAAGATTGTGAGGTAAAAAAGATGGAAGAACTGACTGCTGTATTAGCCGAGATGGGGCTTGTCCCCATCGATTGGGTAACTGCCAGCAAGTTTGCTGAGCTGACAGGCATCGACGAGCACAAACTGCCACACCGCAAACGCAACTGGACTGAGGATGTGGTGTGGACTAAACAAGATGGCAATGTATATTACTCTTTACGGGGATACAATCAATGGCTAAGCGAACAAGCAAACAAACGCTACCAACAGGCGTGCGGATCAGAAATAACTGCGTACAAATCTACTTTAACCACCGCCGACATGCCTACCGCATCACCCTACCACACCCAGCGACTGCGGAAGGTATCAGCGCAGCCGCTAAAATTAGAAGTGAATTAATCACAAAGGCAAAATGGGGTATCTTAACCGATGATGATATTGCCAAAGCCAAAGGGCTGGCGGTCGAAGACAGCATTATCACCAACGGTGTACTGTTTCAAGAGGTCGCTCAGCGGTTTTTAACTCATTGCGATGCCAACTTAGACACCAAAAAAGGCTATGTACGCATCTTGGAGCATCACTGGATGCCTGACTTAGCACTGGTGCCCATCACTCAGATTGATGTAGACATGTTGCGCGGTCTGATTATCAAGCGTGATTTTAAGACGGCAAAGACGCTCAATAACTGCCTGACGCCGTTGCGCGGTGTGTTTCAGTCGGCGATCGAGGCTCGGCTAATTACCGAAAACCCGATTAATCTGATTAAAAACAAAAAAGTACAGATTGATTTGCCTGACCCTTTTACGCGGAACGAAATGACCGCCCTGCTGACATGGCTGGACGCCAATATGCAAGATGATGACCGCTTGTATTATTGGTACTACGAGCTGGCATTCTGGTCTGGTATGCGACCGAGCGAAATGCTTGCGCTAAAATGGGATGATGTGGACTGGTTTAATGGCACACTCCACATCCATCAGAGCCGTGTGCGCGACATTGAAAAGTCGGTCACTAAGACGCACAAGGCACGCACGCTGTATCTTAACGAGCGCTCAATGCGTGCCATCGAACACTTAAAAGAGTTGCGCGACCATAGCAAGCCAAGTCAATATGTGCTGATTTGCCCCGAGACAGGCGAACCGTTTTTCAATGAAAAACCGCCACGACTGCGACTCAATGACGCCATGAAAGCTTGCAGAATTAGACACCGTCCAGCGTACAACGCGCGACACACCTATGCAACAATGCTGCTGATGGACGGTGTAAACCCTGTCTTTGTTGCCGACCAGCTCGGTCACAGCCTGCAGATGCTGATGAAGCGGTACGCCAAATGGATGCACGGCGACAAGAACAAACAAGAGATTGCCAAGCTCAACACGAAATAAGACGATAAGCCCCCAATTGGGGGCTTTTGTTTTGTCTGGGCAATCGGATAGTTTGACTTACTTTTTGACTTACAAAGCGTCAAAACTATGATATAATATCAAAACAGAAATAGCTAACTTGTTGATTTTTAATCATTAAAATTTGATAGAATTTGATAAGGCGTGATGAGAGCGGGTTCAACTCCCGCCATCTCCACCAATTATTACCATAAACATCAAAGACTTGGCTCATATTTTGAGTTAAGTCTTTTTTGTAGGTAAAACCAAACACTCCATAAGACAAGAACCCAAAACATAACAGCTTTTCAAATCATATTCTAATAATCACCCCATTGATAAAGAAGGAAATATCAGCGTTTTTTCTTCAAAAAATCTTCATCGCCACGCACTTGTTTCTCAGACAGATATCGCCAATAACGAACGGGCAGATACTGCTTGTGCAGCTTGGAATTGATACGTTCTTTGATGGTTACATTGGCAAAATATCCCTGCCAAAATCGCTGATAACGAGCTTCATCATCACTCCACACCGAGCGGCTGTCCGCCAATACATCATCATCAATCCCGACAATCATTTGCACGTCTGTATCGCCCTGTCTTGACAAAATGCCATAACCCCGCTTGATGTCATAAATGGCAAAATCTTGGTCTTGATAGCGTGCCTTAAAGTGATTGGTGATGAGTGGCAGAACATTAAAATCGGGATTGATTTTGGCAAAATACACCCCGTCTGTGGTATGCTCAAAGCGGACAAAGGCTTTTATGCGGTGTCGCTCTCGCCCGACTGATTTGACCGTTTGGTGCAGAGTCATGACATCGGGGTGGGCATGGTCTTTTAGGATGTTTTTTGTGGGGTTGGCTAGGGCGTATTTGACCACACCAAACAGCACGTTTGGGATATAATCAAACTCGGATAAGTACGCCCACATGAGCTGTCTGATGCCATCTTTGCCAAGCGTTTGGGTGAGCTTGGTCAGCACCCGTTCGGCTTTGGCAGGGTCGGTTGTTACGTCCATGACCGTGCCAAAAAACTGCGGTGCGTACTGATGACGACACACCAATGTCGCCCTGTCTGTGTACTTTTGCTCATAGCAGACAAATACCGCCGTCAGCCAGCCATCAAAATCGCTGTCATGGGTTAGGGTAATGCCATCATCAAGGGTTAATAAATCCAAGTTATTTCCCAATTTGTCAAAATAAAAATATCATAGGAAGCAAACACCATTACACGCCCATATGATAAAAACATCTTAGGGCATATTGATAAAACCTTAAAACAAAGCAAGCTGTCCCGTTCGTTCATCTTTGAATTTGGTTTGAGTTTGTCCGATAAGATATTGCCTAAAATTATCCTTGGTCAAATGTGCCAAATGCTCATTTTTGCCCGACAACGCCATAAAATACTTGGCACGATTGACCGCCGCCCCCATCTTTTGGATATGCTCCAAAGTCAGCGTGCGAAACTGCCTTGCTTTGATGATTTTTTTGGCGGTCTTCACCCCAATGCCAGGTATGCGAAGTATCATCTCATAGGGAGCAGTTTGGATATGCACGGGGAAAAACTCACGGTGGCGTATCGCCCACGCCAATTTGGGGTCGCACTCTAAGTCCAAAAAAGGCTCGTCAGGGGTGACAATCTCATGAGCCGAAAAACCATAAAACCGCATGAGCCAGTCGGCTTGATACAGGCGATTTTCACGCACCATCGGCACAGGCGTGGAGAGAGCAGGCAGATTTTTGTCTGCCAACACAGGCACATAGCCTGAATAATACACCCGCCTTAGGTCGTATTTTTGATAAAAATGACTGGCAAGACTCACCACTTGTAAATCCGTCTCCCCCGTTGCTCCCACTATCATTTGGCTAGTCTGTCCTGCAGGAACGAATTTGGGGGCTTTTTTGTGGTGTTTTTTGCTGTCTTTGAACACCACAATCTCATCTTTGACCGTCTGCATGGGGGCTTTTAGTTGGTCGTGAGTTTTTTCGGGGGCGAGCAGTTTTAGCCCTGAGATGGTCGGAATCTCGATATTGGCACTTAGGCGGTCAGCATACAGACCCGCTTGGCGTAAAAGCTCAGGCGATGCCCCTGGTATGGTTTTTAGATGGATATAACCGCCAAAGCGTTCTTCTTCACGCAGTCGCCGTGCCACTTCAACCAGTCGCTCCATCGTATAGTCAGCACTTTTGAATATGCCTGAGCTCAAAAACAGCCCTTCGATGTAGTTTCGCCGATAAAATTGCATGGTCAAATCCACCACTTCTTCGACCGTAAAGGCGGCTCGGGGCGTATCATGGCTACGTCTTGACGTGCAGTAACTACAATCATAGATACAGTGATTGGTAAATAGGATTTTGAGCAGGCTCACACACCGCCCATCTTCGGTAAAACTGTGACAAATGCCCGATGTGGACGAATTGCCAAGAGAGCCCCCTTGGTTTTTGCGGTTCGAGCCTGATGATGAGCAAGAAACGTCATATTTGGCGGCGTCAGCTAGGATGTTAAGCTTGCCTTGGATACGGTCAAAATTAATGGTCATGGTGGGTGATGATAATCCTTGATAAAATAAAACTTGATAAATATATGTGTTGATAAACTGTCTTAGTATCGGAGTATAACTTTATGATTTTATTAAAATTTTAAATTAAATGGGGTGTGATACTTCAATTTCAAGAGATTTTTCAATTTTTCAATTT
>NZ_MXAN01000050.1:12850-39637 GCF_002027545.1 Moraxella lacunata
AATTTTTCAATTTTTCAAAAGATTATCGGCGAAGATTTTGTTTTGTCAAGTCTTTTATTCGCCAATCACTTCGCCCCACACCCCGCACACAAACGCCCGAATCGCTTGCCAGTTGTCATCATCAACCACGACCTGTTTCTCGGACAGTGCCAGCTCGTGCGTGGTTTTTCTAAGTGCCAAATACGCCTGCGTAAGTCTGTCGCACCAGTCAGCAGACCACAGCTCCGTCTGTACCACTTCTTCAAAGATACGCACGTTATCCGACCAGATGGCAAGGCTCGGATGAGCATGAGCGTGGGCAAGCACCATAAACTGAGCCAAAAACTCAATGTCAATCAGCCCGCCAAAGTCCTGCTTGATGTGAAAAGGCTGAACCAGTCCGTGGTTGTTGGGCTGATTTGATGATTTGGTGCCCAGATGTTCTTTCATCTTTTGACGCATGGACAGCACGTCTTGGCGTACCTGCTCGGATTCTCGGTGAGCGGTCAGTACCTGATGGCGAGTGTTATCAAAAGCGTCCAACACCGCCTTATCACCTGCAATGCCCCTAGCTCGTACCAGTGCCTGATGCTCCCACGCCCATGCCTTATCACGCTGATAGCTGTCAAAGCCCTGCACCGACACGACCATCACGCCTGCGTTGCCCGATGGTCGAAGACGCATGTCCAACTCATAGGCACGCCCATCACGGGTCTGCGTGGTCAGATAGGTGATGACCTTTTGGACAAGCCGAGACGCAAACTTCATGCCACTAATTACCTTAACATTGTCGCCCACGGTATCGGCTTTTTCGTCAATGTCATGCAAAAACACCACGTCCAAATCTGACGCATACGACATCTCAATCCCGCCCAACTTGCCATAGCCAATGATGGCAAAACCACACGCTGTCTCATCGGTGGGCATACCATCGGCACGCACAGGATGACCGTGTTTGGCAACCAGCTCATCATAAGCCCTGCTAAGTGCCGATGACAGCACAACTTCGGCGATAAAGGTCAGGCTGTCCGAGACTTTCATGATGTGACGCAAGCCTAGGATATCAGCGGTCGCCACAGCCAGCACCTGTGACTTTTTGAAGGTGCGAATGGCGGTCAGATACTGCTCATCATCAAAGGGCAGTACCCGAAGTAGCTGTTGTCTTAGGATGTCGGTCAGCTCTGCTTTGTCGGGCAAATGCAAATAACGCTGTTGCAAAAAGTCATCAAGGAGCATGGGGTGCAAGGCAAGCTCTCGTGCTATCCACGGACTCGCTGAGAGCATGGGAATGAGTCCCATGGTCGCGTTCGGGTTCTCTGCTATCATCACCAGATATATTGAGCGACGGCAGATGGACTCTAACAGCGTGATAAGGCGTGGCACCGCATCATCGGCACGCTCCGCCCCATCACTCTTGGCATGATGACAAAGTGCATGTAGCAAAATCGGATACGCCCCATCAAGGCGTGCCTTGGCATCAGGCTCTAAGCTGGCGACCAGTTTGGACTGCCAAAACTCATCTAGCAAATGTAAGCTGTCAGCACTGAGCAGTCCCTGCAAAGCACGCTCCATCTCTGCCGTCTCGCCCAGTGACTGCGTGGGGCTTTGGCGATCGGTGACCATGCGGTTAAAGGGGGCAAAGACATTTTGCCGATGACGGGCAAGCACCGCTTGAAAATCCATCACACTCTCAAAGCCTAACACCTGTGCAATCGCCACCAGCTCATCGCCCATTGGCAGTCTCTGGGTCTGCTCATCATGACGGGCTTGGATGGCATGTTCTAATCGCCGTAAAAAGCGATAAGCATCCATGAGCTTGGTGCATTCATCATCATCTAAATAATCAAGCTCACCCAACATAGACAGCACATCCAGACAAGCCGACCGCTCGCCCAATGCCAAATGATGACCGCCATAGATGAGTGAGAATGCCTGTGCGATGAACTCAATGTCCCGAATACCGCCCACGCCCAGTTTGACATTATCGGTGTCTTGGCGTTGGGCTTGCTGTGCCATGATGAGTGTTTTCATCTCACGCAGTGCCGAAAAGGCGGTATAATCAATATAATAACGATACACGAAATTTTTCATCACTGCCGACAGCTCATCGGCAAAGGGCGTGGATACAGGATTGACCACTCTCGCCTTTAACCACGCAAACCGCTCCCACGTCCGCCCATGCTGATTAAAATATTTTTCTAATGCTGACAAGCTCATGATAAGCGGACTGCCATCGCCCCACGGACGCAGTCGCATGTCCACCCGAAACACAAAGCCATGCTCGCTGTGGTCGTTAAGCAGGCGGATGAGCACTCGCCCGAGCGTGGTCATGAACTTCTGATTCTCCACGCTCTTTTTGCCCTGCTCGCTGATGTCAGTATCGCCCGCCCCCAAATGCACAAAAATCAGGTCAATGTCGCTTGATAAGTTCAGCTCTCTTGCCCCGAGCTTGCCCATGGCGATGACGGCAAATTCATCGGGCATGATTTTGGGGCTTTTTTTGCCCATACCCCCCATGCCTGTCTGTGCCAACTGCACGCTACTGGTCATGGGGACTCCGTACCGCTCTGCCGTCTTGTGCCATGCATAGTCCTTGGCAAAGCACACGCACGCATCGGCAAAGTCCGACAGCTCCGTGGTTAGTCTCTCTAAGCTAATGACCCCCAACGCATCTTGCCATATCCATTTGACCATCAGCATGGCTCGAAGCTCTCGCATCGCTTGCATGACTGCCGACTCATCAGCCCCATAATACCGCACATCGGCATGTCCCATATCGCCTGCCTTGCCTGTTTTGCCTGTCGTCTGCTCTGTATCGCTCTTTATATCATCCTTATTTATACCATCTTTTACATTATTTCCTTTTACATTATTTCCTTTTACATTATTTCCTGTTACATTATTCTCTTTTATGTCATCTTCTGCACCGCTTATGCCTGCACAACTCGCCACAAACTCCCTGATTAAGCCATCAAACACCGCACGGTCAAGGGGGCAAGCCAAGCCAAACCGACCCAAAAACGCACCGACCTGTGACGGCTGTTTTTGATAAATACCAAAGGCAAAAGGACTGGCAAGGGCGAGCATGGCAAGCTCGCTATCACTGGGGCAAAAATCAGACATGGCAACTCACTAGATTTGTTGATTTGGGATTTATTGATTGATGATTTTTGCTTATTTTACACCAAATTTAAAAATTTACGCTATAATATCCAAAAAACAACCCATCATCATCATGGCACACACCCTACTACTCATCACCAAAAGCCCCCACGGCCGCCAAGGCAAAGAAGCCCTAACGACCGCCACCACGCTACTAGACAATGGCGAGCGTGTTTCGGTGTTTTTCTACGGTGACGGGGCATACACTGCCAATCGCCTAGCGTGGCAAAGTGCGGACGTGCCTGATGTCGCTCGCCTGTGGGTCGCCCTTGCCAAGCGATATCATCTTGATTTGCCTGTCTGTGTCAGCACCGCTTTGGCACGGGGTATCAGTGACGCCGATAACGCCAGTCGTCATGGCTTGGACGGTGAGAACATCCTACCCCCATTTCGCTTGGTCGGACTCTCTGAGTTGGCACTACACATCGATGATGACACCCAACTGGTGCAGTTTTAACCATGAATATTCTAATCAAACTTGCCAGTGATAACGAACTCATCGCTTATGAAGCACTCGCCCTTGCCTTTGTACTGGCGACCTTTGACCATGATGTCACGCTGTTTCTGGACACGCCCACCCACCTACTGCTTGGCGACCCTGACAGTCGTATCTATGGCATGATACAGTCGCTTGATTTGTACGACATAGAAAAGGCGTGGCACGGCTTTGCTGATGAGCAGATGGCACGATTTGATGATGACATTCGGCACGCCCTAGCTGATGAGCGGTGTGTACTTGATGATAAGCGTGTGTTATTTGACAGCGTGCTTGAATTTTAATAGACTTCTTTCCAAACCCTGATTTTTATGGATTTTTAAAAACTTCAACCCCAATACTTATAAGGGTTTATTTTTAGTTTGGAAAGAGATTTAATCATATAACCTACCCCCATGACCATGACCGACACCACAACTCCCCTGCCTAATAAGCTAACCTT
Source organism: Moraxella lacunata (assembly GCF_002027545.1). Taxonomy (GTDB): domain Bacteria; phylum Pseudomonadota; class Gammaproteobacteria; order Pseudomonadales; family Moraxellaceae; genus Moraxella; species Moraxella lacunata. The sequence continues at coordinate 16,930 of NZ_MXAN01000050.1, forward strand.
GGACGCTGACGGGCATTTGACCGACCACACGCTTTGGACACCTGCCATCGCCCAACAGCTTGCCGATACCTTGAATGTACAGCTAACGGACGTACATTATCGCATACTGGCACAGGTTCGGGCATTTTTTGACAAATATCATCACAGCCCTGCCACTCGCCCACTTATCAAGCATCTATCCATCGCCCTGCCTGATGATGAGATTAACAACGCCAAACTGCAACAGCTCTTTAACACAGGACTGGTCGCACGCCATGTCAATCGCTTGGCAGGACTGCCCAAACCGCCGAATTGTTTATAAATACTTAGGGCATGAGCAACATTTATAAAATCTTTATAGACCTCCAAAGATGGGCATGCCCTAATGATTACACCCTAATGATTATGCTAAGTTACATTTTATTACAGTAAAATAATAAAAAATTAGGTAAGATAGATTTTGTGAGTTTTTCTCACTCATTTTATGACATTTTAACTGATTTTAACTGGGAGATATTTATGAAAAAGCTACTTGTAGTTGCTTTGGCAGGCATGTTCGTTCTAACAGGTTGCAACACCATCAAAGGTTTTGGCAAAGATGTTTCAAAAACTGGTGAAGCTGTTACTGGCAGTGCCCAAAAAGTTCAAAACAAAATCTAACCGATGCCCATCAAACAAGCCCAGTCTACACCAAGATTGGGCTTGTTTTTGTGTTTAATTTAAATTTGATTTAGCTTAATTTCAGTTCAACTTCGCTTTATCCGCATGGCATTTGCCACAACAAACAGACTGGACAAACTCATGCCAATGGCGGCAAGCCAAGGCGGTACATAGCCCATACCTGCTGGCACTAGGATAAGCGTGTTATACACCAACGCCCACCGCAGATTTTGGCGGATGATGTAGCGAGTTTTGACTGATAGATTGATGGCGTTATTGATGACGGATAATTTACCACCAAGTAGCACACCATCTGCCGACACCTGAGCCAAATCGCTCGCTCCCGCCATCGCCACCGACACGTTGGATGCACCAAGCACAGGGGCGTCATTGATGCCGTCTCCCACCATCAGCACGGTATGTCCGTCTTTTTGTAGCTCTTTGATATGATTGACTTTATCGGTTGGCGATAGACCATGATAAGCGTGTTCTATGCCGAGCGTTTGGGCGACTGTCAAGGCGTTGTCGCTTGGGTCGCCTGTTAGCATGAGTGGGGTAATGCCTTGTTTTTTTAGGTCGTCTATCGTCTGCTTGGCGTCCGTGCGTACCACGTCATTAAAATAAAAACGTGCCACCATGTCCCAACTCTCGCCTGCCTTAACCGACAACGCCACCGACATATTCGCCCCAAAGGTATCGAGCCGTTCGACTATCACATGACCGCCACCGCCATTTAACACAAATCCGTCATGCCCGATACGATACCACACCCCGTCCACACAGCCTTCCACGCCCCCTGCCGTGTGGTGCGTGGCGTTTTGTACTTTTGGCAAATGCAAACCGTGAGCGGACGTCAGGATAGCCCGTGCCACAGGGTGCTTTGAGCCGACTTCTAAGCTTGCCCCGACTTTTAGCCAATGCGTTTTGTCATGGGTGGTATAATCCACATGCAGTAGGTTGGCTTGCCCGACCGTGAGCGTGCCTGTTTTGTCAAATGCCACATGGCTGACTTCCGACAGGCTTTGAATGGTATGCCCCCGAGTCGCCAAAAAGCCCAAACTTGCCAGTCGGTTGGTCGCCATGGTCAAGGCAATGGGCGTAGCAAGGCTCAACGCACACGGACAGGTTGCCACCAGTACTGCCACCGTTGCCCATAGGGCTTGGGTTTTATCCACAAACAGCCAAATGACAAAAATCAGTACCGACAATACCAGTACCCGAGCGACAAACCACCGTGCCATGCGGTCAGCGTCTTGGGCGATTTGTGGTTTTTCGCTCATCGCACGGTTCATCAGGCGGTCTATGAGTGCCATTTGACTGTCGTCCGTTTGGGCGGTTACAAGCATGACAAAAGGCTGTGCGTCATTTTGTGAACCACCTGCCAACGTGTCGCCTTGTTTTTTGACAATCAAATCACTCTCGCCTGTCAAAAGACTCTGCGACACCGTGGCAGACTCCGACAACAGCACGCCATCACAGGCGATTTGTTGCCCTGCCTCTACCCAAATAACATCGCCGACCGTTAGGGCTTGGGCAAGCACTTTACCATCGTCCGCCACGTCATGGCTGGCATGAGCATTTCGCCAGTCTTTGATGAGTTCGTTATCCAATGAACCATTGGCAAATTCTGCAATGAGTTCGTCCGAATGCCCAAGCCGTTTGATAAGCACAGGCTCAATCACGACCAAATCGCTTGCCATGTTGGACGCTTTTAACCGTGCGTTTTGCTCAATGTAGCGACCGGCGAGCAAAAAGAAAATAAACATGGATACTGAGTCAAAATACGTCTCGCCTGATTGGGTCAGCGTGGCGTATAGGCTTGCCCCAAAGGTTACGATAAGGGCGATAGAGACAGGCACGTCCATATTGACCTGCCGAGCCTTTATGGCGTTATAAGCGGAGCGAAAAAACGGCACGCCTGCATAAAAAATGACAGGCATGGTAACAAACAACGCCACCGCCCTTAGAAAATGACGATGTTCGTCCGCCATGCCCGAATAATCGCCAAAATACAGCCCAATAGAAAACATCATCGCCTGCATCGCCCCGACCGCCGCCACGCCCAGACGGATAAGCATTTGCTTGTTTTGGCGTTTCATCATCGCTTCATGCGTGTCCTGTCGATACGGACGAGCGTCATAGCCGACCGAATGCACCGCCCCCAAAATATCGCCAATACTGCAACGGCTCTCATCCCAGTTTACACGCATACGCTGTTGGGTGAGATTGACCTGACACGCTCGCACCCCGTCCAGACCACGCAGGCGTGTCTCAATGAGCCATGTACATGCTGTACAACGCAAATTTGCCACCGACAGCTCTGCCGTACTACCACCGTCTTCACGATAGACGAATTGGGCTTTGACATCGTCATGATTATAAGCGTCAAAATTGGCAAGCGGTAGTGGTGCGGTCGGACTTATCTCACGGCGGTCAAGATAATACTGTGATAACCCAAGCTCTACAATGCTCTCTGAGGCAAGCTGACAACCCAAACAGCACATCGGGCGTGGCTTATCAAAAATCACGGTAAAAAACGGCTCACTGGGCAACTTCTCGCCACAATGAAAACAATGCCCGTCAGGGGGCAACACTAGGCTGGTATCAATAGGGTCTTGAGGGGTGTCGGTCATGGCGTGTCATGCGTGCAAAAGTGGTATTATAACATGGCTTGGGTAGAATGGGTGGAGCAGGGTGTGGCAAGCTCATTGCTTTTTAAATTTGACATCAGCTAACAAAATTGAATTTTGCCACAAAAACCGTAGCACTTTTTCATTTTGTAGAGTGTATCAAGCTTTGGAACGTACAAACCCGCCAACGTGGTGAAATGGTCATCACTTTTTATCATAAAATTGGTTTGATTGGCAAGAGTGGTAATCGCCAATCAACGATACAACCCCAAACCAACATCTACATCAAAGCAATTATTAACTGAAAAACCTTTATTTACAACCCGTTAGATTTAGAATAGAATAACAGTCATTCTTACTTTAATTTTTAGCAAAATTTGGAGAACCCCATGCTAGAAAATGGCTTTGTACTATTAACCACCCCCACCTTTGACAACCATCAGTTTTTACAAAACTTACAAACAGACTGGCAACTTCCTATTCACAACCCTGAACCACAAGAGGGTTCACTTACCTTCTTGGTCGGAGATTTTTTATGTGCCATCGCCCTAATGCCCGCCCCCATTCCTAATGATGAGGCGGTACATCAGGCTCACGGCAATTACTTTTGTGATGATGCTGTGCAGATTGCCGAGACTCATCAGGCTCATCTTATGGTAACGGTTATGACTCAAGAAGATAACACCGAACTACAAGGGATGAAACTATATACCAAGCTCATCAGCACCGCCTTATCACAAACGAACGCCACAGGGGTTTATACATCAGGGACGGTATTTAGCAAAGGCTTTTACCAAACAGTTGCTACTCAATACCTATCCAAAGATGAAATACCTGCCATGATTTGGGTCTTTATCCGCTTAGGGCAAACCGAAAACGGCAATCAGCTCTACACCATAGGCATGAACAAATTTAATAAAGACGAGATGGAAATTCTAAACAGCTCCCTACCCATGCAAACCCTACACACATCTCTACTAAGTATGTGTAGTTATATCATCACTGCCAATCTAACCCTAAAAGATGGCGAGACTGTAGGCTTTAGCGAAACCCAAAAATGGCAGATTGAACGCTCAAAGAGCGTCTATGCAGACAGCGATATGTCATTGAAGATTGGGGTTGTGTAGAAATTGTTATTTCATAAACCAAACAAATGTTTGGTTTATGAAATATTTTAAAATAGAGAAATTTAAATTTTAGGAGATAGTTATGTCAAATTATGTGTGGTTGTATGAGTATCGTAGCTTTTCCATAGCGAATACTTATGGAATTGTGGTGAAAACAGTTGAATTTGATGGGTCAGAAATTTTTTTTCTTGAAGAGAAAAAAATATGGTACACTAGATTCTTTGGAAGAAAGTAAGTTGGAGTTGTTAGACAAGATACATCTAGATTTTGATGACACTTGGCACGATTACGAATATTTAGAACATTTGCCAGTTAAATTATTTAAAGAACCTGATATAAATTATAGTAATTTACCAAAAGAAAACGAAATATTCTTTAGAATTACCAACGGATATTTAATAATTAATGAAAAACTATACGATGTTATTTCCCAATTCAATCTAGGAAAAACCCATTTTAGTCAAGTCTATATTTATGATATTGAGACCAAAGAACAGCTTTCTGATGTGCCTTATTATTTTATCAATATTGCTGAAAAAAGAGATTATTTAGATGTTGATAATAGTAAAGGTTTGGGGGTTAGTATGTATAACCCACAATGGAAACAACGATTTATCGGTATATCAGAAGATGATGATATTAAATTATCTCATGCTTGCTTGGCAGATGATATAGATTTATGGCATGAACCGATACTACTTAAATCATTATTTTTTTCGGACAGATTAGCTAATGCGTTGCTTGATTCAGGATTTACCAAAGAACAACTTGGCTTAATTCGTTGTATAATTCAATAATTTTTTACTTTTTAATTTAGGAACTTTAAAATGGCAGGCGAAACTTTAGGCTTTCAAGTTCATCATGTTTTTCCAACTGACTTTTTTAAGAATAACTCTAAATTAGTTGATGATTTGAATAGAGTGATGGGCGATAGCCTTATTACCAAAGATGATTATAGCAATCGCATTAATCTGTTTAACAATCAAGAAATGGCGGATGTAATGAAATCTTTTTAACAATCAAGAAATGGCGGATGTAATGAAATCTTTTTATGCCAGTCAAAATGGTATGATGAAAGTAGCTGATAGCTTTGGTTCTGTTATGCATAAAGGCTCCGAAAATAATCATTTGGATTATAATAAATTTATAAAAGAATCTATTGAAAAAATTCTAAAAATGAATTCTGATGATAGCACCAAAAAATACCTAATTCTTGATTTGCACAAAAAAGTCTCTCACGCCTTAAAAGTAGGCGATATGGATTTGAAAGGTGATATTGATTATTACGATGAAAAACTATCTAATAAATTGGTAGATGTAGATGATTTAGCTGTATTAGATAAGAATGGATTTTATAAATTTAATTCAAATTCGGAAGCTGTCAAGGTTTTACAAACCTATGAAAAATCCTATAACAGAACTTCTATGGTTAGCAATGAAACTGTTGTTAAAGAAGACTTTAACAAAGCAATTGCCAAAATTGACTTAAGTTCAAAAGTCTATGATGTGCCCTATTCTCAAATCACCATAAATAGCATTAAAGAAGCCTTAGCAAAAAATGATACAAATATTATGCGTAGAGCATTGGGGTAAATGGTTTATGATGAAGCTGATAAAGCCCATCTCATCGTAACCAAAACAGTCATTAAACAATTTCAAGAAATGGCTGATGATGACCCTAATAAAGAATTTTTGGCAGATAAGATTGTCAAAAATCCAAATGTTCCACAAGAAATCAAAAATGAAGCAGTAAAACATTTGCAAAATGTTAGTATATTGCAAGATACGATTGTAAAGAATGGTTTTGGTTCTGGTTTTGATGGTTTGGCAGAAATACAAAATATTAAGGATATCAATCTTGAATTTGCAAAAAGATTGATAAAAGAGGCGAATTTTTCCCAAAGATTTAATAGACTTCTTTCCAAACCCCGATTTTTGTGGATTTTTAAAAACTTCAACCCCAATACTTATAAAGGTTTATTTTTAGTTTGGAAAGAGATTTAATATTGCCACCAATGTAACTGATTTTTTAAATCATATCTATGATAGCTTTATTGAAGGATGGAAAACGGGGAATTGGGATAAATTTAGGGATGATATTTCCGAGTATGGGCAGGAGATGGTTCTAAGCATTGTTGTGGGCTATGTGGTTATTGCTGGCTTAACGGCGATGGCTGCGGCAGGCGTTGTTGGTGCAGAAGCTGCATTAGTTGCTCTTGCTGTGGCGGGTGTGGCAGCAACTCTGTATGGTGTTTATGAGCTTTATCAAAAAGTTCGAGATACTGATTTTAATGAACTTATTGATATTACAAAACAAAATTTTAAAGAACTCTTCGAGAATAATAAGGATTGGTTGAATAAGCAATATAACGATGTTATTAAAGGGTTTGCAGATGTTTTAAATCAATTTACAGCTTGGGGAGAGCAAGGCAGTCTTCAACCATTGCTTTTAGCGTATAAGGATACTATAGAGCAAAGTAAAGGTGCGATAGATTTTAAATATATTAAAACGCAAATTGAAAAAGATAATCAACTTGCAGGCACAGAAGAAGATGACATTTTAAGTGCCAAGACATCTAAAAAAGGTGTGGTTGCATATGGCGATAAAGGAGCGGATAGTATTATTGGTAGCCAGTATCAAGATATTTTGTTTGGTGGTGAAGGTAATGACCGTTTATATGGTGAACAAGCTAATGATACTTTGATTGGTGGACTTGGCAACGACACCCTAAACGGCGGTGAAGGCAATGACACTTTAATTGATGAAAGTGGCAATGAAACGTACGATTTTATCGGCGATTTTGGACACGACACGATTTACGACCAAGACGGTAGTGGTGTAATCAAGATTAACTATTTAACTTTAAAAGCGACTAAAAAAGTTACAGATGGTAGTTGGGAAACATCACATCAAGACTATGTGATTACGGTTTCAAAAACACAAGAAAATACGGAAGGCTATTAGACTTCTTTCCAAACCCTGATTTTTATGGATTTTTAAAAACTTCAACCCCAATACTTATAAGGGTTTATTTTTAGTTTGGAAAGAGATTTATTATAGTGTATATATCACATCAAAGAGTGATAAAACAAAGAGTATTACCATTTCGCAGTGGAAACAAGGGGATTTAGGGCTAAATTTGACTGGTTTGGGTGAAAAAGCAGAGCAACTAGATAGTACAGGCTATACCTTAGGTACAGATGACAATAACCTTATAGGGGGTCATCAGTATGTTGCATCTTATGCAGGGAATGACTTTGTTGTAACTACAATCAATAATGATGTTGTGATTGCAGGAGCAGGCAATGATGTGGTTAATACAGGAGATGGAGACGATGTGGTTTATGCGGGTGTAAATGAAGGTTCAGCAGATGACAATGATGTAGTATTTACAGGAGAAGGTTCAGATAAAATTTACGCAGGAGCTGGGGATGATATTATTTTTTCATCATCACCAATGAATGGTGCTTATTACGATATTATTAATCACTTAAAGACGGAAGAGCAACAAAAAGCCGATGATAAAGCTAATTTATTAGCTCATCAAAGAGCATATAGTAATTTATTTTTTAAGAACATTAAATACGATTCTCTTGCTGAAATAAGTCATAGTCCAAGTTATTATTTTGGAGATAGTTATCATTTACTTCCAAGTGTAAATAGTTACTATTGGGCAACAGCAAAAAATAATAGACCTGTGAATTTCTTTTACAATGTGTATGCTTTGACAAATCATGGTGAGAGCTATGCAGGAGCAGATATTGTTTATGCAGGTGTAGGCAATGATGTTGTTGTGGGTTCATCAGATACAGATAGTTTATATGGTGAGCAAGGAAATGATGCTTTATATGGTTTATCTGGTAATGACTTATTAGACGGTGGAGAAGGAGATGATGAGCTTGTTGGTGGCGATGGTTTAGATATTTTAGTGGGCGGTGCAGGTAAGGACAGGATTAGTGGTGGTTTAGAGCATGATAAACTCTATGGTGGTGTTGGCAATGATGTATTAAATGGTGATTTATCATTGCTAAGAAATACTGGTGATTATCCAACTGGCACTCCATTTGAGCGATTTGGAGATGATTATTTAGATGGAGGAGTTGGCGATGATATATTGGTTGGCAATGGTGGTCATGACCGTTTATATGGAAGTGAAGGAGATGATAAATTACAAGGTGATTACAAAGATCTTGATGGACAATATCATGGTAATGATATTTTAGATGGTGGTATTGGTAATGACAAACTACGGGGTGATGGTGGTAATGATACTTTGTATGGCGGTGAAGGCGATGACGAATTACAAGGTGATTCGTCTGATTTAGACGGACAATATCATGGCGATGATGCCTTAGATGGAGGTAAAGGTAATGACCGACTTTGGGGAGATGGTGGTAATGATATCTTATATGGTGGTGAAGGTAATGATAAATTGATGGGCGATAATAGCCTTATGAGTGACGAATATCATGGTAATGATATTCTTTTTGGGGGTGCGGGCAATGATAGTTTGTGGGGTCAAGGTGGTCAAGATAAGCTCTATGGTGGTGAGGGTAATGATTATTTAGATGGAGATCATGAAGCAGTAGATGGTCAATATCATGGGGGTGACTATCTTGAGGGTGGTCAGGGCAATGATAGCATTCTTGGAAGCGGTGGCAATGACCATATCGATGGTGGCGAAGGCGACGATTTTTTAGTAGGCGATAAAAAAGAATTGGATGGACGCTACCATGGGAATGATGTGCTGTATGGTGGCGAAGGTGTTGATAGGATTTTTGGTCAAGGCGGTCAAGACACCTTGTATGGTGGTGCTGGAGATGATATTTTAAATGGCGATGCGCTTGATATAGACAGTGCTTATCATGGCGATGATATTTTGTACGGTGGCGAAGGTAATGATACCCTGCTTGGTCAAGGCGGTAATGATATTCTCTACGGTGGTACAGGCAATGATTACCTGGACAGTGGCAATGGAGACAGCGATGTTCTTTATGGCGAATCAGGCGACGACATTTTGATTGGTGGCGGTAGGCTAGAGAGTGGCGAAGGCGAAGATTATTATAATATTACCCAAAAAGCAGTTGTCAAAGACAGCGATGGTAGGGGCTTTTTATTCTTCAAAGGCAAGCAATTAAATGGTGCAAATGTTTTTATTAAGTCTGATACTTTAGACAAGCCTGATATTTTGGATTTTAGTCAGCAAGGCTACATCCTAAATGACACCAGTGCAGATAGGTTGCAAGAAGTTGAGCGAAGCGAGAATTACATTCGCTATATTGTTAATGGGGATAATAACTTTGTTTATAAAAATCAGCTTAATACCGAAGGTCTGACAAGTGGTAATTTGGGTATTAAGTTTTATGTAACTGTCTATAAGGATTCTGATAATCAAGATTATATGGATGACCCCGATCCTTTTGGAACGCAGATACAGCACCCATTTACAGGATTTTTACCATTGCCTTCTTTGGTTGGTTATCAGCCGTTTTTGGGTAATCCGCCTGTGAACTTACCACCGTTTGCACCACCCAAAAATCCGCCTGCACTTTCTGATCCTCTTGTTCTAGACTTAAACCATAATGGAAAAATAGACACCATTCATCTAAGTCGTGGCGTAAACTTTGACTTAGATGGCAACCGCTTTGCAGAACAAACTTCTTGGGTAAATGGCGATGATGGTTTTGTGGTGCTAGATCTAAATAACAATGGGAGAATAGATAATGGTGGTGAGCTATTTGGCACTGATACATTAATTCAAGGCACAAGTAATAAAGCAAGGAATGGTTTTATTGCTTTGGCTCAATACGATAATAATCAAGATGGGCTTATTTCTACTGATGATGAAATGTATAAACATCTAAAAATTTGGCAGGATAAAAATCAAGATGGCATTTCTCAGTCTGATGAATTAAAAACTTTAGAAGAGCATGGCATTATTGATATAGGATTGAGTAAGCAGTACGAAAATACAGTTGATGACAATCAAGTTTTGCATACTTATCAAGGTGTGTTCAATCAAACGATTACTACATCACAAATACAAAACAATGCAACAATAAATACCATAATACCCAAGCAAGGCATCGCAAAAACCTTATTATTTCAAGTTAATATCTCTAATACCAAGTGGCAGGTCAATGAAGATGATGTTGGTATTTCCGATGAAGTCAAAGCGTTGCCAAACTTGTTGGGGTATGGCACAGTCAAATTCTTGCACCACGCCATCAGTGAGGATACCACAGGTCAGCTAAAAAGCTTAATCGCTCAATTTAATACTGCTACGTTTGAAAATCAATCCACCATTGCCGAACAGATTTTAATTCATTGGACGGGGAAAACCAATGAGGCTAAGGGCGTACCCGTAGAAGGGCGGATTAACCTGCAACAATTAGGGGTGCTAAAAGCCTTGTGGGGTAAAGAGCAAGAGTGGCGAAATGTAGGATTAAATCGTTTTGCAAAAGGTGTGTTGGAAAACGCTTATCAAGATACATTAAAAAGTTTACACGCTGGACTATTAACCCAAACCCATCATAAATCATGGGTGCAAATGATTGACTTTAAAATCAATGAGCATATCTATAAAGGCGTAACCGAAAAAGTCTATCAAGCTGACTTTTCATTACTTATCAAAAGATTGGTTGATATTTACAAGAAAGATGCTGATTATGGCGAAAATTTAATTAACGAGCTTGATTTTACCATTAAATATTTGGATATCAATCACAGCCAGCTTTATAATGATTGGTTGCAGCAGTTTTCTTGGTTTGTTAAAGAAACCGAATTGGAGAACTTGACCGCCCTATTGTTAGAAAAAGATAACGCAACCATTTATAATGATATTATTGTAGCCACAGACCAAAATGATGTGGTAAATACTCAAGGTGGTAATGATGTCATTATTGGTGGCAAAGGTGATGATGAGCTACAAGGTGGTATAGGCAGTGATACTTATGTCTTTTCTTTGGGTGATGGAAAAGATATGATTCTTAATTATGATGAGAGCTTCTCTAAATTGGACACCATTTATTTTACCCAAGACATTAATCCCAATCAAGTTCAAGCAAAAAGAGAGGATGGTCATTTAATCCTTCAGTATTCAAGTGAGGATAGTATTACAGTTAAAGATTTCTTTGACAGCAATGGGGCGGCTGATTACCGCATTGACCAGATTCAATTTGCTGGTGGGGCAATTTGGGATATTGAATATCTTCTTGATAAGGTTCGTCAAGCAACCATTGGTGATGACAAGATTTATGGCTATGACAACCAACCTGATGTATTGGAAGGCAAGGAAGGTAACGACACACTCTATGGCAACGCAGGCGATGACACTTTAGATGGTGGTAGTGGCAATGACATTCTAGATGGCGGCTTGGGTGCAGACCGCCTACTTGGTGGTGCTGACAATGATACCTACCATGTCAATGAATCAGGAGATGAAGTTATTGAGAATGCCAAAGAGGGTGAGGACATTGTCATCAGTGAAATTGACCACACTTTAACTCAAAACGTAGAGAATCTCACTCTAACCAATAATCAACAGGCCATCACTGCAACAGGAAATAATCTAAACAATATCCTAACTGGAAACACCTTTAACAACATCCTAGATGGAAGAGCAGGAATAGATACCATGATTGGCGGTCTAGGTGATGACACTTATTATGTAGATAACACCCTAGATATTATCATAGAGAAAACTGGCGAAGGTTACGATAGTGTCATTGCAAGTAGCGACTACACATTATCAGAACATGTTGAAAATCTAACCTTGATTGGAGATGCCATCGTTGCTATCGGTAATGACCTAGACAACATTCTCATTGGCAACGAGAAATTCAACCGCTTAGATGGCGGTCATGGCGACGATACTCTAGATGGGGGTTTGGGTGCTGATACCATGATTGGGGGTTTGGGTGCTGATACCTATCATGTAGACAACGCCTTAGACGTCATCATAGAACTGCCTAACAAAGGTTATGACACCATCATTAGCCAAGTTGATTATACGCTTGTCAAAAATGTGGAGCGTTTAATTCTAGAAGCAGGCTCAAATGCCACTCATGCCACAGGCAACGAACTTGACAATCACATCATCGGTAATGAGACAGATAATGTGATTGACGGTGGCATGGGTGCCGACCTCATGGATGGCGGTCATGGCGACGACTACTATGTCGTTGATAATGAGTTTGACAACGTTGTAGAGCAGTTCGATGGCGGTATAGACACCGTGGAGCAACACATTGACCGTTCTTTCTATAACTTTGACGAGTTTGGTAATCCCATTAAAACAGGTTCTTATCATCAGCTCTTTGACAATGTAGAAAACCTTATCTTAAAAAGCACAGCCAAAACCGCCTTTGGTAATGACCTAGATAACATCATCACACTAAACAACAAAGACAACTTTGTTAATGCCCTAGCAGGTAATGACACCATCATCTATCAAAAAGGCGGTGGGCGTGATACCATCCTAAGCAATGACAGCTTAGAAAGTAAAGACACTTTGGCGATTCATGGCTATGATTTGTCAGAGGCGATGTTTGTGCGTGTAACCAACACAGCAAGCAATCATGACATGCTCCAAATTCGCTTTAAGGGTTCAAATGACCAAATCACGCTCATAGACTACTTTGCAGAACAGGTAGGTGAGTTTGACAATCGCATGGATGAAATCACCTTTACAAAAGGCGGTAATACTACCACGCTATCTCAAAGCGAATTTGAGGCAAAAATATTTGCCCAGGCTAATAACCACGCCCCTTGGGTAAATAAACACCCAAGACCCATCAAAGGCGAGATTGACAAAGCCCTATCCATCACCTTTGATAAAGACACCATTAAAGACGTGGATGCTTATGACAGCGAGCTGTCTTATCGTCTCACACTTGCCAGCATGGGGGCTGATGGACAGTACGAGCCACTACCTGATTGGCTCTCCTTTGACCCCAGCACGCTCACCTTAACAGGCACACCACCCAAAGAAGCGGCAGGCAATCTTCAATTCATCTTATGGGGCGAAGACAGCTTTAATCACAGTGCAGGGACGTATGTCAACCTTAGCATTGCTGGTGCCACAGTGGATAAGCCCACAGAGACATCTCCATTGGCCCCTGTTGCCATTGGTGATACCATCAAAGACACCCAAGGCAATGACACCCTAAGAGGCACAACCGCCGATAATACTTTTGTCTACACAAAAGGCATTGACACCATCATTGATAAAGGTGGTAATGACACGTTGGTGTTTGGTAATGGTATTACCTTTAATCAGGTAGGTTCCACTCTTTTGATGTCAGGCAATGATTTGATACTGCGAGTAAACGGTAGCACCACCAATCAAGTAACGCTAAAAGACTTCTTTGGCAGTGCCGACAGCGTTATCGAGACCATCAAGTTTGAGACAGGCGGTCAGATTGATTACAAGAGAATCTATGAGCTTTTTGGTAAAAAAGTACCAACAAAGTCTGATGAATCAGCTCTGCCACCTGCCGTAAGTCCAGATGTCCATGATAATGCACCGCTAACCATCTCAAAAGACAATCACATCATCGCAGATGCTCGTGCCAACAAGCTTTATGGCACAGACGGTCATGACCAATTACAGGGCTTAGCAGGGGCAGACACCTTAGATGGCAAAGCAGGACATGACATTCTCATCGGTGGCAGTGGTAATGACAGACTTATCGGTGGCAGTGGCAATGACCTATACTACTTCACCAAAGGCTTTGGCAAAGATACCATCATTAATACAGGCGGTGGCTATGACAACATCTACTTTGATGGCATAAGCTTTAACCAAGTTGGCAGAGGTCTTACCAAGATGAATAATGACCTTATCCTAAAAGTATCTGGAAGCACTGATGAGCTGACCATCAAAGACTTCTTTACAGGAGGCGATAATGCTGACATCAATATCAGCTTTGCTGATGGCGGTAGCATTAGTGCCACAGAGCTACTTGGTCTATTCAAGTCAAGTAAAACTGCCACTCATACAGACATTGACGGCTTTAACAAAGCACTTGATGTGTCTTTGGCACTAATGGAGGAATTTAAGACCCTCACCACAGAGAGTGGTACGACAATTATTTAAGCTTGGCTTTATTTGTGTTTTATCTTACGTCCTCAAATTTAGGTTTGGGGGCGTTTTATTTGGGTTGTCTGGGGTGGTGTTTTGCAGTTGGTTAATGCACCCAACCCAAATCCATGAATTTTTTATGGAAAAAACATAGAAAACACAAAAACCAATTTAAAAATGGTAAAATTTGTGTATAATCTAATCCACTTATCATTTAGATTAAAAGTATCAATAACTCACCCAAGGATACGTTATGCCCAAAATACCCAAAATATCTAAGCCATTCCCCAAAGCACTAAGCCTAGCCATGGCAGGTGTATTACTCTCTGCTTGCCAGTCTGCCCCCAGCACGCACAGCACCACACCCACGCCTGCCCATAACATCACGCACATTGACAAAAGCCTGTCACCATCCAAACTGGCACAGCACGACCTAGTCACGGCACTACGTCAGCACATGAATGCCGAGCGTTATGCGGTGTCCACTTATCATTATGCCGTCAAGCCCCTAGCGGTCAGCGAGATTGACAAAGACTCAGACAGTGCCTTTACCACCTTTATCAAGGTCATGGATTATAAGGACAAGGCTCACAAGACTGACGATGACACAAGCGAACCTTATATGACCATCAGCGACTATTTGGGGGATGATGGCGAGCTTGGCGACTTACCTTATCTACGCTATGATGACGAACAACATGGACTCACCCCCGATACCGTAACCCGTGTAGTCGGCATGAGCGAAGAATATCAAGCGGTGTCAGATGAGATTAGAATGTTGGCATATGAGCTAGAAAGCCATGCATTTACGTCTGCCTACATAAACATGGGTGATTTTGTCAAAGATACTGGGCGTTTTGACCAACAAGCCTTTAAAAAGTACATCAATGACTTTGACCGCTCTTTTCAAGCAAAAGCCAATGCCTTGCTTGCCACCGCCCAAGGCTACCAAAAACAAGACATCCGCCAACTACAAGCCTGTGCCACCACTTTTAAACAGGGTGCCATAAACACCGCCAAGCACATCAAAACAGCTGATGATATTACAAATCATGTCGATGAGTTATATTCATTGATAACTTCTGTAAATGCTTGCACTCATGCTGTTACTGGCGAAACACAAGCACTTCATCCTTATCATTACATCTCCAACCAAACAACCCAGCAAGAGTTACAACAACAGGCAAGTGCCAAAGAATGTGCCACTCATGCCACCACTCAAAATCAGGCTTTGATTCAGTCGGGAAAAGACTACATCAAGCATGCCGATGAATTTAATGCAGTTCATGAAGAATATATATCATGCTATGAACCGTTAGTAGAGTCTGCCATGGATGACGATGATTATTATGAAAGCCATGACCCCTACTCGGGTGTGTTCGGCTCACTTCGTGCCTATCGTGAGATGAAAGAACAAGAGCGTGAGCAGGGCAAAACAGACGTACAAAGCCGTGATTATGGGCTGTCGTCCTTGCTTGGGGGGATATTTAAAATGAACCAAACCCCTGAACAGGTCACCGCCCAAAACCTATATCAATATCAGCACCTAAGCGTCCAAGGTCTCTCCCACCATGAACCGAGTGCCAAACGCAGTCAGCATTTGTGGTCGATTGACTATGACAGTCCCACCGCCACTTATTCCATGCAACTGCCTGTGCGTGCCGACCACGCCAAAGGCGAGCTGACCGCCGATGTCTCAGCCGTCCTGCCATTGGTCGCACTCATCAGTCCCAAGCACGCCCCCCTACCCAAAGACGTGCCAGACGGCCTGATGTCCTTTGCCCTGCCTGATGAACTACAAAAACAGATACCTACTGACATAATTTATACGGCAATCACTGACGGCATCATCGCAGGCATGGACGGACTAAATGGCGAGAAGTTTACGCCCATGGACATCAGCCAAGACGTCTTTGCCAAAGAAGTCGGGGCAAGTCGTGCCATCAAGGTTGAGTTTGGTGCCAAAGAAATGGGCAAAGCCTACGCCATCATCGCCAAGCACGTCGGGCGTGATTTGCATGCTTATGTGGACAAGCACCCCGAGCATTATGCCGACAAAGTCAGCGACCACACCGACACTGACAGCAACCCCATCAGCACGCCAAACACCGTCAAATCCATCATTGATAACTTTACCATTCTAAACAGCAGTTATCGCACGGATGACGTGGGCGAACTGTTCGGGGCGGTTGAAGGAATATTGCCTTTTGCCTTGAACACGACCAGCTATGTCTATCTTGACCGCCAAGGCAACATCATCGCCACCCAGACCCTAAGCAGTCTGGACGAACACATCAGTGGCATGACCACCCAAAGCCTAAACCAAGTCCGCTATGACAAGGGGCTGTTTGACAAACACGCTTTGGCACGCCAATTTAAAGACGCCTTTACCAAAACGACCGCCGTGGACGGCGTGGCACTCATCAAGCAAGCCAAAAAAGAAAACGACCAGCAATATGAAGCACTCATGGCACGCTATGGTTATGATTATGAGTCAAGCCCATCAGATGACCACGAATGCGAAGGCGATACAGCCTGCACAGCAGCCGAAGCGGCAATAGCGACAGAAGAAGCAAGATAACCATTTAAAAGGCTTGCCCCGTTCTTGGCTTGATTTGATTAAATTACATTAAATTAAATTGATTGGTAAATTAAATTGATTGTCAAAATGGATAAAATCGGTAAAATTACTAAAAACTAGCATTGCCATACTGATAAATTTATCTTTAACTATTTAACTTTACAAATCAATACCTTGTCATCAGCCAAGATTGGGATTTATCCCGATTAATACACTCATTAAATCTCTTTCCAAACTAAAAATAAACCCTTATAAGTATTGGGGTTGAAGTTTTTAAAAATCCATAAAAATCAGGGTTTGGAAAGAAGTCTATTAAGGAAAACCATGAAAACACTACCTTATCGCACACTAAGTTTGGCTGTCGCTAGCTGTCTGATGACCGCCTGTGCCACCACGCAAGCCCCACAGTCTGCCACCACAAGCCACGACCATCACGCCAAAGAAGTCCTAGCCAAAGCGGTCAAATCACAACTTCGCTCATCATTTAGCTACGAGACAAATGCCTACGTCTCTAACGACATCCGCCGTCACGCCCTAAAAGACGTCACCGACAGCACGCCAGCTGATGACTGCGAAGCGGTGCATGACCATGCTTATGTTCGCCTACTTCGAACTGCCGAGACGGACAATCTGCCCATCAGCGATGACAAATACCAAGCCCATCGCACCAAAATCAAAGACGACTTTTTGGCATGCCGTGATGAACAAGAACAAGCGTCTGCCTATCAGCCTTTTGACTTTGAAAATTTTTATGAACAAAGCGGACAGCTGACCCCTGATGAGCAAGAGCAGGCATTCATCCATGCCGTCAGCACTCACCTAGACACTCAGACCAGCGAGCCATCTGCCCGCCCTGCCACACCCCTAGACGCCAAAAAAGCCGAGCTATTGCACGAATATCTCATCACCCCATCTGGCGTGCGTGTGGTCGGCAGTTATCAGCCCCTACAAGGCAAGTTTACCGCCTTACCCATGCTAGACTACACCGCCAAAAACCTGCACATGTCCATCAATCAGCCCCTATACATCGACCTAAAAGCAGGGGGTATTTATCTGTGGGCAGATAACTTTGCTCTACTAAACAGCGAACTGCTTGATGCCAAACTGGGCGACAGCTGGCAAGGCAAATGGCTGTACATCCCCATCAATGACGGCAGTCTGCCCGAGAGCTTTACCCGTGATTTGGTCAAAGCCTACCTAAACGCCAAAAAAGAGAGCTTTATGGCACTGCCCCAAGACGGCTTTGTCATGGCAGGGGCAGATGAGCTTCGCCAGTTGCCATTTATCACCAATAACCTGCCTGCCGATAAACTAACTCTTATCCAAAACACGCCCACCATCATCAAAAATAACGTCAAAGACTCTGCCAAAGCGTACAGCGACTATGTCTTTGCTGACACACTCTACCAAGAGATGACCGCCAAATATCCAACACTCACTCAGCAAATGCCCGATTTTTATGAGCGTGAGATTATTGACGGTGAGAGCGTGATTCATGTGATAAATGCCGACAGCGACACCGCCCAGACAGAGATAGAAGCAGAGACGGACGCCGCTGACGAGAGCCGTGATGACTTTGTGGTTAATAGCGAGCTACTCATGCGTGGGCTATTTTTGTATCTGCAACGGCAAATCGAGAGCTACTATGGCGAGCTACACAGTACCGATGACACGCCCCAAGAAGACCGCCCTGTCTCCAAATACGCCCCTGCCACGCATTATGGTGTCTCACACGGCAAAATCGCTTGGGTACATCAGCGTCACTATCTCAGCGATGACACGGTCGGAGCCAGATACATGGACAAGGCAGGCGTGACTGGCAGTGAACCGCTGTTTGTGGATGTCTTTACCCAAATCTTTCAAAACGCCAAACACATCAATGAGTTTGCTCGCCTGCCATCTGCCAGTCAAACGCCCAATGCCAACAACAGCGTCAATCTCTTTGCCTATCAAGATGCCCTACGAGCCAGATTCAAAGAGACGGGCGAGAAGCCACCGTTTATGGAGCATTATTCTCGTTATGCCTTGGGCAGTGCCAGTGATGACGATTATGGTTATGATGACTATGATTATGAAGATTATAGCGATGAGCTTTATGAAGATTACTTTGATGAAGATTATCTTGATGAAGACATGGATAATAACGGCAAACCAAGCGATAAATGAGTAGGGCGATTTTAATCTATATAAAAAGGGGATATAATCTATCCCCTTTTATGTATTACACCCAACCAACTTGATATTACTATACAAGGCGTGCTCAGCACGCCCCTACGTCCAGACATCATTAGACTTCTTTCCAAACCCTGATTTTTATGGATTTTTAAAAACTTCAACCCCAATACTTATAAGGGTTTATTTTTAGTTTGGAAAGAGATTTATTGCATTTGTAGTAATTTTAAAGTTTCTTGGGTGTATATGTTTTATAAAGCCTTTTAAAAGGTTTGCTGATATTTAATGCGGAAACGGCCGCTGTTTGTCCGCATCTATCCACGCTTGCACCCATTCATCAGGCGGTAGGCTCACCCCATCATAGCCAAGCGATGACAACACCTGTGCGGTCGGTATGGGCTTGCCCGTCATAAAGTTAGTCACTGCCGTACGAAGCAGTGCATGACAAGTACATTTGCCCTTAACCCACATCGTCTGCTCCATGTAGAACCACTTATCATCGATGGCACATACCCGAGTTTTCATCAGCACTTTATCAAAGAGTCGCACCCGTTTACGATACTGAATGGTACTGCCTGCCACCACCAAGCCCCACCGCTTTTGTACAAGTTTTTTACCCAGACCTGTGCGAATGGCAAAGTCATTACGCCCTAGGTCAAACAACGTCAAAATCCGCCCATTGTTCATCTCAAAGAAGTTATCAATGTCATTCACATTGGCGGTAAAGCGATACTCGGTCGTGTCAGTCAGACCAAGCACCGTGCCTGACTTTTTGCTTTTGTGGTAAGCGGTTGCACTACTGATGATGTTTTGGGTTAGGCGTAAAAATGGATACATGACATACTCAGATTTTTATAAATAGATTAACGATGGGTAAAATGATAAACGATTAGCCTTTACGTTTGGCGGCAAGCATTGCTTGAATGTTTGCCAAATAGTCTGTGGCAACCTTGTTCGGGTCGGCAGATTTTTGGCGTTTGGCAGGATAATCAATATGGTCGCTTGGTAATTCGTCCAAAAAGCGTGACGGCGTGGTCTGACGATACTCTTTGCCCGCCCTGCGTTTTTGGGCGTACATCAAGGTCAGCTCATGCCTTGCCCGTGTGATACCCACATACATGAGACGGCGTTCTTCTTCGACCGTCTCCGAGACGATAGAGTTACGGTGTGGCAAGATGTCTTCTTCGACCCCAATGATATACACAAAATCAAATTCAAGCCCCTTAGCGGCGTGCAGGGTCATGAGATTAACTTTGTTGGTATTTTCTTCTTCTTGCTGTTGTTCTAGCATGTCTAGTAGCACAAGCTTACGAATCACCGCTTCAATGCTTTTTTCATCATCATCTTCGGCACGGTCAATGAGTGCATGAATGGACGAGTACAAGGATTCGATGTTGTCAAGGCGGTTTTTTTCTTGTTGGGGCGTTTTGCTGTCTTCTTTGATGTAGTCAATATACCCCGTCTCCATAATCATCTGACGCACCAGTGGCATGGGGTCGGGGTTATCATAAAGCTCACGGGTATAATGCTCGATGAACTCCCCAAAACTGGCAAGGGTCGCCCCTGCCTTTGCCCCCACCGCCGATTTTAGCCCTGCATGAGAGCAGGCGGACAGTAGCGATAGGCTGTGTTCTTGGGCGAACAGTCCGAGCTTTTCTAGGGTTGCCGAACCCATGCCACGCTTGGGCGTGTTGATAATCCGCAAAAATGCCGCATCATCATCAGGATTTAGAATAATCCGCAAATAACTCATGACGTCCTTAATCTCGGTGCGAGCAAAAAATGACGTACCGCCCGAGAGCTTATACGGCACTTGCAATGAACGCAGTTCGGCTTCTAGCACCCGAGCCTGAAAGTTGGAGCGATACAGCACAGCATACTGCTCCCATGAGTTGTTATGTCTTAGGCGGTGCGTTACTATCTCTTTTGCCACCCGTTCCGCTTCCACCCCATCATCGGGCGAGCTTAACACACGGATTAATTCACCATGCCCTTTGTCCGACCACAGCGATTTTTCAAAAATATGCTCATTATTGGTAATCACAGCATTGGCAGACGCCAGTATGCGGTTGGTCGAGCGGTAGTTTTGTTCTAACTTGACAACGTGCAAATTGGGGAAATCCTGCTTTAATAACGCCATGTTTTCAGGCTTTGCCCCACGCCACGCATAGATAGATTGGTCATCATCGCCCACCACCGTAAACCTTGCCCGAATACCCACCAGTAGCTTGATAAGCTCATATTGGGCGGTGTTGGTGTCTTGATACTCGTCCACGAGCAGATAGCGAATGCGGTTTTGCCATTTTTCACGCACTCGCTCATTTTCTTTTAAAATGCGAGCAGGCAGGACAATCAAATCATCAAAATCCACCGCATTATACGCTCGCAAATTCCGCTCATAGAGTCCATACAGGTGAGCAAAAATCACATCTTCGGGGTCGGTCAGTGTCCGCTCGGCATCTTCGGGGGCGACTAGGTCATTTTTCCAGTCGCTAATCATCTTAATCGCCTTACCCACCATGTCCGCACGCTCCGCCCCTGATAGGTTATCACGCACCATTAGCTCGGCAAGCAGGCGTTTGCTGTCGTCAGCGTCCATGATGCTAAAATTACCCTTTAATGGCGTGTGAATGAGTTCATACCGCAAAAACTGCAAGCCAAACTGGTGAAACGTAGACACCGTCAGCCCACGAGTTTTCTCGCTTGGCAGGAGCTTTTTGACACGCTCTTTCATCTCCCTTGCCGCCTTATTGGTAAAGGTCATTGCCGTGATACGCTCGGCAGGCGTGTTGCAGTTTTGGATAAGATGAGCGATTTTTTGGGTAATGACCGATGTCTTACCCGACCCTGCCCCTGCCAGAACGAGCAAGGGGCCTGAAACATGGGCTAGGGCTTCTTGTTGGCGGGGGTTTAGTTGGCTCATAATCTAAATTCTTCGGGCAAATGGTCGGATATTATAATGGATTTTGGCAAATTCGGCAAAAGTTTGTGGTAAATTTATCGGTAATGTGCAGTGTTGTTATGCCGTATTTTTTGGTTAAAATCTATCCATATTATAGTCAATTAACCCCAATTTACACCAATGCTAAATTTAAAATTATTTGTCGTATGGTAGTCGTATGGTAAGGTGCGTACCACGCACCTTTTAAATGAAAAATCTTATCGGTGCGTAATACGCACCTTACTGCCAATGGGTGTATTTTGAAGTTAAATGATTATACAGCTAATAAAATTGAATTTTACTACGGAAACCGTTCGCCCTAAACTTGTCGAAGGGTCGGTTTCCGTTATGGTTCGACAGGCTCACCACGAACGGGAACCGTAGTACTTTTTCATTTTGTAGAGTGTACATAAAAAGGTGCGTAAACGCACGCACCCAATGATTTTTATTATTTAAGACTTCAATCTCCATTTAAAATAACAACTTATTGATTATTAGGAAATTATTTTTGGATTGTAGCAACTGTATTCCAC
>NZ_MXAN01000051.1:0-18123 GCF_002027545.1 Moraxella lacunata
GTTGATACAAGGGCGAACGGAAAACTGGTTTTGCAGGAAGTTTATTATACACTCAATAAACTTTAAAATTGCTACAAACGCAATGATGCTTGGACGTAGGGGCGTGCTGTGCACGCCTTGCACGGTACTGTCATCAAAGGGTGTGCTCAGCACACCCCTACAAACCCGTGGTAAATATCAAGTTGGCTGGGTGTAAATTAATGTTATAAAGGTTTAACACATCCTAATTTAATTATTTAAAATTAAAATAAAAAGGTAAGTTCATGGATTTATTTAATGATATTTTTGATAATCAACCGCCAAATCAATTGCCCATAGACCAATTAATAAAAAATGGTCAATTTATGAATACCGACTTTACCGCTTATTTTCACAATGACGGCAAAGGCGTGGTTATTGTGGTGCCATTTGGCAGATTGTATTATTCGCCATGTTATTTTGATAAAAAATTCTGTGATGATTATCTGGCTTATTTATTGGCAGATGGCAATATCAACTGGCAACAAGACACCATTTATATGTATGGCAAGACACACCCAATTCCCCGCCTGTCGGCATGGTATGGCGATAAGGATTGCCCTTATGCGTATTCGGGTATTAGCCTGATGCCAAATGCTTGGACGGATGAACTGCTTACCATTAATCAAGCGTTATTTGGTGTTTGTAAAAGGCGGTTTAATAGCGTGCTGTTAAATCATTATCGCACGGGCGATGATTATATTAGCTGGCACAGCGATGATGAATCAGAGCTTGGGGCAAATCCCTTGATAGCGTCGGTAAGTTTTGGGCAGACCAGACGATTTTTATTAAGGCTTAAAGACAATCATGCGGTAAAATTAGAATTGCCTTTATATCATGGCAGTCTGCTTGTCATGGCAGGGCAGATTCAGCACCATTGGCAACACAGCATACCCAAGCAAAAGCGAGTGCAGGGCAGTCGGGTGAATCTGACGTTTAGGAACACCAAAACACGCCAATAATCCAATGCTCCGCGTGTCGCCTAAGCCCAAATCACACCCAATGCCAAACCTTGGCAAATGGGTGGTATTTTTTAAATAAATATTGGTTATGGCAGAGAATTTTTTGAATTTGGGCGGATTTTAGGGTATGATAAAGGGGAGAAATTTAGGCACAAACGCCTGTTAAATCAACGTCTAGGCACTTGATAATTATTGTAACAGTGAAAATCATTGTCAAGCACTTATGACCTACTATCATGGAGAATTGCTATGTCGCAAATGCTAACCGAATACAGAGCCCACGTCGCCGAGCGTGAAGCCTTAGGCGTACCCCCACAGCCATTGACCGATGCCCAAACTGCCGATTTGGTAGAACTCTTAAAAAACCCGCCAGCAGGCGAAGAAGCGTACTTGGTGGACTTACTTGAAAACCGTGTGCCAGCAGGGGTTGACCAAGCTGCCTATGTCAAAGCCGCCTTTTTAAATGCCATTGTCAAAGGCGAAGCAACTTCTCCACTAGTTACCAAAGAGCGTGCGGTGTATCTATTAGGCACGATGCTTGGTGGTTATAACGTGGCACCACTCGTTGAGTTACTTGATGATGCCGAGCTTGGCGGTTTGGCGGCGGATGCGTTGAAAAAGACCCTTTTGGTATTTGATGCGTTCCATGACGTAGAAGAAAAAGCCAAAGCAGGCAACGCCAACGCCAAAGCGGTACTAGAATCATGGGCAGAAGCGGAGTGGTTCACCAGCCGTCCTGACGTACCTAGCGAGATGACCATTACTGTTTTTAAAGTAACTGGCGAGACCAACACAGACGACCTGTCGCCTGCCCAAGATGCGTGGAGCCGTCCTGACATTCCACTACACGCCAACGCCATGCTAAAAAATGCCAGAGATGGCATTAACCCAGAAAAAAATGGCGAGGTTGGACCTTTGACCCAAATCCAAGAGCTACTTGATAGGGGCAATCCTGTTGCCTACGTGGGCGATGTGGTGGGTACAGGTTCTAGCCGTAAATCAGCGACTAACTCTGTGCTATGGTTCTTTGGCGATGACATTCCACACATTCCAAACAAGCGTGACGGCGGTGTGTGTCTAGGTGGTAAAATCGCTCCGATTTTCTTTAACACCATGGAAGATGCTGGGGCGTTGCCTGTTGAGATTGACGTTTCTGACATGAACATGGGCGATGAAGTTACCCTAAAAATCGACCATGCTACCGCAACCGTTACCGCATTCAAAGACGGCAATCAAATTGCCAAATCTAAGCTAAAAACCCCTGTACTGCTAGATGAGGTGCGTGCTGGTGGTCGCATTAACCTTATCATCGGTCGCAACTTAACAAGCAAGGCTCGTGAGTCGCTAGGTCTTGAATCATCCACTCTATTTCGTACCCCAGAGCAACCTGCCGATACTGGCAAAGGCTTTACCTTAGCCCAAAAAATGGTGGGTCGTGCCTGTGGTTTGCCAGAGGGGCAAGGCATTCGCCCAGATACCTACTGTGAACCGAAAATGACAACCGTAGGCTCACAAGACACCACAGGCCCGATGACCCGTGATGAACTCAAAGATTTGGCATGTCTGGGCTTCTCATCTGACCTTGTCATGCAGTCGTTTTGTCATACCGCCGCTTATCCAAAGCCGATTGATGTGGTAACGCATCACACCCTACCTGACTTTATCATGAACCGTGGCGGTGTCAGCTTACGCCCAGGTGATGGGGTGATTCATTCATGGCTAAACCGCATGTTGTTGCCTGACACCGTTGGTACCGGTGGCGACAGTCATACTCGCTTCCCCATTGGTATCTCATTTCCAGCAGGTTCAGGTCTTGTAGCGTTCGCTGCTGCCACTGGTGTGATGCCACTTGACATGCCTGAGTCTGTTTTGGTTAAATTTAAAGGCAAAATGCAACCTGGTATCACGCTTCGCGACTTGGTACACGCCATTCCTTACTATGCAATCCAAGCAGGCGATTTGACCGTTGAGAAAAAGGGTAAGAAAAATATCTTCTCTGGTCGTATCTTAGAGATTGACTTAACCGAAATGGAAAACGACTTGACTGTTGAGCAAGCATTTGAATTGTCTGATGCGTCTGCTGAACGCAGTGCAGCGGGTTGTGCGATTACCGTATCAGAAGAAAAAGTTGCTGAATACCTACGCTCTAACATCGTCATGCTAAAATGGATGATTGCCGAAGGTTATGGCGATGCTCGTACGCTAGCTCGCCGTGCTGAGAATATGCAAAAATGGCTAGACAACCCAAGCCTGCTAAAAGCCGATGCGGATGCCGAATACACCAAAGTGTATGAGATTGACCTTGCCGATATCAAAGAGCCAATCCTATGCTGTCCAAACGACCCTGATGATGCCAAATTGCTATCAGAAGTCGCTGGCGATAAGATTGATGAAGTGTTTATCGGTTCGTGCATGACCAACATCGGACATTTCCGTGCCGCAGGTAAACTTTTGCAAGAAGTGCCAGCAGGTAGCTTGACCACTCGTTTGTGGATTGCACCGCCTACCAAAATGGACGAACGCCAACTGATGGACGAAGGGTATTACAATACCTACGCCCAAGCAGGTGCAAGAACTGAAATGCCCGGTTGCTCGCTATGTATGGGTAACCAAGCTCGTATCGCACCAAACTCAACGGCAGTATCTACCTCTACTCGTAACTTCCCGAACCGTCTGGGTCAAGGAGCGAACGTGTACCTAGCTTCTGCCGAGCTTGCCTCTGTGGCATCTGTACTTGGTAAACTACCAACCGTTGAAGAGTACATGGCATACGCAGGTAAACTTGAATCCATGGAAGCCGAAGTGTACAACTACCTAAACTTCGACCAAATGAGCGAGTACACCGAAAAATCAGACAAAATCAGCGTGGCACAACTTGCCTAATCTGGTTTGATAAAGCACCATAGCACATACCAGTCCCCAAAGGCACTTAGCTTTTGGGGACTATTTTGTGACAAGTTAATGGCGAAAAAACTAACAAACCTTTTATAGTAACATATACACGATAATTTAAAAACAGGAAAACCCAATGACTATAGAATTATCAAGCCTACCCCCCCTGCCGTACAAGCATGGGTAGCTACCTTACTTTTGATGAAGACATTCGCCTAACCAAATCGCATGACAGCCTGATTATTCAAGAGCCGCTTTTTGACATGGAACGCATGAAGCACGCCATTGACGACTACGAAACTAAAGAGCAGGCGTTGCAAAATGGATTAACCTTACCACAAGGCAAAAACGAAACCCAACTGCTTGCTTGACTAGATGAAAATATCCCCACCCATTTGCCAAATGCCGATAAATTGGCTTATTTTTAATACAATAAAATCCCCCAAAATCCCACAAAATTTGTTAAAATAAGCGATTTTTGCAAATTATACACACCATGCCAAACCCCACCCCTTTACGCAATACCTTTATTCCCACCACCGACCCGTCCTCAGGCTTGCGTTTGACGGAGATTTTTTATTCCTTGCAGGGCGAAGCCTTAACCATGGGTTTGCCGACCATTTTTATTCGTCTTACAGGTTGCCCTTTGCGTTGCACTTATTGCGACACGACTTATTCCTTTACAGGGGGCGAGCGTTGGGGGCTTGATGCGATTTTGGAGCATATCAAACAGTATCCTTGCAAACGCATTTGCCTAACAGGGGGCGAACCGCTTGCCCAGCCCAACGCCATTGCCTTGATGAAATTACTCCTTGATAACGGCTATGAGATTTCATTGGAAACGGCAGGGGCGTTGTCGGTCAAGGACGTGCCAATAGCGGTGTCAAAAGTCATGGATTTAAAAAGCCCATCATCAGGCGAAGTGGATAAAAATCTGTGGGAAAATCTAAATTATCTCACCGACAACGACCAAATCAAAATTGTCATCACTGACCGTGCCGATTATGATTGGGCAAAAGACGTTTTGCAAAAATATGAGCTTGATAAAAAATGCGGTGTGGTGTGGTTTTCGCCCATGTTTAATATAGACGAGCGTAAATCGGACGTGCCAAATTTGGCGGTAGAGCTTGCCGAATGGATTTTGGCGGACGGCTTGCCTGTACGTTTTCAATTACAACTGCACAAAATCATCTGGGCGGACGCTAAGGGCAAATAAAACAAAAGCCGATAATCAACATCGGCTTTTATCTCATCTCAATCTAATCAATCGCACACACCGCCAAATCCTTGATGATGAGTTGCAAACTCTGATTACCCTGCCACTCGTTAATGTCTAGGGTAAACAAAATATGCACCGCACTTGCCCGATAATCCCATTCGTCCACGTCATAATTAAACCAAATGGCATCTATCGGATACTGCACGCCATCGGCTCGCAACGTCAGTTTTAAATGCTTGTCTTTTAAAATGCGAAAATTAACCACTTCAAAGACCCCATCAAAGGCAGGGGGCAAAAAGCCATTACCCCACACGCTGACATTTTTTAGAGCATGGACAAAGGCCAGACTAAAATCAGGCGGGATGAGCGTGCCATCGGTATATTTTAATTCGCTAAATAGCTCATCATCAAAGCCGTCCACCACTTTCAAAAATTCTGCCTTAAACCGCTCAAAATCCCGCTTATGAATGGTCAAGCCTGCCGCCATCGCATGACCGCCAAAGTGCAAAATCAGCTCAGGATTTGCCATCGCCACCGTCTCAATGGCATCACGAATATGCACGCCTGCGATAGACCGCCCCGAGCCTTTGATTAGGTCGTCATCACCCACTTTATCAGCATCGGCAGGGGCAAAGACAATGGTCGGACGGTATAACTGTTCTTTGATACGTCCTGCCACGATACCAATCACGCCTTGGTGCCAGTTGTCTTGATACAGGCAAATGGCTTTGGCAACACATTTGGGCTTATCATCAGATTCATCGGATAAGTGTAGCTCATCAATGATACTGCTGGCTTCATCACGCATTTGCGTTTCTATGGCACGGCGTGAGTGATTAAGACGGTTCAGCTCTATCGCCAAACGGTGTGCTTCGCCAAAATCATCAGTCAGTAGGCACTCCACCCCTGTTCGCATATTATCCATACGCCCTGCGGCGTTAATGCGTGGGGCAATGGCAAAACCAAAATCATCTGCCGTAATCTTACGCACGTCTCGCCCCGCCTGCTCCAAGAGTGCCAAAATCCCCACACAGCACCGCCCTTCCCGAATGGCGTTAAGTCCATGTGTTACCAAAATACGGTTATTTTGGTCAAGATGACCCACGTCCGCTATCGTCCCTAATGCCACAAGGTCAAGATATTTGGCGACTTGTGTGGTGGATTTGCCCATCTCACGGCGGATTTTGGCGACACGTCCCATGACATAGAACGCCACACCCACGCCCACGAGCCACTTACTGCCGAACTCACAGCCGACTTGATTGGGGTTAATGACCGCACTTGCTTTGGGCGAGCTACTGGTGGTCAAATGGTGGTCGGTAATGACGACATCAATACCCAGCTCGTCCGCTTTGGCAACCCCATCATGGCTTGATATGCCGTTATCCACCGTGATGATGAGTTTGGGGTCAAATTCATCTGCCCCATGTGCCACGATTTGGGGGGTTAGCCCATAACCAAATTTAAAACGGTCAGGCACCAAAAACTGCACGTCCGCTCCCATCTCACGCAAACACCGCACCATGAGCGTGGTCGATGTCGCCCCATCGCAGTCAAAATCACCCACAATGAGTATGCGTTTATTCTCATCAATGGCACGACTGATGATATCCGCCCCCACGTCAAGTCCCAATAAATCACTCGCAGGCAGGAGCTTTGCCACAGACATGTCCATCTCATCAATACTGCCAATCTGTCGTGACGCAAGTAGTCGCCCGAGCGTCTCGCCAAACATCGCGGTTAGCTCATCAGGCACATCGCCTTGATGACGTGGGACAAGTGTCAGGTGCTTAGGGGTAAACCGTCCGACTTTATCAAAGGCACGCTCAAAATCCTGCACACTCGTGTTGGTCAGGTGCGACAAATTGGCATTGGCAAACTTTTGCGTACTTGTCACTTGGGCAGGCTTGGGTAGGCTTGGCGATGGATAGCCATCAAAAGGACTGTCATCGTCTTGGCGATTTTGCGTACTCATTACTTACTCTCTTTTTCTTTTGCATTTGTCTTTGTGGTTATTTTAGCACAGTTTTTTAACACAGTTTTGCCAAAACTTGCCCAAAGTCAAAAACTTGTCCCAAATCATGAATATAAATTTACATACTGATACATTTTGTTAGCAACTTTATTACAATACAATCATCAGGCTGTGGTATGATTTGTTTTATTATCAGCCTTTTTTATTTTATTACATTCTGGAGCTTATCATGAATTTTAGCGAACTTAGTACAGACACATTGGTTGTCAAGGATGTCAGTGGACTTGACCTAGACAAGATAGAACGTGAATGCAAAGAACTTGCCAAATCTCGTGCCAAAGTCTCAGCAGGCGTTGCCATTGTTCCCATTCCTTTTTTAGATGTAGCGGTTGATGTTGGCATGCTAAGAAAACTTTTACCCCAAATTACCGAACGTTTTGGTCTAGAAGACAAAAACACCGCTTTGGCTCGTGAAAAAAATATCAAAGAAAAAGTGCTTCGTGTGGGCGGACTGGTCGCCACTCGTGGTATCGTTAATAAAACTGTACAAGGCTTTGGCGGTCGTATGATTGGCAAACAAGTCGCCAAATATGTCCCCCTAGGTGGTCAAATCGTCGCAGGTACGGTAGGTTATATGATTTTTACCAGAATTGCCTTTGACCACATTGAACGTTGCCACAAAATTGCCAAAGAAGCACAGCAACAGCAAAATCAACAACAAACCCAACAACAGAGCCAGTCTAAACAAGAAGGCACTCAGCAAGACAAACAAGACAGAACAGACACAACGATTTGATTAAAGCATTGGTTTAAAACATTGATTTAAAACATAAAGCAAGGTCTCTCCTTGCTTTTTTGACAAAACCGCCATCAAAATCCATCAAAAAATGACAAGCATTAACGCCATTCTCACTGTGTTTATCTACTTTACCATTTGCTTTACTTACCGCCCATTTTAGTCATTGTAATAATAATCACTTTTACTATTTACAACTTTTTGGCATTTTTTAATAAAGATTTTGTATTTTGGTCTCATAAATCACCTGCTTTGGTTTGAGAAAATTTGCCAAAAAGTATAAAATATACACCAATTTTGTCGTCGTGTTATTTTGATGGGACATTTTGGTAATCTTATTTTATGACCATTTATCAGCTCATCATAGGGACAACTGCCCAAAAAGTCTCGTCAAGCCAAACCATTTTATCATAACCAAACACAACTAAGGTATCGCCATGACATTTGTAGTAACTGATAACTGCATTCTTTGCAAATACACCGACTGCGTTGAGGTTTGCCCTGTGGACTGTTTTTATGAAGGTCCAAACTTTTTGGTCATCAATCCTGATGAGTGCATTGACTGTGCTTTGTGCGAACCTGAATGCCCTGCCAACGCCATTTTTTCAGAAGATGAAGTACCAGCAGGTCAAGAAGCGTTCATCCAAATCAACGAAGAACTCGCCAACGAATGGGCAAACAT
This sequence comes from Moraxella lacunata, assembly GCF_002027545.1. GTDB lineage: Bacteria > Pseudomonadota > Gammaproteobacteria > Pseudomonadales > Moraxellaceae > Moraxella > Moraxella lacunata. Next base: position 8,545 of record NZ_MXAN01000051.1, read on the forward strand.
CACCGAGAAAAAAGACGCCCTACCCGACCATGAAAAATGGGACGGCGTAGCAGGCAAAATCCAGTATTTAGAACGCTAATTTTTAAAAATCACTCACAAACCCACGAGACATCATGACCCACACCACGCCCCCTTTTGATTTGTCCGCCTTGCCTACCGACAAGCCCTTGACCATTGGCATTGTCGCAGGGGAAGTGTCGGGCGATGCCTTGGGGGCTGATTTTATGACAAAGATGAATGCCATCTGCCCTAATGTTCGCTGGATTGGTGTGGGCGGTGAGATGATGAGCAAGGCAGGGCTTGACTCTCTTATTGACATGAACCGCCTATCGGTCATGGGCATCGGTGAGGTGGTTAAGCATTTGCCTGATTTACTGCTTGCCAAAAAAGAGATTTTGGATGAGTTTTTGTCCATTGGTATTGATATCTTTATAGGCATTGATGCTCCTGATTTTAATTTACGCCTTGCTAAGAGTTTAAAACAAAAATCCATCATCAAGCCCATTTTTTGTGTGCAATACGTTAGCCCCAGTGTGTGGGCATGGCGTGAGAGTCGGATTTTTGGCATCAAGTCGGCAACTGATTTGGTGCTGTGTCTGTTTCCCTTTGAGACAGCAATATATGACAAACATGGACACCCTGCGGTGTGCGTGGGACATCCCTTGCTTGACAAGATACGCCCTGATGAGCGGTCAGGGCGTGAGATTTATGGCGAGTTTCTAAGCGATTATAGTCCGCTATTTCCCGAACTTGCTCGCCTGCAACATAGCCCTGCTCGCCCCATCTGCGTGATGGCAGGCTCTCGCACCAGTGAGATTAACGCCATTTTACCCCTGCTTATTGGGGCAATGGATAGACTGGACAAGGCGGGCGACCACGCCTTTATCCTACCTGTGGTGAGCCACGAACACGCTCATCTGGTCAAATCGCTCATCAAAGAGCAAGCGGTACATCTGCTGGATAAATGCCACATCATCTTTCCCCAAACCGCCAAAGACGGTCAAGCAGGGCGACTGCCGACCACGCTCTCACTGTCTCAAAATGTGATGAGCGCCTGTGAGCTGACCATCTTAGCGTCAGGTACGGCAACCCTAGAAGCTCTGCTACTGCACCGCCCCATGGTCGTGGTATATAAAGTCAATGCCCTAACCTACGCCATCGCCAAGCGATTGGTTAAAATCCCCTATGTCGCCCTGCCCAACATCCTATCCCACAACCAAACAGGGCAAGCGGTTGTACCAGAGCTTATCCAAGATGACGCAAATGCCGACAACATCGCCCGTCATGCTCTGGACGTACTGGCAAATCCTAGCGAACAAATCGCCAAACTTACTCGCACCACGACCCAACTTCGCACCGACAGTCGCCATGATGTTGCCGTTAGTGTACTTATGCACTTTTTTAATCAAAAAAATGTGTTATAATATACGCCAACATCAAAAATTGTTTGTTGGGCTTGATTGATATTCATTCAAATATCCATTCACACCAAAAGCCTTGCAATTTTTGAAATTTTTCTAGGGCGTGCCTGCCTTTTGTATTTGCAATGAAAAATGAGAAAAATCGCCCGTTTTTCAAGGAAAAAACTTGCTTGATAGTTATTCTATCAAGCAAGTTTTTGACGCAGAAAAACAAGATTTAGCCATTTTTCATGCAAAAACATCGTTTTCTTTCTATAAATGCTCTAAAATATGAATTGTGTTATAAAGGGCAGGCACGCCCTACATAATAAACAATAATTCACCAAAATCTACGCAACTTGGGATTTTGGTCGTTTTTATTTGTCTTTTACCATCATTTATCAATTAATACCCAAGAAAGGTGCCTTATGACCACGACCGACAAAACCAAAGAAGCCAAAGCCCTAACCCGTGAAGAGAAAAAACGCCAAACCCGTCAAGCTTTCTATAATGCCGTGCTTGACCTATGCATGATGGGGCAAGGGTTTAGCTCTATCAGCCTACGTCAGGTAACCCGTGAAGTGGGCGTGGTGCCAACCGCCTTTTATCGTCATTTTGATGACATGGAAGAGTTGGGCAAATCATTGGTAGAAGACGAACTGGGTGATGCTCTATCAACCCTGCGTGAGCATATGCAGTTTGGCAAAAAACGCACCTTTGAACGCCAAATCGCCAAAAGCGTGCAACTATTTTTTAAAGCGGTGGACGCTCAGCCACGCTACTGGCAATTCATCGCTGCCGAGCGTTTTGGTGGTTCAGAAGCGGTTCGCCGTGCCATCAGCGAACAAATCAAAACCTTTGCCAAGGTCATGAGTGAAGACCTAGCCCTACAACCCTCTTTTGAACATGTCAGTGCCAGCGACCGTTATTTGCTTGCCGAGATTGGGGTAAACTTAAGTTTCTCATGGATTATCGACTGGCTAGATTTGACCTATGCCCCCGAGCTTGAAGACGATGAAGAGACCAAGCCTGTTGATAGCGACCTAGAACAAGCCAAAGAGGCCATGCTGTTGCATTGCACTCGCCAAATGCAAATGATTCTCTACGGTGCCTATAACTGGAAATCTACCGAAGAGACAGTGTTGGATGAAAATGTAAAATAAATCAACTCCACACCAAAAGCTGATAGCCTAAAAGCCGATAATCTAGACTTAGTTATCGGCTTTTTTATATGCCAAAATCATCTGTGCCAACTCATCATCAGCAAAAAAGTAAGCAGGCGGTACATCTAAGGCTTTGGCAATGTTATTTAATGTGGTCAAATCAGGCAAATGCACACCCTTTTCATAGCGATTAATGCGTGAGCTTGCCACAAATTCATCCAAACCAATGGCGATGCCTAACTGCTCTTGGGTAAGATTTTTAGCCTTGCGAGCCACCTTAAAACGCCGTGTAAATATCTGTTGCAAACTCATAACTTTTACCCTAGATTAAAAAGTTACGAATTTCGTATATTTTACTTGATTTTTTACTACGAATATCGTAGTATTAATCACGTTCTTTCCCATCAATAGGAGTTTTTATGAAAAAACTTATGCAGATTGCTTTGCTCAGTGGCGGTCTATTTTAGCAATAACCGCTTTTGCTGGCTGGTCATCATTTAACTACGCAAACACCCATAATAAGGTTTTTGCCACACCTAGTGGTAATATTGTCTGTGGCGGTGATAATATTACCAGTTCTGGCAACGCCCTTACTTGCTACATTCAAAACGTTGCCAAAAAACCTGCAAAATGCAGTGAAGGCGTTGGATTGGAATTTACCTTAAACCAAACTGGCAAAGGCAAACTTCAATGCACCAATCATGAATTTGAGCCTGAAAACGAAGCAGAAGATATTACAAAGATTATCCCTTATGGTTCGTCAATCAACGGCAACGGTTGGACTTGCACTAGCCAAACCACAGGCATGAGATGTGTGAATAAATCAGGGCACGGTTTTCAGTTAAGCAAAAGCAAACAAACCTTGTTTTAATTTCCAAACAAAAAACCGATTAATTCACTTAATCGGTTTTTTATCGTTTAATTCAACCAAACTCAATCAATCGGCGGAGTATAAGTACCATTTTTAATATCATCTTTGATACGCTCGGCTTCTGCCAGCACTTGCGATAATAAGGCTTGCACGTTTTCAAGCGTGGCGATTGGGCTTAGTGTGGTCATCTTTAACGACTGCACATTTTGACGGCTATCAATCACACGGGTTACGCCGATGTTGGCTTCCCCACGGGCAAACAGCTCGTCCGCTACATTTTGATTTAGGCTATCAATAAACTCATCAGGATAGCCAGTTGGCACAACACGGAACAAGACAGACGCAAATTGTGGCTCAACAAGTAGCTCCAAGCCGTCCGTGTTACGGATATAATCCGCCACTTCTTTTGTCAAATTTACCCCGTGGTCAATCATTGAACCGTACAGCTCTTCGCCCAACGCCTCCACCGTGAACCATAATTTTAACGCATCAAATCGGCGAGTGGTCTGCAAAGACTTTGACACCAAGTTTGGCACGCCATGCTCTTCGTCATAAGCTGAGTTTAAATACTCGGCTTCATAGTGCATAAAGCGGTAATTTTGCTCGTCTTTTAACAAGAACGCACCGCAAGAAATGCTTTGGAAATAGTGCTTATGAAAATCAAGCGTAACCGAATCGGTCAGCTCAATGCCGTCTAGCATAGAGCGGTAATCGTTGGATAGCAATAACGCCCCACCCCACGCCGCATCAACGTGTAGCCACGCTCCGAATTTGTCGCACAAGGCACGGATTGTCTTGATGTCATCAATCGCCCCTGCGTCAGTCGTCCCTGCCGTTGCCACCACACACGCCACGATGTTGCCTTTGGCGTGCAAGTCCGCCATGATGTCGGCTAGGGCGTTGGTATCCATTTGGGCATTGTCATTGACAGGCACGGTAACGACTGAGGCAAAGCCCATGCCCATCATCGCCATGTTTTTTTGTACGGAGAAATGAGCATTTTCTGAGCATAGCACTTTGACTTTTTTCATCGCATCAGGCGGAATGCCATCACGCTGTACCGACCACGCTTTGCCGTTGTCGTCTTGATAATTTTTGCTAATCGCCCAATCACGAGCCAGTAGCACGCCCATAAGATTAGACTGTGTACCGCCTGATGTGAACACGCCTGCCTGCCCTGCCCCATAGCCGACCTTTTGGCGTAACCAGTCAATGAGCTGAACTTCCATGAGCGAGCCTGCAGGCGACTGATCCCATGAGTCCATTGATTGGTTGGTGGCGTTGATGAGCACTTCGGCAATTTGTGAAGTTACCATGGTAGGACAATGCAAATGAGCGAGCGAATGGGGGTGATGAACTTTTAGACTTTTGTTTAAAAACAGCTCCACAAGGCGGTCAAGCGATTTTTGTACGCCCAAACCTTCTTTTTGCGGATTAAAGCTGATTTGCGAACGAAGATCTTTAATGCTACCGCCTGTGTACATTTTGTCGTTTTTAAGCCATGCCGTTACCGCTTTGACAGCGTCCGTCATCGCACGTTCATAATCGGCGATTGACTGGCTATCATTGCAAAGTAGGGCTTGGCGGTGTTGTTCAAAAGTTGGCATGGCTACATCCTATAAAGTAAAAAATGCTTTATTTTAGCATATTTGCATCATTTAATACACCTTATTATTTTCGGTTAATTCATTGATTTTTTGCACCACCTGATAGCCCACTTCATCATTTATTTCAAAAAACCGCTTGGCACAAGCAATCTTAAACCGCTCTTCCCACTTCAGTTTATCAACCACCACCCCATCTTGAATGGATTTATCGCCTGTATTTTTGGTCTCAGCAATAAAATAAACCTGCTCGCCATTTTTATTGATGACAACCGCCCAATCAGGATTATAATTACCGATTGGTGTTGGGATTTTAAATTTTTTGGGTAATTTAAAGTAAAATGCCACTTGCTCATCATAATTCTCACAATCGGTTGCAAATTGATGTTCAGTTTTTGAATCCAAATCCAACACGCCATTATAAATGGTTTTTTCCATTTTATTGATATAAAAAGTGTATTGATTGGCATAAATTTTATAAGTCTCAAACAGATTTTGTTCATAAACTTCATCTAATTTTTGATAATAAATGCCGTTTTTCATCAAATCATACAGTTCATTATTGATGATTTCTGCCACAATTTCAATAAAGCGTTGTGGGTTATTTTTTACTTCATCAATCCGCCCAGATTGTTTTAAAATCTCAACCAAAGTTTGACGAGTTAATCCCGTCTTATTTTGCAATGTCTTTAAGATATCAGGTATGGCAATTTTTTTGTCCAAATACTGATAATCAGAATAAATTTCTTCTGCCTGTACGCCCGTTTCACTATTTTGAATGAGTCTTGCTTTTTTGATTTCAATTTTTGGTTTGGTAATGACTGGCATTTTATTTAATGCTTGGCCTGCCAGTTTAATCAATTCATCACTATCAAATGCAACACGATATTTGGTTTTTTGGCGAATACGCTCCCAAATTTGTAAAAATAGTGGGTCGGTAAACGCATCAAAACGATAAGTTACCGTGCGTTCATTTTTAGCGTCTTTGATATTAGATTTTTCAAATTTAATACCACAATCATCAATATATTCCTGCTGTAAACTGCTGGCAAATTGCTCATAACTTTCATTGGGAATCACGGTCAAAATATTAACCTGTTCATCATAAATTCGTTCGCCTTTTTGATTCACAGGCAAACGAAGTCCACGCCCAATTTCTTGGCGTTTTTTGATTTGTGAAGTTGTTTCATTTAAAGTACAAATCTGAAAAACATTGGGATTATCCCAACCTTCTTTTAATGCCGAATGGCTAAAAATAAATCGCACAGGCTCATCAAGCGACAATAACCGCTCTTTATCCCTCATAATCAATTCATAAGCATTGTTATCATCTTTGGTTGTGCCGTTACTATTTTTGGCATTGCCTTTTTTGTCTTGGCTAAAATAGCCATTATGTACGCCACTTGCTGATTGTTTGGTTTCTAATTCATACAATTCTTCAAACCACTCATAAAACTTACCAATTTCACCTTGTGCATTGGTGCGATAATTTTCCACTTTATCAATAAAAAATAGCGACAATACTTTAATGCCTAATGGATTTAACTGCTTTTCACGCTGCAGATGTGTTTTAATCGTGGCGTGAATTTGCTGTTTCATCATATCATCTTTAAGATAATCCAAATTTACGCCACAGGCAATTTCTATACCATTAGAAAATCTAACTATTTTGTTTTCTAAATCAATGCCTGTAACCATAAATCCTTGATAGTTGGGATTTTGTTTTGATAGTTTATATAAATCATGATTTTTGTCATTGGTTGTTACAGTAACAACTTTTCTTTTCAATTCTTTATTTTCATTAACATCAATAAGTATTTTTGCTTTTAATCCGCCTTTATTGATGACTTCTTTTAATTCAATAAAAGCATTATTTTTATCCTGCGACACCACAGAATTGACGACAATTTGTTTTACCAAATTCTTTTCAAATGCTTGTACAGGATTTAGGCTATACACTTTATTGATAATTTCTTTATGCGTTGCCGAATATCCAACCGCAAATAATGGATTTAAATTTTCAATGGCATTTTTGCGTTTATCACTGCTGATATTTTGTGGTTCATCAATAATAATGATTGGGTTTGTTGCTTGGATTAACTCCATTAACACGCCATTTTCTCGCTGTTGATTGATGATGTTGCTTTCTTTTTCAAAAGATTGAATATTCATCACTAAAATTTCAATATGTGTGCTTGTCGCAAAATGTTTTAATGCATTGGTTTTTTGACCGCTATATTCGCCATAATGATAAATTGGCGAATTAAATTCATCTTTAAAATAGGCTTTTGTGCTATTTAAAGTTTGCAATACACCTTCACGAATGGCAACACTTGGCACAACAATGATAAATTTTCGCCAGCCATAGCGTTGATAAAGCTCAAAAATGGTATTTAAATAAACAAAAGTTTTGCCCGTACCCGTTTCCATTTCTACACTAAAATACAAATTATCCAACTTATCAGACAAAGAAAGCTGATTTTGTGTTTGGATATTTTTTAGATTATCAAAAATATCATCTTTGGATAACGATAATTCATTGGCAATCACACGCACATTGTCTTTATCCGATAAGCTAAAATCATCTTGATGATGCGTGATTTCGCCTTGAAATAAATCCACGATACTATCAATCGCCTGTTTTTGATAATCTAAATGCTCATATTGAATTTGCATTACCTATTCCCCCAATAATTAAATACTTTCAAAATTTAGTCCAGCATCTTTAAATTGCAAAATCACATTGGATTTTTCACTGTCATTTAAAAATGCTTTGTCCAATACAACGGTTTTGGCAGGTTTTTTATCAATAATGGCATTAAACTTATCTTGGGATAATGAATTTAGCACAATGGCGTACGATTTATTTTCACAAGTTAGCCAATAAACACCCTTTTCAAAGTGAATATCTGCCGTTAATTTTAATCCCATCTTTAATAGCAATTCATAGACAATATCCATCTCATTGGCATTATCTTTTAGGAGATCAATATACATTTCTAATTGCTTGGCAATATCATCATCGTCAATTTGCCACGCTTTAAAATTACTGTCCGTTAATTTAAATACTTTAAAACCTGTATCTATATTTTTATCAGGGTTTTCGGCTTTGATTTTTGCCCCTGCTCGGCGAATGCGTTCTTTTGATATTTCGGCGATATTTTTAAATCCTGCTTTGTGGGCTTCGCTTTTTTCATCAGTGAGTTCTGGCAGTTGCACCATTATAAACTGGCGGTTGCCGTCATCTTCTGCGTTTAATTGCATGACAGCGTGGGCGGTGGTTGCCGAACCTGCAAAAAAGTCTAGGATTATTGAGTTTGAACTGCTACTATGTTCAATAATTCTTTTTAAAAAGTTGGTACTTTTTGGATAATTAAAGTGTTCAGCCAAATTAATATCCAATAATTCTTTTGTGGCAACTTGGTTCATAAATTCATTATCACAAAATACCAAGCTGTCTAATGTTTTTTGTGTTGTCTTTAAATCTTTTTTATATCTTTTAAAAATAAACCCCCTTTCATTTTTCTTATGTTCTTTCTTAAAACAAATATTGCCATTATCAATATGTTTTTGGATTGTATTTTGTGAAAAAAGCCAAAATCTACCAGTTGGCGGATAATCTATTTTTCCAGTATAGGGATTTGTAATTGCAAAATAGTTATTTTTCTCCGTTCCACTTTTTGCACTTGGGTCGCTTGAACGCCAATCTCCATTGGGGTCATTATCTGGATTTGAATAGCCTGATAAATCTTTTTCTCCGCCTAATAATTTTATTAAGTCTTTATTTTTTGCATAAATTAAACAATTTTCGTGTTGTAAGTTTAAACCAGTTTTAGCATCATTTGTGGTTGATTTTGTTTTTCTAATTAAATCTGCAACAAAATTCTCCCCACCAAATATTTCATCACACAACAACTTTAATTGAGCCTGTTCATTATCATCAATGCTAATAAAAATCACACCGTCATCAGAAAGCAAAGTACGAGCCAAATGCAAACGAGGCAACATCATATTCAGCCAATTAGAATGATAATGCCCATTGTCTTTACTGTTCTTTTTAAAGGATTTTAATAATTCGCCATTGATATTTCTATCGCCTGTGGCAATTTCATACTCTTTTTTGCTTTGGCTAAAATCATCGTGATAAATAAAGTCATTGCCCGTATTATAAGGCGGGTCAATGTATATCATTTTGATTTTGCCTGCATAGGATTTTTGTAATATTTTTAGGGCTTCTAAATTATCACTTTCAATAAAAATGTTTTGTGTGGTATCAAAATCCACGCTCTCGGCAGGACAAGGGGCTAATGTATTATTTGTGGGGCGTTGTAGGGCTTGATAGGCGGTTGATTTTCCCGCCCAATTTAAGCCGTAGCGTTCGTTTTGGGCAGGGTGGTCGCCCAGTAGGGTTTTGAGTTTTTCTAGGTCTAGGGTATTTTCGGAAAATATTTCGGGGAGAATTTGGCGAAGTTTGGTTAATTTTTCACCAAAAAAGTCGGTATTATGGGCAGTTTTTAGGCTGTTGGTTGGTTGGTTGGTTG
>NZ_MXAN01000051.1:18256-51914 GCF_002027545.1 Moraxella lacunata
GGTTGGTTGGTTGGTTGGTTCATTTTGCGATTTTCCATAGCAAGTGTCAAGTAAAATTTTTTATTTTAACAAATTTTTTGATAAACATAAAGCCAGTTTTTGGCAAAAATAAAGGCGTACCATTTAGCACGCCTTTATTTTTAAATTACAATTAACGCCTAGCCACGCACCGCTTTTACCGCTTCGCCCACCGCCTTTTTAAAGCGAGTGATGACCTCTTGGCACTCGTCCGTAGTAATGGTAATCGGACAGAGCAAACGCACCACCGTACCGCCACGACCGCCCCGCTCCAATAACAGCTTATTATCAAAGCACGCTTTTTGGATAGCGACCGCAAGCTCACTGTCGGCAGGGTATGACCCCATGTGGTCGGCGGATTTACGCTCGTCCACAATCTCAATACCCACCATCAAGCCACGCCCACGCACATTGCCAATACAGGGGAATTCTTGTGCAATTTTACGCAGTTCATCACGCAAAAACTCGCCTTGAATGCGTGAATTTTCGGCAAGGTTGTTGTTTGTGATTTGTTCTAGGACGTTATATCCTGCCGCCATGGCTAGCTGATTGCCACGGAATGTGCCTGTGTGTCCTGCTGGTGCCCATGCGTCAAACTTTTTGTTAATGGCAAGCACGGCAAGGGGCAAACCACCGCCCACCGCCTTGGACATGACGACCACATCAGGGACGATTTCGGCGTGCTCAAAGGCAAACATCTTGCCAGAGCGGGCAAAGCCTGCTTGCACTTCGTCTAAGATTAGCACGATGTCGTGTTTTGCGGTAACTTCACGAATTTTTTGGAGCCATTTTTTGGGGGCAGGGACAACACCGCCTTCGCCTTGAATGGCTTCTAGGATAACGGCAGCAGGCTTGACAACGCCACTTTCTACGTCTTCAATGAAGTTTTCAAAATAATAGGTCAATGCGTCCACGCCAGCTTCACCGCCAAGCCCTAGCGGACAACGGTATTCATGCGGATATGGCATAAACTGCACGCCCGCCATGAGATTGCCAACTTTTTCTTTGGCAGACAAGTTGCCTGTCATGGCAAGCGAGCCATGCGTCATGCCGTGATAACCGCCAGAGAATGCGATGACATTATCACGCCCTGTATAGGTTTTGGCAAGTTTAATGGCGGCTTCTGTACCGTCCGCCCCTGTTGGACCACAGAACTGTAGGACAAAATCTTTTGGGAAAAATGACAATAATTTTTCGGTAAATGCGTCTTTAATCGGCGTGGTGATGTCAAGGGTATGCAGTGGCAAACCGCTTTCTAGCACGTCTTTAATGGCGTTGATGGTGGCAGGGTGATTGTGTCCTAGGGCTAGCGTACCTGCTCCTGCTAGGCAGTCAAGGTATTCGTTGCCTTCTACGTCCACCACCCAGCAACCTTGTGCTTTGGCAATGGCTAGGGGAAGTTTGCGTGGGTAGCTACGGACATTTGACTCCATTTGGTTTTGACGAGTCAAGTAGTAGTCGTTGGTTGCACCGTCTTTGGGAGTTACGGGGGCATGATTTACAGAATGAACGCTCATATCGGATTACCATCTCAGATAAGGGTTAAAAGAAAAACCTATGAATAAGACATTAAATTTAACAAATTCAATATCATATCCCTAAACCCAAACCCAATTTATCAAATAAAATTTGGGTTTAATAAGGTCATGACGTTCGGCGTGTGGTTCAATGAACGATAAAGTAAAAATGAAAAATTCATTGCACACCAGTTTTGCAAGAGTAATCATAAATAATGATTTGACCGCTTGCACGGCAATAATACTTTTAAAAATTTAACAGAACAAATGTAAACTTATTAAAAATTTAAAAGTGGCAAATTATAGCATATGTTCAAAATTTGACAACTAAAATTTCATTTTGCTACCGATTTAAGTTATTGTATCATGGTTTTTTAAGATAAAACAAAAAGTTACCGATAGCCAACATTTACATACATGATGAGAATTTTTTGAACTTCCTTTAAAATTTTGCAAAAGTCAAGTTGGCGACAACCTTATTCCTAATTAAGTTACAAAAAACCCCCAAAACCCTTTGCAAAATCCGCCAAATGGGTGTATAAATATACTTTTGCCAACCCAATCTCCTTATAAGGATTTTTCATGACTTTATCCCTTAACAAAGACAAAATTCGCTTTTTGCTCTTAGAAGGCGTGCATGACAACGCCCTAAAAGTGCTAAACGAAGCTGGCTACACCAACATCGAATACATCAAGACCGCCCTTGATGAAGATGAACTCATCGAAAAAATCAAAGACGCCCATTTCATCGGTATCCGCTCACGCACCCAGCTCACTCGCAAGGTGCTAGAATCTGCCGAAAAACTCATCTGCATTGGCTGTTTTTGTATCGGCACCAACCAAGTGGATTTGGACGCTGCCTTAGAGCTGGGCATTCCTATCTTTAACGCCCCCTACTCGAACACCCGTTCGGTTGCCGAGCTGGTGCTTGCTGAGACCATCATGCTCATGCGTGGCATTCCTGAGAAAAATGCGGTCGTCCATCGTGGTGGCTGGAACAAATCCGCCAAAGACAGCTATGAAGTGCGTGGCAAGACCATGGGTATCGTGGGCTATGGCTCTATCGGCTCACAACTGTCCGTCCTGTGCGAAGGACTGGGCATGAAAGTCATCTATCATGACGTGCTGACCAAACTGCCACTGGGTAATGCCATGCAAATGGGCAGTTTTGATGAACTCCTAGAAAAAGCTGATGTGGTAACCCTGCACGTCCCTGACCTGCCTAGCACCCGTAATATGATGACCGCTCGTGAGTTTGGCAAGATGAAAGACGGCTCGTTCTTTATCAACGCTGCTCGTGGCGGGTGTGTGAATATTGACGACTTAGCCGCCGCCCTAGAAAGCGGTAAGATACTCGGGGCTGCCATTGACGTATTCCCCAAAGAACCAAAATCAGCCGATGAAGAGTTCATCTCGCCCTTGCGTGCCTTTGAGAACGTCATTCTCACCCCTCATGTCGGCGGTTCTACCCAAGAAGCCCAAGCCAACATCGGTCTAGAAGTCGCTGATAAATTCGTCCGCTACTCTGACATGGGCGACACGACAAGTGCGGTGAACTTCCCCAACGTATCCATTCCATTCACAGACAAGAGCCACCGCCTGCTACACATTCACCAAAACGTCCCCGGTGTACTCTCGCAGGTCAACGCTTCCTTTGCGGACGCTGGTATCAACATCACCGCCCAGTCGATGATGACTCGTGGCGATGTCGGCTATCTGGTCATGGACGTGGACGACAACGACTCCGCCAAAGCCCTAGAACGCCTGCGTGCCATTCCCCAGACCATTAAGGTGCGTGTGTTGTTTTGATTGTGCATTCTAAATAACCCAAAAAATAAAACCACTCGTGATTGAGTGGTTTTATTTGATCTCATAGACAAAACTCCTGCTTTTACCACATTCAAAGTCTGACACCTTATAGTTTCGAATGGGTTTTCATGGAAGTTTAAAAAGCATATCCCTACTGCAACTCTCAAAATACCAAGAAAAACTTTGGGCAAAATTTCATTATCAACCTCACCTTTTTCTTAACAAACGATACAATAAGCCCAATATTGGCTGCGGCAACAATCTTGGAATGGTTCTTAATATAAAGATTGAACCACCATAAAATACACCATGAACATTCAACTGATTTTTTAATTGAAATAATTGCCACTCACTTTTGATATATTGCCAACCACGTCTGCGACCATGCATACCATTCCCCACTCGTGCATACACTAATATATCGCTCAAATTTGACACTTGATAGCCGTTGCCAATCACTCTAAGCCATAAATTATAATCCTCCATAAACCAATGATGCTGATACGAATCCAATGATAAAATAACCAATTTTTTATAAGCAATCGTCATATGATTAAAAGGATTACGTTTGGTGGCAAAATGACAGATTTGCTCGTGAGAAGTTGGCACCGATTTTATCATCTTTAAATCATCAATCTGCTGATTAAACTCTTGGACTTGCCCACCAAATAACACAATGCTGGGATTGGCTTTGATAAAATCAATCTGTTTTTGAAATCTATCAGACATACAAATATCATCCGTATCCATACGAAATACCCATTCATGTTCGCAATGCTCCAATCCTGCATTTAGAGCTTTTGCTAAACCAACATTTTGTAATAATGGCACGATTTTTAAAATGCCTTTTAATTTATTTTGCCAATCTTGAATAATTTTTTCTAATTCATCAGTCAATTCTCCGTCCTTGACCAAAACAATTTGATTAGGTTTTAGGGTTTGGTTATCCCAAATGCTTTTCAAGCATTCATGAAGAAATTTAGGATTTTCTTTACAATAAATAGACATCAACACAGAGAAACCAATATTCATAGCACCCACCTAAATCGATTCATCAATATCAATAATATCAATATTTAATTTCTTAAAAATATCATAGCATTTTTCTATATCTTCTTTATCTATAATATCAAACTCATTTGAGTAAAAAGAATTTAATTCTATATTTTTAATATGGGCGACATTTAATCCTGCACTACTAAAAAAATAATATAATCGTATTTTTTTATATTCTTTAAAAACCATTGAAAGATAATCTTCAAAAATAAGATTAGACCCAATAATATTTGCACCAACAATCCGATGATAATAGGTTTCTCTAGGATGTGGGAAATATAGTTCAATATGATATTTCTTAACAATATCATTCATGAGCTGAATATTTTTATCATCATTTTGAAATAGTGGCTGACCCAATAGTATAGATATAGATTCCTGCCGAGCATCATAATTATCTTTTAATGCTAACAATAAGTCAATTTTTTGTATTTTTTGATTCGTTGTCAGGTGGTGATAGATTGAAAAATGCTTATCGCTATTTTGAATAATTTTATCAATGTTATCATCAACAAAAAGCACTTTTTTTAAAATTTTATAAAACAACCCAGTCAAGTTATTTTTATTTTTAAATCCAGTTAAATTAGCTGTACCATCATCAAATGTATAATAACTCTTATGGACAATATAAGAAAGAATACCTTGAATAAAAAACTTATTTAAATTTGCTATAAAAATTCTTTGAATATGATAATTACCATTCATCATTTTTGACCAAGCTAACAGTTTTTTTATCAATCCTACTCTTGAATAACGACCCTCTATGATTAAATCAGACATTACGCATTTTTCTTTTAATCTATCATAATAATGCTGATATTTGTCATTCATAAGTGGAGCAAGCATTAATCCAAAGAATTGCTCATTCGGATAACATTCTATAATTTTTTCGGCAATCAAAACCTGTAAAGGCGTACAACAAACAATTAAATTCATAATTCTACTCTAGATGTTGCAATCCACAATATCGGCAAAATCACCACCGCCCCCAAAATACCGGCAAACGGTATATATTCAATTTTTGTCATCATCAGCCCCAATAGCGATAATACATAAACCACCGTTGTTAATGTAGAACATACCGCAATCCACTGATTTTTACCATGATAAAACAGATAGTTTACCATAATTAAATAAGGAATGCTGAGCGTGGTTGAAATTAAAAACATCATAATATAATATTTTGTGCCGACAAACTGTTTGCCTAATAACCACACGACCACGCTTTCTGGAATCAACCACATCATCACAGCAGGAATGGGTACAAATAATAAAGAATACATTGCCCAACGATGAATCTGTGATAAGCTAATTTTTTGTTTTTTAAGGGCTTCAAAATAGTACGGTATGACTGCTTTATTAACTGCCATAATGCCCACGCTTGCGATTGATGCGACCGTTGCTCCCATTGCATACAATCCCAATTCAGTTTCACTAAACCGATGATAAATAAAAATACGGTCTAATTGTCCACGCATAAAATTACTGATGTTATGCAAGATAAGGGGTAAGCCAAAACCAATTATATAGTAAAAAGCAATTTTGTATTTTGCAAAACTAAACTGCTTTATAATGGCTTTTTTGACGTACAGCCAATAAGATACTGCAAATACCACCATATTTGCCAGTGCAATCGCCAAAATACGTTTTTCCACCAAATTGGTTTGATAAATTTCCAATAATACAATGGTTAATAAAGCAGACAAAATCCCTGATAAAAACTGTATCATCGTATAATGAATGGCGTTTTTATGGCATTGTCTGATAACCAATTGTGTTGATAAAAAAGATTGAAAAATAGATGCGATGACCAAATATGCCATAATTGTGGATTGCCAAATCCAGCAAGCAATTAAGGCTATCACACCTATCACAGCAGTATAAAGATAACCTGTATTGACAATTAAATTTAAAGAACGCTTGCCATAAAAATAAAAATATCTTGAAATCGCCCCTTCTTGGCAAAAACCCACTGCCAATAATAATAATGCCAAGTAGGTTTGATAATAAGATAACTCACCATATCCTGCCACGCCTAATTTACGAGAAAGATAGGGCAATAGTAAAAAAGGAATCATTTTTGAGAATAATTCCCCAATTAAATAAATGGCACTGTCTTTTAAAATTTTCATACCGAATTTTTGGGCGGAATCAATTTATTAAAGCCAACAGCAGTATAGCCGTCAGGCACATCTTTGGTAACCACAGCATTGGCACCGATAATACAATTTTTGCCAATATGCACATCGCCCAAAACTTTTGCACCTGTACAAATAATGGAATTTTCTCCCACAATTTGCTGACAAAATACACCACGCCGTTCGATTTCATCAAATGTCAAAGCACCAAAAGTAACATTTTGATGAATAATAACGCCGTCTGCTAATTTTGCTCCACCACCAATCACAATCCCCAATGGATGCCTAAAAATAACCTTACCCAACTCACATTCTGGTCTAATGTCACAAGCAAAATGGCGAAAAATTTTCTGATGATAGTATACTTTTAGCAAACTAAATAATTTATAAAAAATTAAATTCCTATGATATCTCTCAGCCAAGCGTGCATATTTTTGCATAACAGCAATATCATCAGTAATTGAATAAATTCCTAAAATTCGTCTAGCGATATTTTTTAAGAGTTTCATTCAATATCCGCCTTTTTAATTTGAGCCCCTTTTTTAATGTCTCGCACAGCAATTTTTCCAAACAAATTTTCATAGTCATCTGCTGAAAAATCGCCTGTTGCAGGGCGTTTTACCCATAAATTATCCGCAGACAATGCTTCACCCGCTTTAATTTCTTTGTCCGCAACCACCGAAGCAAACGCAAAATCTTTGGTTGGTTTTTCACCTTTGATTTCGGTATCTTTTTGACCGCCACGAGCCAATTTTAAGGCGTGTGAACCTGCTTTTAAGTCTTTAAAAGTTTCAGGATTCATAGAGCATACAATATCAGGGCCGGGGCGACTCATGTCATCGGTAAAATGACGCTCCAAAATACTTGCCCCAAGTGCCACCGCACCCAAACACGCATAATTATCCAAAGTATGGTCAGATAAGCCAACCACTGCATCAGGGAATTTTTCAGCCAGCTCGGTCATGCCACCCAAACGCACATCTTCATAAGGCGTTGGGTAGATGTTGGTGCAGTGTAACAAGGCATAAGGCACGCCTGCTTCACGAATAATATCCACCGATTTTTGAATGCTGGCAATGGTGTTCATGCCTGTGGACAAAATAATGGGTTTGCCAAAGGATGCAACCAATTTGATAAGCGGATAATTATTGCATTCGCCAGAGCCGATTTTATAGGCTTGCACACCCATACGTTCCAAACGATGTGCCGCCGCACGAGAAAATGGCGTACTGATAAAAATCATGCCTTTGCTTTCAACATATTCTTTGAGCTTGATTTCATCTTCTTCGTTTAATGCACAGCGAGCCATGATTTCATAAATAGAAACATCGGCATTACCTGGAATCACGGATTTGGCTTCATCTGACATTTCGTCTTCTACGATATGTGTTTGATGTTTGACGACTTCTGCACCTGCTTCATAGGCGGCATCTACCATTTCAAAGGCGGTTTTTAAGCTACCTTCGTGGTTGATACCGATTTCGCAGATGATTAAAGGTTCGTGCTGATAACCGACCGCGCGATTACCGATTTTAAATTCGTTTTGTTGCATAAAAATACTCTCAATATTACATTTTTACTAAATTAATTAAAATTTTATAAATAAAACCAATTGGTGCAATAAGGATTTGAAATATCTTCTTGCCTTACTATTAATTCTTTTAAAAATTGAAATATTATAACCAGTAATAAGATATGCTCTTTCTATAGGAATTAAAATATCCTTGATTGCCTCATATGGTTTTTCAACAATCACAAACTCCTTCGAATTATCTTTTATATCAGGATAAGTACAAGGAAAATACTTAGAAAAACTACTTTTTGGGCATAAAGACACAATATTTATATCATAATTTTCTTCGAGAAATCTTAGTGCCTCAATATCAAAATTTTTATTATGAATACCGTTTTTTACCAAACGTTTTATTTTTGGAAAAACCTTAATAAAGTTGCTTTTTTGATGATTAAAGACATAGCTATTATTGGAATCTTCATAAAAGTCTATTCCTGCAATATAAATATTTTTATAACCCAAAGCTACTGCTACTGCTACCATATACACACCAGAAGTAATATAATTACCTTTATACAGATTATTGAATTTTAAAAAACAATTGAATAATTCCAATTTTGAGATATACAAATCGTACCCATCTTTTATGTCAGGAAAATAATACTTAAATCCTTGATATTTTTTATCCGTAGAAGCTTCTGCTAGACGAGAAATGACAATATTCTCTATTGAATACTCATTATTGGTATCTAAGGTTTTATAAGTAAAGTACTGCTCCAATATAACAGAAAAGTTTAAAAAAGCATATTTTACTTTCTTCCCTAAAAAATATTTATCCTCGAAGTAAAATTGATTACAACGGAAAACATCGTAGTCATCTGGCAATAACGAATAATCAATTTCTGCCAAACTTGGACCATTTCCAGCAACAACTGCTGATTTCATATACATCCTCTCATACTTAACCTGCTGTAATACTAATTGCGCAGAAATAAAGCCTTATCTGCTTTGATCAAATCATTGGGACTGTCAATATCCAATGAATCTTGTTCATTCATTTCATACAAGCAAATGGGTTTGTTAAAAAAACGCTGATGATGTTTTAAAGTATCAACATCATTCCAATAAATCGCACCATTGGGGGCGTAGGCTTTGGGCAGTTGTTGGCGTGGGGCTTCCAAATCGGTTAATAAATGAACAGGTTCATAATCCTGCTCGGTTTTGACCAGACATTTGTAAGGGTGCTGTTCCAAACCACACGCAGAAATCACACAACCTGAAAACTGTTGTTGCTCAAACAATGCCCAACTTTCCTGAATGTGTTTGCCAGTACGCAAAGGGCTGGTCGGTTGCAATAGGCACACAACACCACCGCTCACATTATACACCTGTTTGAGCGTATCTAGAGCATGAATCACGCCAGAAATGGAACTGGCGGTATCATTTGCCAATTCATCAGGGCGTTTGATGATGAGTACATCGGGGTATTTTTGGGCTTCTTGAACGATAAGTTCGCCGTCTGTGGACACCACAATATGCGTGAAAACTCCACTTTCTATGGCACTTTGAATTGCTCGTCCAAGCAGGCTGATACCACCGACTGGCTGTAAGTTTTTTAATGGTATGCCTTTTGAGTTTTGCCGAGCTAAAATAATGGCTATTTTGTTCATTTTATTGACTCCTTTAAATATTTAGAGTGAATCAAAACTCTGCCGTCATCAATAAATCTCTTAGCAACGTACCTTGCTCCATAATTGTTAAGATGCGACACATCTGCCAATACAGGCTTATTATCCACAAAATAGCTCTCTGGGATATAGCTCGTTACATCAACCCACATAACCTGCGGTTTGCTTTTTACAATTTCTTTAATAACATCGGTTTGCTCTCTTACTTGTGCTGTTTTTTCATATTCCAAAGAAGCAAAACCAAAATTAAGATTTTTATTGGCTAATACATATTGTCTATATGGAGATGTCCTAATTGTATTACTAGTATTTGTAACAATAACAGTTTTGTTTTCTTTCACCAATTTATCTAATGTGTATTTAAACTTTTCAATAAATTTAGGGTCATCTATGGTTTGTCTATCCCCCCAATGATTAGACAATACAATTACTGAATAATTATAATAAGTTTTTTCAATAATTTCATTTCTTTTTTTACAAAACTCATAATTACTTCTGTATGATAATGGCTCATGATTAAAAACAAATGTACAACCATCTCCTGAGGTTACCATTGCTGACCAACCCTCTTTTTTTCCCACAATATCAACAAAAGCATTTAAATGACCCGTATAAGAGTCGCCAACAAACAAAACCTTAGTGGGCTTGCTTGCATCTCCTTTAATACAATTATTTTCCAATGTATCGTGGCAGATTTTAGTTGGGTATATAAAATCATCTGCCATTATCATATCCTTTTTATTTTTAGAAAATCCATAAAAACCCAAAATAACAGCCAATGGTATCAAATAAAATAAAAATAAATTTTTATAAAAACTCATTTTATTTTTCCTAATAGGCTGTTCTATGAAATAATATGTTAAAACCGATAGAAAAAACATGGTTATTACGGCAATAAAAACCCACATTGCTGGCAACTCATGCCCACCGTAAACATACCTCATTAAAGCTAATACAACCCAATGCCACAAATACAAAGAATACGAAATCTGACCTATCCATACTATTGGTTTTAATGAGAATAATTTACTGACAATATTTGTTTTTTGATTGCCATATATAAGACCTGCAACTGCAATACAAGGAATTAATGCAGAAAAACCAGGGAATAATGGCGTTTCTTTATTGAAAAATATAAGACTTATTATAACAATAAATAATGAAATAATCGCCAAACTCTGATTATTGTTTGCTAAATTTTTATTATATATAATGATTGCCAAAATAGAACCTACCAGCAACTCGGTTGCTCTTGCATGGAATAAATAATAATGATTCCAAGAAAAAGATACAAATGTAGTAAAGACTAACAGCATTAGTCCTAATAATATCAAAATTTGAACAATATATTTTTTACATAAAATAGATTTACATAAAACCTAAAGTATCACTGGAAAAATAAAATAAAATTGCTCCTCAATTGACAATGACCATATATGTAGCAATGGCTTCTCATGATTGCTAATGTCAAAATATCCTGATTGGCGAGCAAAATAGAAATTCGCCATAAAAGCCGTGGAAGCAATCGCGGATTTTAACAATCCCAAATAATCTTGCTTTAAAAATATATACCAACCAAAACACAAACCAACAATCATTACAAAGAAAAATACAGGCAAAATTCTTCTTATTCTGCGTATATAAAAATTTTGAAACGAGAATTTGCCTTCGTTTATTTCCCTATAAATAATTGATGTAATCAAAAAACCAGAGATGACAAAAAATATATCAACACCAAGAAATCCCCCTGATAGCCAATTTTCATTGATGTGAAATGCCACAACAGACAATACAGCCAAGGCTCTAAGTCCGTCAATATCAGGACGGTATATCATCTGATGTAAGGTTTTGCTCATGACTTTTCCTATCACATTCTACAAATCCACAAAACTTTTTTGTAAATCCATTTGCCAAACATCAGATTGCGTGATGAATTTGGCGAACAACTCCACGCTATTCCCCTCGCCAAAACTGGTATCAGGTGATAAGGCGGGTAATGTATTGATTTGGTTTATGGCGTTTAAAATCGCTTGGCTTTGGTAATCGGTATTGATGATACTTTGGGCAAACAGGCGTTTGTTTTGGCGTGTGCCAACATTGACGGTAGGTACGCCATAAAATGGGGCTTCACGAATGCCTGCACTGGAATTGCCAATGATAAATTCGGCATTTTTTAACAATACCAAAAATGCCTCAAAACGCACAGACGGAAAACAGCGAAATTGCGGATGATTTTTTAGTGTGTAAATTTCATGCAAAATGGCTTCTGTGCCAGTGTCATTATTGGGATAAATCACCACATAATTTTTACCACTTTGTTTGAGTGCGTCAAAATAGTGTTTGGCGTGTTGTGCCATGCTGTCGGCTTCGGTGGTTACAGGGTGAAACAATGAAACAGAATATTCTTTAAAATCAATATCATAATGTGATTTTACTTCATCTAAATTGGGCAGATTTTGGGAATTCATCACATCCAAATCAGGCGAACCGATGATGAAAATTTGCTCGTTTGGCTCACCCATTTGAATCAAGCGGTTTTTGGCGGTATCGTTGGCAACCAAATGAATGTGCGACAATTTGCTGACAGCATGGCGGATAGAATCATCAATCGTTCCCGATAGTTCACCACCTTCAATATGGCAAACCAAACGGTTACTCAATGCTCCAACAGTCGCCCCAGCTAATGCTTCCAAGCGGTCGCCATGAATAACAATCATGTTTGGTTCTACTTCATCAACCAAGCGTGAAAGTAGAGTAACAGTATTGCCAAAAACGGCACTCATGGGTTCGCCCGAAAATTGGTTAGCGGATAGGTAAGTGTGTTGGTAATTTTGACGCAAAACTTCCTTGTAGGTGCTACCATAGGCTTTCATCATGTGCATACCTGTGATGATAAGATGTAGCTCAAAATCGGCATGTTGCTCCACATAGCTCATCAGCGGTTTTAATTTGCCAAAATCCGCTCGTGTACCTGTAATAAATAAAATCTTGCGTGTCATCTTGCCCCAAACCCTGTCAAAATCGTCTGAATGGTTTTTACAATGATAAGTAAATCGAGTGCCAATGAAAAGTTTTTGATATAATAAAAATCGTATTCTAATTTTACTCGTGTTTCGTCTTCATCACTGGCATAGCCCTGCATGACCTGAGCCCACCCCGACAAACCTGGGCGGACAATATGGCGATAACGATAAAACGGAATGCTTTCGTTAAATTGCTCTACAAAACTTAGCTGTTCAGGACGTGGCCCGATAAGACTCATGTCGCCTTTTAGAATATTTAAAAACTGTGGCAACTCATCAATGCGAGTTTTGCGGATAAAATGCCCAAATTTAGTAATCCGCATATCGCCCACCACCGCCATTTTTGCTCCGTCCGACTCCGATGTGGGTATCATGCTTCTAAATTTATACATACGATAGGGCTTGCCCCCTTTACCGATACGAGTCTGCACAAAAAACACCGAACCGCCTGTTTTGCGACTCTCTATTTTTATCATGATTGCCGTAATCAGACAAATCAATGATACCACAGGAGCGGTCAAAATCACAATGGCAATATCCATACAACGTTTTAATGCCATATAAAAAGGTGAAGGTAACAACGAACCAAAATTATTTTCGTGCAAATGCTGTATGGCAATCCGACCTGTCAAGGACTCTTTGACTTGTAGCACATGATACACAGGCACGCCAAGCAAGCTGATATTGGCAAGCTCTCGCTCCCAGTCGCCTGTCAATCTGTCATCAGAAAAATCCGCCACCACCGAATCGCACAATAATGACACGTTGATTTTATTTTTATCAAGCTCTATCCAATTTACCCCACCGATATTAGGCAAGTCCACACACCGCCCTATCGGTACATAAGCAATACTCAAAAGCTGATGCGAGCGGACAAACCATTGCACCACAAAACAAAAAACAAAAATCAGTCCCCAACTTATCGTCAAATAATACACCGAATAAGGCAAACGAAAAGCAAACAACACAAGCCCCACAATCGTCATCACGCCCAGCACCACAGGCAAGATAAGCGACATGGCACTTTGTACAGGCATTTTGGCAAAACGTTGCAAAAGCTGTAAAGACAACAACAACACAAAACTACTGGCAATCATGCTATTTTGTTGGGTATCCAAAAATACACCCTGTTCAAAATATTCCCAAAACAAAGCAAGGGCTGGCAACCCGCACACGAGTAACCAGCCCAATAGGGATTGGGTAATGAAATTATCTAAGACGTGCTTTTTCATCAAACCCATCCAATAGAACTGTTTTTATATTATAACCCTAAAAATAAGTTTGAGCAAACAACCTTAATATTTCTTACAACGATTTTTTAATGTTAATTGCCCACACCAGTTTTATCAAAGTTTAAGTAACGCCACTCTTTAAAATTTTCATAAACCAAGGAGAAGTATTCTGGTTCATCTTTTGCTAGTTCTTGTAAGTTATATTGTGCTTGGTTGCAAGAGTCTTGGGTGTCAGGGGAGCGCAAACAACTAAATTTAAAGTAATCAAATGATTTTTCATACTGACCATCATAAGCTAAAATTTGACCATAGGCTGCTAGATAGTATGGTGTGCCAAAATAATTAGCTGCCTTTCCAATAATTTCTAACTTGTTATGTATATCTTGATTTTCTATTGGAGTTTGACTTGCTAGTATCAAACCATTATACATACTCAAACCAAAAATTGACGATTCTTTTGAGACCCTATGCTCATCAATTGGATTTAAATCCAATGAAACATATCTATAAGGGTTTGAGTAATCATTTTTAGCAAACTGCCATATATAGTATTCCATTACTATAATGGACATCAGCAATACAGGGCAAAGAATAAACTTAGCCGCTCTTAATAACTCCTTGCTTGGGATATTTAGATGTTTTTGCTCTACCAAACCCAAAAAGAGTGCAAATAAAACCAAAAAACCAAAATACCACAGAGGAAATTCAACCCAAGAATACAAAACGGTAGCAACAACAAAAGCCAAAGCAACCGCACTTTGAGACGAATGTCTAGTATGAATGGCACGGATAATAACAAGCAGGACAGGAAGCAAGCATAGCAGTCCAACCAAGCCCATTTCAGCCAATGTCATTGTCAAAAAGTTATGGGTATGCATGACATTTTCTGAAAACCCAAACATCTCCAAATAATGATAGCTTGCCTGCCTGTAATTACCATAGCCAACACCAAATAAGGGATTATCCCAAAATACCGTTAAAGCCTGTTTTGCAATATTAAGTCTATTACCACCTTCAGTTAATCTACCAACACCACCCAAACTACCGCCATAGCCAGAAATTTGCATATAGCTAATAAACCAGCTGGATAAAATATAAAGGCTTAAAAAACAAATTGAATATTTGGAAAAATTCTCAACCTTTTTTTTGGCAATATTTGATTGAGCGAATATATACACAAAGAACACCGAAAAAGCTATTACAACGCCTGCACGACTCTTTGTTAAGGCCAAGCCTATCGTGATAACACAGAATATAATCCATAAGCCACATTTAACCAATCTATCATTGAAAGTATTTTGATGATAGATTACGCCACATAGACAAAGACAGAATACATACGCTAAGTGATTAGGCTGCAATAGATTTGCAAAAAAACGGTTATTTCCAGCCGCATGCGTAATTTCAACTCCATTGATCATCCATTGATATCCAAATACTTGCATCAACTGAATGATAAAAGAGCCAAATGCAGTAATATATGCACCACAAAAGAATATGTTCAAAAACTTTTTCTTGTCAACAATATTACTGCCTGCTATGCCTGCCATCATGGCAATAATCAATGCTCCAACAATGAAAATCATACCGTCAGGAAATAACACATCCATCAAGAAAATTTGGCAAATAATCCAACAAGCCAAAAACAACCAAGTGAAAACAGATAAACTAACCTTACTTAATGATGCTAATGCATAAAAACCTAAAAGACCAAATGCAATTAAAATAAATTTAAAAGAACCTGCTAAGAAATCGTAACCCACCACCACTGAATGAAATGGCGATAAAAAACTTATCATTACCATCATCGAAAAGAAAGCAAGCCAAACATCAGGGCTGATATTCAATTCACTTCTTTTTTTTGATTTCTTTGTTACGAAAAAAGACATGGTATTCTCTTTGATTAAATACATTCAATATGGGATATAATAACTATTGTACTAATCTGCATGGCGTTCCTGCAGGTATGTCACAAATAATTTGTTTGTTGCCATTTTTAGGTCTAGCATATAGCATGCTGGCTGATGAAGCTGTCCAATCAGCTGCGTTAGTCATGCTAAGACAAGCAGATGTTACAGGTGCTGGTACGGAAACGGATGGATAGGTGGGAGAGTATAAGGCATAAAAAACCGCATTGCCATATGCTTTTGCTTCACCCAAACAAGCATTTTCACTGGCACGTTCCGCCACAAGTTTATATGCAGGCAATGCAATAGCCACCAAAACACCAATAATAGCTACTACTATCATTAACTCAATCAGAGTAAAGCCTAATTGTTGCTTCATAGCATCTCCGATTCATCTAAAAGAATAAAAGAAAACCCCCTAAAAGGGGATTTTCTCAATAATAAGTACTTTATAATAAGCCATCTATTATTGTAGTGGGTTCTGGTTCAAAAAGTATGCTATTAAGAAAACCGTTCATGGTGAGCCATGCCTGCCCATGACGGTTTTCCGACCCGCAGGCATGGCTCAGGGCGAACGGAAAACCTAGTTTGGCATACTTTTTATACCACTACCTTGTAGTGAACAGGTACCTGATGCTGTTTCACATCTTACTGCTTTCCACTCACTTTTAGTACCACGAGTCGCTGGAGAGAAGAATAGATTGGAGTTAGCAATGAAAAGATTTCGCTGTGCAACTACACCTGTAATACTAGTGCCTTTTGTAGCTTCTGTACCTGCTGTATTCATAGGACCTGTTGCACAAGCAGCTGGTGTGTACTCAGCGAATGCAGTACTAGTTGCGATGTCAGCTACACGAATACTTACCCAAGACTTTGCTTCGCCTAGACACGCAGTGTTAGCAGAACGCTGAGTGTAGTTTTGGTAAGTTGGTAGTGCGATGGCAGCTAGGATACCGATAATAGCGATAACAATCATCAATTCGATAAGGGTGAAACCTTTTTGAGCGTTCATGGTGAACTCCTTCGTTCATTGGGGCAGGATTGCCCGAGTTGTTTAAGTTAAGCGATTAGCAAGTTCTTTTTATTTGCTAACCTGACACTTATACTGTTGCATTGTCTGTGCCAACTTTTTGGCAGATTTGGGCTGTTTTTGGCAAAAATATGCAAAATTGAGAAAATTTTAAGAATTTTGTCTAAAAAATAGACAGATTTTTTGCTGTTTTTTAAAAATGTTTAAAATTTATACATATTTTTTTCTTTTTTGCCGAAAAAAATTTTGGTAGTAGTCTAAAAAGTATGCTAAACTAGGTTTTCCGTTCGCCCTGAGCTTGCCTGCGGGTGGCGGAAAACCGTTATGGTTCGACAAGCTCACCACGAACGGTTTTCCTTGTAGCATACTTTTTGAACCAGAGCCAAAATTTTAAATTTTGATGTCTGATGGGTAATTTTGGGTGACAATTTTTGTCAGTTTTGGATTTTTTGACATTTTTTGGCAGGTTGGGCTGACATTTTGGTGGATGTGCCAATTTTTGGCATGGACAAAATTTTTACCTGTCAAAAATTGTTGCCAAAATTTGTCACCTTGGCTGATTTTTGGCACAAATAGACACTGACATGGCATTAATGTGTTGTATGTGACGATTTTTGTCAGTGTTGACAAGGGAGACGGTGGAGACGATGTGATGTGGTGCGATTATTATAAACCCATGGTGGATACACCTAACCCACTTGATATTACCCATGGGTTTGTAGGGATGTGCTTTTCACGTTCTTTAATGCTGTCATTTTTATAGGCGTACACAGCACGTCCCTACATCCACACATCACTGAATTTGTGGTAAATTTAAAATCTCTTGGGTGTAATCTGACAATCAATAAACCACCATTTTAAGCTCAGATTGGCACATCTATCATGCTTATCAAAAGCCCCGAACATGTTCGGGGCTTTTGTGGGATATAGAGCAGATTAGTACTTTTGGTCTTCGGGGGCTTGCTGTTCGGCAGTGGCAGTGTTGTCTGTTACTGTATCGGTGGCGGTGCTGGCAGCTCCTGTCACAGCATCAGCGGTGGCGGTGGCGGCATCAGAGACCACGCCTGTGGCAGCTTCGGCGGTATTTTTGGCGTTCTCTACGCCATTATTTGCCACGTCATGAGCGACATCAGAGATGCCATCGGCGGTCGCATTGGCAGCAGCTTCGGCTTCGGCAGCCACGGTCTCGGCAGCGGCAGTGGCGTTATTTGCGGTGTCAGTTGCGGCAGACTGGGCGGTCTCGGCAGCTTTGTCGGTGGTCTCTTTGCTACATGCAGTCAGGGCAAGGGCAACGACCAATGTGGTCAAAATCAACTTTTTCATTATGTGTCTCCAAAAGAAGTGTATGGATAAAAACATCTATCCTACTCTCAACCTTATAACTTATAACTTATAACTTATATAAGTCTATAAGTCATTGGCTCATCAAGGACTCATCAAGGGCGGATTGTGATTTATCCCATGATTTAACAACTATCATCAAATCATCGATAAGTTACCATGCCAAGCCAAGCCAAGCTGAGCTGAGATTGGTCAGTACATGACCATGATGAATCATGTACCATAAGATATCTGTCTGTGATGGCGTTATAGTTTAGCAGAATGATGGTATTTGGCAAGCCCAAACATAAAAAATACAACAAAAATTAACAAATGTTTTTGTTGCATTTTATCATTCTTATATAAATCAGATACCTATCAGGGTGTATCTAACGCAGTGATGGCGGGTAAAGGCTTGCCTTCGACAAACTCCAAGAACGCCCCGCCCCCTGTGGACAGATAGTCCACGCCATCTGCCACGCCATATTTGTCAATGGCGGCCAAGGTATCGCCACCGCCTGCGATACTAAACCCATCGCTGTCCGCCACCGCTTGACAGATGATGGCAGTACCTTGACCAAATGCATCCACTTCAAACACGCCCACAGGCCCATTAAATAGGATGGTCTTGGCGGACTTGATGTGCTCGCCCAGCTTAGTCGCCGCCTCAGGGGCGATGTCTAGTATCATGTCATGCTCGCCAATCTCATCCACCGATTTGACGGTGGCAGTCGCATGAGTCAGCGAACCCAAAAAGTCATCAAAATCAATCTGCCCCTTATCTGCCACCACGACATGGGTCGGTAGCAGGATGTTGGTCTTGGTCATGATGTCACGGGCAGTATCCACAAGGTCAGCTTCGTATAGGGAAGCACCGACATTTTTGCCACTTGCCACTAAGAATGTATTGGCGATACCACCACCGACTAGAATACTGTCGCACAGCGTGGCTAGGCTGTTTAGCACGTCAAGTTTGGTGGAGACCTTTGAGCCACCCACGATAGATAGCACGGGCTTGGCGGGGTTGTCTAGGGCTTTGGATAGGGCGTCAAGCTCGGCAGAGAGTAGGTTACCTGCACATACGGGCTTGCCGTCTGCGATACACGCACGAATCACCCCTTCGGTGGACGCTTGGGCTCGGTGAGCTGTGCCGAATGCATCCATGACAAAGATGTCACATAGGTCGGCGTATTGCTTAGACAACTCAGGGCTATTTTTCTTCTCGCCCACGTTAAAACGCACGTTTTCAAGTAATACCACTTCGCCTGCCTGCACCGACACGCCATTATCCAGATAATCGGTGGAAAACGCCACATTTACGCCCAATTTGTCCGCCAGATAGTCGGCAATCGGAGCCAATGAGTATCTACTCTCACGCTCGCCTTCGGTGGGTCTGCCTAGGTGCGAGCAGACCATCACGCCTGCCCCCCTATCAAGGCAGGCTTTGATGGTGGGTAGGGAGGCTTGTAGGCGAACATCGCTGGTGATGACACCGTCTTTGATGGGGACGTTCAAATCTTCACGGATAAGGACGGTTTTGCCTGATACGTCTAGGTCGGACAGATAAGTGATACTCATAAAATTTCCTATTTGATATCGTGTGGGACACATAACAATGACATAAAGTAACGCTATTTTAGCACAATATTTTGGCATTTCTCAATGTTATCACGATGGCAAATGATGGTATTTTTCAAAATGATGGGTTTTGGTTTGAAATATCAAATCAAGCCCGATCGTCTTGCCCTTATCAATGACTCATCGGCACTTTATCATGTTATTTTAAAAATCATCCATCCCATTTTTCCAGATACATCCGCCATGCTCGGCATTTGGCTGTCACCGTCTCGGCACTATGACCCAAAATGTCTGTAGTCACCGCAATATAGTCAATGCATGCCTGCCCCACATTCTGACGTAGAGCATCCATGTTGCCAAGCCCAATCCCACCTATCAGACATAGGGGCAGACCCACGCCATTGGCACGCATCAACGTCTCGGCACTGACGGTTTTGGCAAGCGGTCTTGCCATAGAACCAAACATCGCCCCCATCGCCCCGTAGCTCGCCCCTTGTTTTTTGGCTTCTCTAAACAGTGCCACGTCGCCATGACAACTTTGACCAACATACACATCATCGCCAAGCAGTTCACGCACCATGCGAACATTGCCCGAACTGGTCAAGTGTAGCCCTGTATTAAAATGCACCGCCAATTCCAAGTTTTCATTGATGACCGTGGGAATGTCATATTTATCCGCCAAACTAATGAGAATCTCCGTCTCTTGATAGAGTGTAATCAAATCAAAGACATGAGCGGTCTGATGACGGCGGATTTGTAGTAGTGATACCACACCCGTATCAAAGGCACGTTCTAATTTCTCGCTTAGGGTATGAATGTCTTCATCATTGGTGAGTAGGTACAGTTTGGGGGCGGTCATGGGTCATCCTTGGGAGTGGGATTGGTTGGTATCGGTACCATATTGGTATCGACACTATATTATAGTCATTTTGTCAAGATAACAAACAAAAAAGACCCAATGGTCGGGTCTTTTTGTTTACCATCAATAGGGCAATCAATAACGATAAGCCAACTGAGTTAGGATGTCCTCGGCATCGTCCCAACGGCTGTTAGAAGCACTGGCACCGAGTAGCACGACAACAGCAGGACGGTTATTGACATGTGTCTCCATCACATAGCAATAACCTGCCTCACGGATAAAACCTGTCTTTGACACGCCAATCGGATGCCCGCCTGCACGGATGAGACGGCTGGTGTTTTGGGCTTTGTAAGTGCATGCACCCGAGTTATAGTTATTGACATAAAAGTCATAGTTTGGGGCAGTTGAGAAGTTACGTACGGTCTGATAACGTGGGTCAGAGTTCACCGCACGCATCATCTTCACTAGGTCGTTCGCTGATGAGCGGTTGCGTGGGTCTAGACCTGATGAGTCTGAATAACTGGTGCTGTTCATGCCTAAGCTTTTGGCTTTTTGGTTCATCGCCCAAATAAAGTTGTCATAGCCACCAGGGTAAGTACGGGCGAGAGCTTTGGCGGCGGGGTTTTCTGACTTCATGAGCATCAAAAGCATGAACTCGCTACGACTCATGCGGTCGCCTGAACGTAGGTTAGAGCTTGCTTTTTTGGCAGCGATAAAGTCCGATGGCTCAATCACAATCTCTTCACCCATATCAAGCCCTGCATCCATCAGTACCATCGCTGTCATAATCTTGGTTACAGAGGCGATAGAGCGTACGGCATCGGCATTTTTTTGGTAAATGGGCTGACCAGTTTGTAGGTCAAATACGATGGCGGCAGCGGATTTGGTGCTGACAGGCAACTGCTCGCCATATTGGTAGCTACTGCCATAACTGGTCTGCTGTCCATAAGGTTGAATGGCAAATGGCTGAGAGGTGGTCGTACCAGCAGGCATGGGCGTTCTGGTGACCTGAGTGTTGGTGTAGCCTTGGTTATAGGCGTTGGCAGTTGCTGTATTGGTGTTGCCATATGTACGAGTTTGCTGGACAGTGGTCGTTGCAGGTGGGACTGATGGAATCTCTTGGACTTTTACCGCTTGCATATTTTGGGCATCGCCCTTGCCGATATAGATGGTCTTTTGCTGACTGTTATCAACCAAAAAGGCATGGGCAGACACTGTCATCATGGAGATGGCAGACAGGCTTAGCACGCAGGTTAGGTGCTTGAGGCTGACTTTTTTAAAATTAACTTGCTTCATAAGTTCCACTCTCGGCTCATTGATGGGGTTGCAGGATTGATTTTCTTGGGCGACAACCTTGTTTACAAGAAAATGCCTAAGCCACTTGCATTGACATCAACAAACCGTCACATCAATGACATCGGCAACACTGGCTTTTGCGAAACGGACAAATACATTTAGACCGTCTCATCGTTTTTATTCTAACATAACAAGACCACTTTTTTATGTTAAAAATCAAAGTTTTTGGGTAAATTTGTAAGCAAATTTAACACATTTTTGCCCCCCGCCTTTACCCTGCCACACCATCCTTATTGGCGTAATAATCAGGCAAGTATTTTGCAAAAAATCATCTGGCTTGGGCAACATTCATGGCAATTTTTTGTTAAAAAAGTTGCTAAACAAATTGCTAGATGAAGGTTTAATTGTTAAAATTGTTAAAATTGTCAAACCGTACAGACAATAACCAAACATCAATCTTAACCCAAATCAATGAAACCGTTGCAATTTTTGAGCCATTTTGGATGATTTTTTGGACTTGAGTGTTTAATTGTACATAAGACAAACAATTCTGATATGATTTAGACAGATTGCACCCCAATCTCAACTTTATATCAGCGGTTGATTTGTCTGATTTGTCCGATTTACCAAGGGCGAATTGTAATTTACACACAATAAACTTTAACATTACCACAAATATAATGATGTTTGGGTGTAGGGCATGGTAAATATCAAGCTGGTCGGGTGCACCCCATAACCCGAAAAATAATCATTGAAAAATCAATAAGTTGTAACTTTAAGTTAAGATCAAAGTAGTTAAGTTTTATTTAAGACAAGGTGGGCAAAATGACAATAAAAGTACTCATCGTGGATGACCACGAACTTGTCCGCACAGGCATCAGTCGTATGCTTGGGGACGACCCCGAGATTGAAGTTGTGGGCGAAGCAGGCTGTGGCGAGACGGCAGTGGCAATGACTCGTAAGCTCGCTCCTGATGTGGTGCTCCTTGATGTTAATATGCCCAACATCGGTGGCGTGGAAGCAACTCGACGTATCAAACAGCTGGATGAATGTATCAAGGTGGTGGTGGTGTCTAGCTTGGTCGCTGAGCCTTATCCATCCATGCTTTTAAAGGCGGGAGTGGACGGCTACATTACCAAAGGCACGCCCATTGGCGAGATGATAGTCGCCATCAAAAAGGTCAAAGCAGGGGGGAAGTATTTTAGTCATGAGATTGCTGATGTGCTTGCCCAAAATATGCTTGACAAAAAAACCAACCCCTTTGATGGCTTGTCCGAGCGTGAAAAGCAGGTCGCCATGATGGTGGCAAACTGCCAAAGTGCCAGTCAGATTGCCGACAGCTTATTTGTGAGTGTCAAAACCGTAAACACTTACCGTTATCGCATTTTTGAAAAATTGGGCGTGGACTCTGATGTCAAGCTCACTCACCTTGCCATACGTCACGGACTGGTCAATACATGAGTCCATCTCCCATCAGACACACCAAAACATGGGTGCGAAAACTGTGGTTTTTGTCCGCCAATGTTCACGAAGAAGCTCTCATCTCCACGATGCGTGTGCGTCAAGTTGGGCTTACCTACGCCGCTTACCGCTTTGTCATCGCCAATTTTTTACTGATGGCAAATTTTTTGTTAAGCCGTGATGGCGTGGGTCTGCCCACCGAGCCTACTTTTTTAGAGCAGACGGTATTTAGCATTTATGTCGTTATTGCCTTGGTGCTGTTATTTGCCTTTTTTATGATAAAAAAACGGTCAAGGTTACAGCTGTTGTCAGGCTTTGTGGTGGACGTTGTTTTTTTGACCTTATTTGCTCTGTACGGCAAAATCAGTGATTTTCAAATAACCCTGCTATACATGGTCGTCGTCGCTGCAAGCTATATGTTGCTGTCTTTATCCCGAGCGACTGTCATCACACTCATGACCATCTCAGCACTCATCTATCAGCAGTTTTTTGTTTTTTTCTTTAAGACAGCAGCGATTGAAAAAAACCTACTGACCATCAATGACAGTCTGCTGTTGTCGGTGAGTTTGGTGGCGGTGGGATTTTTAAGTTGGTCCATCTCTCAGCGACTTGCCAAAGCCGAACAGTCGCTTCTTGACCATGCTGATGAAGTAGAAAAACTCCACACCATCAATCAAGCCGTCGTCAAAAACATGGTCAATGGCGTGCTGGTGTTAGACCCCAAATGCAATATCGTCATGATAAATAATGCCGCTCAACGTTTTTTGCACCTGCCCATTGATGATAACGCCTGCGATAGCCTTGCCAAAATCATTGAATTATCTCGCATCATCATCAAACAACACCCCAAAATCATCGGCTGGTATCGCTCACTGGCTCCCAACCAGTCATCTGAACTTATCTACGACCTACCGCCCAAAATCCATAATCATGCTCATATCAATCAAACACACCTTAGCGATAAGTTACGCATCAGTTCCAGACCCCTGCTTGAACATGGGCAAATTCTCATCATCGAAGATCTAAGCCGTGAACAAAGCCACGCCCAACAGCTAAAACTTGCAAGCTTAGGTCAGCTCTCTGCCAGCATCGCCCATGAAATCAGAAACCCCCTCGCCGCCATCAGCCAAGCCAGTCAGCTACTCATGGAAGATGTGCGTGATGATGATGTCAATGCTGAGTTTTATGAGATGATTTATCAGCAGACCAAACGGGTCAATTCTATCATCTCGGATGTGCTAAGCCTGTCTCGCCAAGAGATGCCCAACCAGTCGCCCCTAGACGCCCCAAGCTGGGTGCGACAGTTTTTAGCGGAGCATTATCCACATGAAGCCATCATTGTTACAGGTGATACCGCCTTGCCCATCTTGTTTTATTTTGATGCCAATCAGCTAGAACAGGTCATGATAAATATGATTAATAACGCTTTACGCCACACCATTCATCAGTTCCACGACCATGATATCAACATACGCCTAACCAAAATCAAAACAGGAGCATTTATTGATGTGCTAGATTATGGCGAGGGTGTGAGTGAGAAGGATTTGACCAATCTTTTTAATCCCTTTTTTACCACCAGTAAAAAAGGCACAGGACTGGGACTTTATCTGTCACAATCATTTAGCGAGGCCAATAACGCCAAAATCCGCTATTTTAGAGAGAATGATAAAAGCTGTTTTCGTCTGATTGTCTCTAATACGCCTGTTGCTTAGCGTATGGTTTTGGGGCATTGGGTGCATAAATATTCATCCAAACATTCACATTTTTGCTGATAATTTTGCCAAGAATTTGCTAAATATTGGGTTTTGTGTAAAAATCCTATATAATAGTCCACATCTAAGTTATTGGAAACATTCATGCAAGATAAGCCGCTCGCCCTAGTTATTGATGATGAAGCTGACCTATGTCGCCTGATGCAAATCACCCTAAACAAGATGGGCATAGATACACACGTTGCTTATGATGTGGCAAGTGCCAAAGGTTTTTTGGCAGACAATCACTATGATTTTTGTCTCACCGACCTTGCCCTACCCGATGGTTCTGGCATGGAAATTGTGGAGCTTATCACCAAAACCACCACAACGCCTGTGGCAGTCATCACCGCCCATGGCGATGTAAATGTTGCCATTGAAGCGATGAAAATTGGTGCATTTGACTTTGTCAATAAACCACTGGACTTACCACGCTTACGCCAACTTGCCAAATCTGCCTTAAAGGCTAATGAATCCATCATTCAAGACACCAAAAGCATCACAGCACAAGAAAACAACAACCCAAAACAAGATACCAACACCATCATACCATCTAACCCATTGACAGGCAATTTGCTTGCACCCACAGAAAATAGTACCCAAATCAACCAAGATGGGCGTCAAAGAACCATAAAAAACACCACCAAAAAAACCACCGCTGTCAGCGATGATGATATTTTTGGCGGTCGTCTTATTGGTGATTCTCGCCCCATGAAACAGTTGCGTTCTACCATCAAAAAATTAGCCCGCTCACAGGCACCAGTATTTTTATGGGGAGGTTCGGGTACGGGCAAAGAAGTGGTTTCACGACTCATCCATGACCTAAGCGGTCGCCGTAATGGCAATTTTGTCCCCGTCAACTGTGGTGCGATACCATCTGAGCTGATGGAGAGTGAATTTTTTGGGCATAAAAAGGGCAGTTTTACCGGAGCAACATCGGACAAAATCGGACTGTTCCAACAAGCTGATGGTGGCACACTGTTTTTGGATGAAGTGGCAGATTTGCCACTTGCCATGCAGGTCAAGCTACTTCGTGCCATTCAAGAAAAAACCGTGCGTGCCATCGGTGACACCAAAGAGGTGCCTGTGGATATCCGTATTGTCTGTGCCACGCATAAAGATTTGGAGGATTTGGTACAAAAAGGGGCATTCCGTCAAGATTTGTTCTATCGCATTAATGTCATCGAGGTCAAGTTGCCCGCCCTAAATGACCGCCGTGATGACATTCCCATGCTTGCCAAGCATTTTTTGGAGATGATTGCCAAAGATTGGGGGCTTGACAATCTTAGCCTAACCGATGATGCCATAGACATGCTGACATATCATAACTTCAAAGGCAATGTGCGTGAGCTAAGAAATATCTTGGAGCGTGCCGTCACCATGAGCGATGGCGATGAGATTGATGCTCATCATCTCATGCTAGGTGATGTCCATGACATATCAGAGTTAGATGATGCTCCATCTGACACAGACCATGATGACACCCCCACGCTTACACCAACCGAGTCTTTAACAGACACATCTGGCACTGTTGCCAATGGCATCTCCATCCCTACCAATGCCATCAAGACATCGCCCTATCATGACCAGCGACCAACCTACACCGCCAACACCGTCATCAAAGAAAATAAAGAACCCAAGCCCATCACCCAAGGTCTAAACATCATCGCATCTGCCAACTATGGTACGCCCTTGTCCACCCCAAAAGCCCAAAAATCCAATCCGCTTGACAATGATGATGGTCACACTTTTGACAAATTGGATTTGTCAGAACATGAAGATTTGGCAAACAGCAACCTACCCAGTCAAGGATTAGAAGCCTATTTGCTTGACCAAGAACGTCAAATCATCTGCACCGCCTTACAGCAAGCAGGGGGCAACAAAACCCAAGCCGCCAAACTGCTTGGCATGACCTTTCGCTCTCTGCGTTATCGCATGAAAAAACTTGATATCGATGATGGTGATGATGAATAAGCCCAACACATCTGACACATCAACCATAAAAAACCAAAAAAAAAGGGGGCATGATGAACGCCCCTTTTTACATCCCAGAATCCACTAACATCCTTAGAACCCACCCACAGGGGCGAAATCCACGCCTGTTTCTAGTTTTGCTCCATCCATTAAGATGAGTGCTTGCGACAGCCACACGTCGCCTGATATCGCCATCATGGTCGGTGCTAGCTCAGCAGACCTATCAAATGCCACATCAGGCACGACCCCCACCCCATCAATCCGCTGACCATCAGCGGTCAGATAATGAGCGGTGGTCATCTTGACCGCTTGCCCATCACCTATGGGGATGACCGACTGCACCGAACCCTTGCCATAGCTCGTCTCGCCGACTATCAAGGCTCGTTTTTGTGACTGCAAGCTACTGGCTAACACTTCGGCAGCTGATGCCGAGTAGCGGTTTTGTAATATCATCACCGGCAAATCAATGAGCAGTGGCGAGCCTTCGGTTCTTAGCTCACGCTCCACCCCCTGTCGCCCTGCCACTTGCACCAATGTCTGGTTACGCATAAACAGCGATGCCACCGCCCCTGCCGACTCTAAGACCCCACCGGGGTTGTTTCGTACATCCAATATCACCCCCGTGATTGGCACGCTCGCCTGCCCCAAACTCTCCAAAATCTGCTGACGGGTATTGTTTTGAAACACGGGCAGTTTAATGATAACCACACCCCCAACGATGGCAGTCTCTACATTACTTTTTAATACTTCATTACGCTGAGCAGTAAGTCGCCTTTTGCTACGCCCCGCATGAGACACCACAATATCCACCTGTGTGCCAGAGATGCCACTTAGCAACTGCTTGACATCATTTTCACTGTGGCTCTCATCCAGCTTGGTCTCACCCACTTGGTGTAGATAGTCTCCCACTTTTACGCCAGCACGTTTGGCAGATGAGTCTTCATGAACACTGGTAATGACCCAATGACTCTCATCATCCTGCCATACCGCTGACAGCCCGATGTTCGCCACGTTGCCTGCGGTGAATGATTGTAGATTGACAAAGGCTTCTTTGTCCAAGAACTCCGCATGACTGTCTAGCCCTGTCAGCATGCCACTCATGGCATTTTCAAAGAGCTTCTCATCATTGACTTCTTCGACATAGTCACGACGCACCAAATCCACCACCGACACAAAGGTTTTTAGGGTATTTGGCGATACCGCTCCCAGTGGCACACGCCCCTGATGCAGTCCTTCTATGCCATGCAGTGTATTGGGCTTACTCTCTAAGGCATCAAGTGTCGGGCTTGTTGGGTCTTGGGCATTCATCTGCTCGCCATCTGCCATCTGTCCACTTGTCTGTGCTTCGGTATCTAGACCGCTGTCGGCTTGCACATCATCGCCAAAGCCGAGTAGATTTGCCACTTTATTGATGGGCGTACTGATGGCTTTGGGTAGCTCGGCATGGCTTGTCATCGGCATACTTACCGCCAACGCCACCATGCTCGCCAGTAGTGTTTTTGTCAGTTTCATACATCCACCAATAGGCTCTCACCCGTCATCTCGGCAGGTTTTTGCATACCCATCAGGTGCAAAATAGTCGGAGCGACATCACACAGTCGTCCGCCTGTCCGCACGCTCACCTGTTTGTCGCCCACATAGATAAACGGCACAAATTCGGTCGTGTGCTGAGTATGCACCTGTCCGCTTTCGTAGTCTTGCATTTGCTCGCAGTTGCCGTGGTCGGCGGTGATGAGCAGATGACCGTTCATCTCACGCACCGCACCGACTATCTCGCCAATACAGGTATCCACCGCTTCTACCGCCTTGACCGCCGCATCAAACACGCCCGTATGCCCCACCATGTCGCCATTGGCGTAGTTGATGATGACCACGTCAAACTCGCCTGATAATATCGCTTCTTTTAGCTTGTCAGTTACTTCAAAAGCACTCATCTCGGGCTTTTCATCATAGGTTTTGACATCAGGGCTATTTACCAAAATGCGTTTTTCGCCGTCATACAGCTCTTCACGCCCGCCACTAAAAAAGAAAGTAACGTGAGCGTATTTTTCGGTTTCGGCAATGCGAAGCTGGGTTTTACCGTGATTTTGTAGGTATTCGCCCAATGTATTGGCAAGGCTTGTTGGATAATACGCCACCGTTGTTTTAGGGTTAGCTTCTAACTCATCAGAATATTTGGTCATCATGACAAAAGCAGACAGCTCGGGCGTTGCCTTACGCTTAAAGCCGTCAAAATCAGCATTCACAAAGGCTTGGCTAATCTCTCTGGCACGGTCAGCCCGAAAATTGACAAAAATCACGCCGTCATTGTCCGCTATTACGCCATTATCATCAATTATGGTCGCCTGTACAAACTCATCGGTCTCGTCCGCCCCATAGGCAAGCTCTATGGCATGGCTGGCACTGTCCGCTTCACGCACCGCCTTGGCTTGGGTCATCAGGTCGTACGCCTGCTCCACCCTATCCCACCGCTTGTCTCTGTCCATGGCAAAAAAGCGTCCGATACAGCTTGCGATTTTGGCTTCGGCATCAAACTCTTGGCTAAGATTTGCCAGATACTGCTCCAAATCCGCCACATAGCCGTCTGCCGATTTTGGCGGAGTGTCTCGCCCGTCCAAAAACGCATGGACGAACACTTGGCTTGCCCCCTGCTCTACGGCAAGTTTGGCGGTCGCCTTGATGTGGTCAATGTGAGCATGAACCCCACCGTCCGACAACAAGCCCAAAATATGCACTGCTCCTTCATTTGCCACCGTATCCTTGACCACCTTAACCAGCACGTCATTATGAAAAAATTCGCCCGAGCTGATGTCATTCATGATACGGGTAGAATCTTGGTACAAAATCCGCCCTGCCCCAAGGTTCATATGCCCCACTTCTGAATTACCAAATTGACCGTCAGGCAAACCCACGTCCTGTCCTGAGCCTGAGATAAGCCCATGTGGACAGCTTGCCATGAGCGTGTCCAGATTGGGTTTTTTGGCGGTATAAACGGCGTTGTCTCGTGAGTCTTCTCGGTGTCCGACACCGTCCAAAATCATCAAAACGTGGGGGATTTTTTTCATGATAAAGCCTTTTTTAACAAATCAAAAATGATAACTCATTTCCCATTTTATCACAAAATACCCCCATTCGGCACGGCAAAAACCTCCCAAATCTTGAAATTTTTACAAAATTATCGTACAATAGAGCCACTGAAACATTCGCCAGTTGAGAATACACCTGAGCCGATAATCACACTTACAGGGTAATGACTGTTTGCTGTGGTGTGTATGCCCGCATCATCTGATGTATCGGGAAACCTAAAACAGCAAAGATTTACCCGCCTTGAACTACTTGGTTCATGGGCAACACTTGACAGCGGTGTTTCGGTTTTTTATTTTTATACTTTTAAAATATTGATTTTAAACAAAAATATTTTTAATATTAAAATTTTTATCATTTTTTAAAAAATTTCTTGACAAGTTGTCAAAAATCTATATAATACGCAATCACTTGATACGACAAGTTATTCCCCAATAGCTCAGTCGGTAGAGCATCGGACTGTTAATCCGTGTGTCCCTGGTTCGAGCCCAGGTTGGGGAGCCATATTTAAAAACCCTTTTCTGTTTTGGAAAAGGGTTTTTGCTTTTTCGCTTTTGGTTATGTCATTATTTGCTTGATATCATGGGCATGATGATAAAAACCACACCATCATGCCCACACCCCATCCCATCACCAATCATTTGCGATTGCTTGGCACTGCCATCGCCCTTGACGGATATCTTGATACTTAGCCATGTCTGTCTTTGCCGTCTTGCTGGGTTGGTTTGATACCCAATGATACCGATAGATTTTATCATCTTTGGCATAAAATTCAGATGAATGCTCAGGCTTAACCGTATAATAATCACCATCTACATGATAATCAAACACATCCAAATCCCACCCATGCGACTCATCATCACTCATTAGGATGTCTATTTGGTTAAACCCATTTAACAGGATAAAATTAGGGTCGTTTAATTTTTCCACAATGGGATTGCCGTTATCATCAAAATACTCATCAATAAAATCAAGCTCGCTCTCATCACGACTAAGATACGCTCGCCCTACTGTCTCATCCACCCCATCTTGTATGAAATAAATCCGCCCATTATCAGCCATCAACTTATAACTAAAACTTTGGCTAAATCGCTCTCGTTTGGTGCTATACATGACAATGATGTCATTATGACCGCTCGGAACAGCATTTTGCCATGCATACCTCTCTTGGTACTTCCCACCATCTTTACCCACTTCATTCATGTCAGCATAAAACTTCAAGGTATTGACATCATTACCATGACACAAATAAGCATGACCACCAGAGACGTAACTTGGCTCATCATCATTAATTTGCAATAAAAAACCATCTTCATCACTTCGCCCCTTGATATGAAGACGTGTGCCGTCTTGATAACGATTATGCCTACTCATCACGGCAAATACAGAAGGCTTGTCCATCTCAATAGACATCACATCACCCACGAGCCGATAACCGCCAAACGCTACCATGCCCATCGCACTTATCATCACACGCTGATTGGGCAAAAGACACATCATGCTCTGATTGGCTTGTTTGTCGTGTTTTAAACAGCCAATCAGCTCATCAGCATTTGGGTAACTGTTTGCATGAACACAAACACTCATAAACATCATCAAGCAAAGCAACCATCTCATCGAAGCACCCCTACAACCCCAACATCTTAGTTATCACGCTATAATGGTCTTCAAACATCATACGCCCGTCAAGCTCGCCAAGCGGTAGCCAAAACGCCCGACTGGCATCATCGCCCCCTGCCACATCGGGGAGCTTATCGCCTGTCAGTTCAAAATAAAACACCGTTGTTACCGTCCGTCCACGAGCCGAACGGTTCGGAGCGTCAAAGGCATGGCTTGCTTTTAGAGTGCTTGGGCTGATGATAAGCCCAGTCTCTTCTTGTAATTCACGTAACGCACAGTCAAGCAGGCTTTCATCTTTATCCAAAAATCCGCCCGCCAACGCATACAGCCCACGCCCATACTCGCCCCCACGCTCAATGAGTAGCACATGACCTGCCTGCACCACCAAAGCGTCCGCCGTAACAAACACAGGTGGATACGGAGCGGACTGCCATGCTTTTTGATAATCTAAGACATGGCGGTATTCACGTTGCAGATGAGTAAAATCGTCCGTTTGGGCAAACTTTTGTAAAAAAGCCACGCTCGGGGCAGGCATTTTATCTTGCCAATCATCGCCATTTTTTAGACGTTCATCTAAAAAATACGCCCGTCTTAGCGGTGTGGCAGACAAATTTTCAAAACTGGGCAACTCAACAAAACCCCAATCAGGAAATAACGACAAATAATACGAACTGTCATCCTTGGTATGCCCGATGATACCAATCTTGGCAGGTTCGTTTTGGGTGATAAACGAGACCGCTTGTTGGACGTTTTGGAGCCATTTGTGGTCATTATAGAGCGTGTCATCAATGGGCATACAAATGATACGCTCGCTGTCGGCTGTGTCATTATCAAAGGCTTTTAAAATCATGCTTTCACGTTCATCAAAGCTAAACGGATTTTTGATGGTGCGTGGGCTATTTGCCGAACCGATGAGCATGATGACGGTTTTGGCACGGTTTAGGGCTTCACGCACGACAAATTCATGCCCATGATGAAACGGCTGAAACCGCCCGATAAATACCAAATAATCAAATTGAGCCATGTTAAATCTCATTATTTAAAAAATTAGACTTGATAAAAGCGATTATGTTACCATAAAAGCATAGATTTATCTTTATTATTGAGTTTTTACCATGAGCGATTTACAAAACGAACCTTTAAGCAGTAACATCATCATCAC
Source organism: Moraxella lacunata (assembly GCF_002027545.1). GTDB lineage: Bacteria > Pseudomonadota > Gammaproteobacteria > Pseudomonadales > Moraxellaceae > Moraxella > Moraxella lacunata. The sequence goes on from NZ_MXAN01000051.1 coordinate 51,293, forward strand.
GCCCAACGCCCAAGACTATCTGGCAGAACTGCTTGCCAAACAAGAAGTGGACGGCATTGGCGTGCGTATTTTTGTGGAACACGCAGGCACGCCTCGAGCCGAATGCTGTATGAGCTACTGCCAACCTGATGAGATTGATGAAGACGATTTGCAAATTCCTTATGACAAATTTGTCGCCCACATTGACGCCCCGAGCATTCCTTATCTGCATGATGCGGTGATTGATTATAACAAAGACCGTTTTGGCGGTCAGCTCACATTTAGAGCCCCTAACTCAAAAGTCCCCCAAGTGGGCGAAAATGCCAGCATTGAAGAGCGGATTACTTATGTGCTACAAGCCGAGATTAACCCCCAACTTGCCAGTCATGGTGGTCATGTGGAGCTTTTGGAAGTCATCGAAGATAATGCAGGCAAAACTGCGGTGCTAAAATTTGGCGGTGGCTGTCAAGGGTGCAGTGCGGTGGATGTTACCTTGCGTCAAGGCGTGGAAGTTCAGCTAAAACAACAAATCCCTGAGCTCACCCAAGTCATTGACGAAACCGACCACACTAAGACGGAAAATGCGTATTATAAATGATTGGTTAAAAAAGATAAAAGGGCATGAATTGAACCGCACCCCAAA
>NZ_MXAN01000052.1 GCF_002027545.1 Moraxella lacunata
GTTTGGAAAGGGGTCTAATGAGATATGATATTATTTATAAAGTAGCGTATCTCCCATTGATGAGTTAATCAACCTCACATTTTCTTTTATAAAGGCGCACATTATGGCTATAGATATTTTCTTAAAAATCGATGGTGTGAATGGCGAATCCAAGGATGCAGGACACAAGGATTGGATTGACGTTCATAACTTTACATGGGGTGCCAGTCAGCCTGCCACTCTAACCACAGGTGGTGGTGGTGGTGCAGGCAAAGTCAACTTCCAAGACCTAAAAGTAACAGCCGCTATTGATAAGGCAGCTCCTACCGTTCTCAAACACAGTGCCATTGGTCGGCACATCCCCAAAGTGGAAATCTCAGTTTGCAAGGCAGGTGGCGAACAGATTGAGTACTCTAGAATCACACTAGAAGACGTCATGGTAACTGGCGTTGAGTTCGTCGGTTCCAAGGACAATGAAGTTCTTTATGTGAATTACTCATTCCAAGCCGTCAAAATCAAAAACCAATACTGGGAACAAACCGAGCGTGGCGGTCGTGGTGCCGAAACTCAAATGGGTTACGACATCAAACAAAACAAAGCCATCGGCTAATCAGCCATTTCACCTTTTTAAAACACAACCTTATATTAATATTAGGTTGTGTTTTTATATCAGTATAGGTCACCTTATGATTATTGATAACATCACTCACCATATAGAGACACTCATTAGCCAGCTTAAAAAAGATCCCATGAACCTAAATGCCAGACTGGCACTCATTCAATGTTATTGCCTAGAGGCGGATTGGCAAAAAGCCTTGAACACCACCGATAATTTTCTAAAAATCCATAACGACCCACACGTCAAATCCCTACTCAAACAAAACATTCTTTGCGAGATACAGCGAGACGAAGTGTTTAAAAACACCAAAGCACCGCTTGCTTACCCTGATACAGCTTTTCCTAACAATCAGACCCTGTTATTACAAGCCTTCTATGGCGGTAACGATAATATGGTGGATATTTTCAGGCAGCTCATTGATGAGTGCGACTTTTGGGCGACCGTCACCACGTATGACGAACAGAGTTATCAAGATTCATGGATTGACAGTGATTTTAGATTGTCTAGTGTCTTTGAGATATTTGTGGATGCTCATTACTACTGGTTACCCGCCAATAACATCCAATCCATTCATTTTTGGCGACACGAAGTACTAACAGATATTTTGTGGCGACGTGCCAAAATAACCCTGCAAAACCAACAGGAAATCTCAGCCTTTATACCTGCCAGATATCCTATTTTAACCGAGGTATCAGAAGACATCAAACAAAACAAACGCACCCAATGGGAACAAATGTCTAAATTATCATGGGCAAACGGTCAGAAGACATTGACATCAGGCGATGTGGATATCCCCCTGCTTGATATTGATGTCATCACAAGAGGGTAACTAATGGCAAACAATACCGCAAGTATCTATGACAGGCTCATGCAGTACACCTCTGGTGCTAGCATCTCTCACAGTCAGTTAAGAGAGTTTGTGATTCGGGATTTGCTCTCTTTATTAAATACCGCAAGTTACTACACAGACAACCACGCCTATTTTAGCCAAAACGAAACCTATCACTGCGTCATGAATTATGGCATACACCCCTTATCAGGTAAAAGAGCCTCAGAGATTAACTGGCTTGATGTAGAGAGCAACATCACCGCATCCATCAGAGCCTTTGAAAGTCGGATACTGCCAGAAAGCTTGGAGGTAAAATGCCTAACAAAGCACGCCGATGACATCCTACACAATCAAGTAAGCATACAAATCACAGGACTAATACGCTCAAGCCCACATCCCGAGCGATTTGTATTAACCACCAAACTAGACTTAGAAACAGGCAGTTTTAACCCAACATAATATCTAGGAGCATGTCATGAACCGCAACTTTTTGGAAAAATACCATCAAGAACTAAAAAATTTTCGTGAAGCCAGTAAAGAATTTGCCAAAGAGCATCCTGCCGTGGCAGGACATCTTGGGTTATTAGCACCAGAGATAGAAGACCCTTATGTTGAAAGATTGATTGAAGCAGTGAGCTTCTTAACTGCTCGCATCAATCTAAAAATCGATGAGCAATACCCCAAATTTCTAGAACACATCTTTCAAGTCATCCAACCAAGTTTTAATAAGGTCATACCCAGCTGTGCCATCGTCTCTTGTTACACCAATGAGAACACTCCCTTTATCATTCCTGCTCAGAGCTCCGTATTCACGCATGCCAAAAAAAAGAATACAGCTACCTGCAACTTTTCCACCTGTCATCCGCTACAAATCACTCCTTTTCACATCCAAAAAGTCAATTACATCAAGACCTTTAAAAACAATCACCTCTCCCAAGAACGCCAAAAAGCCAGATTAGACATCATTTTTAGCTTTCCAAAAACACTGTCCATTAAGGACATTGACTTTTCTTGTATTCATTTTTACATCAAAAATACCGACCATTATACCGCCACAGAGCTATTATATCACCTATCAACCAAAGCCACTTCTCTTAGTATCAGTCAAAAAGACCATAAAAGCATCTACTCCCCCAAAATTAAGCTTACCGGCATGGATTTTAATCTTGACATATCCAATGATAGAAAAATCAGCCATTTAAAAGATGTGGTGGAATACAGCATACTGCCTGAAAAGACCTTGTTCTTTACCATAAACGATTTACAGGCTATCATAACAGATTGCCTAAAACGACATAAAAAAACCTCCTCTGATGACATGGTGGAGTTTACTTTATCGTTTGGCTTAAGTGACTTTTCTGATAATATCGACAAATATCTCACCCATGATTGTCTAGACCTAAACAGCATGATTATTAGCAATCATTTTATCAAAAAAACACGTTTTGTCATCAACCAAAATACCAACGAACAACACATCGTCATGGACAAAATCAGAGCCAAAGATTTTGAAATTATCTCCATAAAATCCATGGAAGGATTTAATTCAGTCAATACCAAAATAAAATCTTTTGAACCCATCTACAAAGTTGATGGTTATCACACCTTGGAGAACACCCAAGATGTTGGCTTTTATACTGACACCTATCGCTCAAACCAACTAGCCTCTACGAACAACTCCTACAAGGGTAATGAATGCTATGTTACCATCACCAATCAATATCAGCACATCACTCAGCACGACCTAAATCAACTATCGGTTGAGGCTTGGTGTAGCAACCGAAGTCTGGTCAGAGACATCAGCTGGACGCTTGATGAAGATTTGCAGCTCGATGACCGATTCAAGATTACCAAAATCGTCAGGCAGTGTCGTTTCACCGAACCTCTGGACTCACCCTCTCACACTGTCGCCCAGTGGCGACTGATGAATCTAATCGCCTCTAATTTCATCATTGATGATTTGAATAATGTAGAATCACTAACCAACCATATCAAAGACAGTCTGCTGACCATTCATGAAATGTCAAAAAATCAATCTTTTAAAGCACAGATTGATGCAATCATTAGTATTACAGCCTGCAAAACTCACGAAAGCCACAAACGCAATCGCAAGCTCATCCCCTTAAATGGCTTACATTTTGAAATCATCATAGATGAGGCAGTCATGAGTCATGCCCATCCTTATATTTGGGGCTGTGTTTTGCTCAGTCATCTAAAAGGGTATTCGCCCATCAATCATTTTACCAAACTAACATTACGCAATAAAAAAAGTGAAATTATTGCCACATTAAGTTCTTTGGAGTAAACATGTCGCCTAATCCATCCATCCCAACACCGCCTTTAAACACCGATGACATGCAACTGTTTGCTCTACTTAGATACCTACAACTACACGCCAAACTTACCAAAAACATCGGTGATGAAACACAGCTTGGAGAGCATAAGTTGCGCTTTGGACAACTTGCCAAACTGTCATTTCAAGAAAAACAAGTGCATCAAATTGCCACAGAAGGTAAATTTCTCAAAGTCAAGATAAAAGGCTTTGGCATGCTAGGGACAAACGGTGCCCTACCCTTGCACCTATCCGAGACGATTTATGAGAAGAATTTACACGAAAAAGATCATACCTTTAATGATTTTTTAGACATCTTTCATCATCGTCTAATCAGCCTATTTTATAAAGCGTGGCTTAGCTCAGAACCTGCGGTCATGCTTGATAATAAGAGCAACCCTCTATTTAGTGAGCACATCGCTGGCTTTGTTGGCAACCAGCCTTTGGCTGATGAAGGCATGGAGGGACTGTTAAAATACAGCCAGTTTTACTATTCTAGTTTATTACTAAACCAAAATATGCCTACACACAACCTTGTGGAAATATTGCGTGGCTATTTTGATGTTCCCATACAGATTGAAGAGAATATTGGCGAATGGATTCCTGCCGAAGCACACACCACCACCCTTTCTTCTCAACTTTTAGAACCTTTAGGTTCAGAACTTTTGATTGGTACACATTATTTTGATGCCACTCAAAAATTTCGAGTCATCATCGGGCCTGTGAGCACTGCCAAATATTTGGACTTTTTAAAAGGAGGGCATCTATTTGATAAACTCATCAGATGGGTCGTCCGATACACCAAACACAGCCATCAATTTGACATCAAAATCATTGTCGATAAAGACGACATCCACCCCAGTCGCCTAGACACTTCGCACCCACTAGGGCGTAACAGTTGGCTTGGGCAACCCAGAGAAAACCCCCATATCATCATAGATATTGATTAGGGCGTACTATGACTTTTATCATCGCCATACAAGCCAAAGACAGCATCGTGGTCGTCAGTGACACATCAAGTTTCTACATCACTGATGACGGTCGTATAAAGCCACATTCTCACAAGAGACTGCCTAAACTGACACTGGACAGCCATCAAAATGTCCGTACCGCCAATGGCATTAGCCAACTGTCAGACATGGTCTTTGATACCATAGCAAGCAACCAGGAGCTTCATAAGTTAAGACGACAGCTTGCCAAGGTTAGTGATGTTTATTTGGCACATTTTAAAAACTCTCCAGCATTGGTGGAGCAAATTCAGCTAACCACAATATACTGCTCATTACTGCTAGACACAGGACCTAGACTACAGCTAATAAAATTGAATTTTACTACGGAAACCGTTCGCCCTAAACTTGTCGAAGGGTCGGTTTCCGTTATGGTTCGACAGGCTCACCACGAACGGGAACCGTAGTACTTTTTCATTTTGTAGAGTGTATATAGCATACACACCGATAGCATAGAGAGATTCGAGGATAACAGCATAAGCATACTCAGCGCCAAACACGCAGACCCAACAAACATACTCCTAGAATTACAACAGCTCCAAAAAAGCATAAAGCCTGTCAAGGAGTTTGTTGATGAGTTGTCTTGCATATCGCATTACCTAAGACTCATTAAACCTATTTTCAAAAAAACCCACGCTCTTGGTGACAGCAGTATGGATTTTCATGTATACTTTGGTGCATCTACTGGCTATTATTTTGAACACATTCCAAACACCTACTAAGTTAAATCCCAAAGGAGACCATCTATGGTAGCAGGCTCTAAACTACTCATCAACGAACACGGCATCTTCATCACCACCCCAAAAACCTTCCAAGTCAAGAGCAATGAGAAGGTGATGATGAGTGGAGAAAAAGTGTCATTTAGACTACCAAACATCTTATTAAAACCCGATTTATCAGAACTGGAAAAAGTAAAATTGACACCAAACCAACTAACAGCCAGTTTAGGTATTTTGGGTTGTATTGAAAAACAGGGTGGATTTTCTGAATGCGGGGAATTATTTATTGACAACATTAAAATCCAAGAATTTTGGCTGTCACTTGATAATAAAATTTATTACATACCACCAAAGAATATTGCAAACTCAAAGACAATAACTATAGATGGTATTGATTATCAGATTGAAAATGAGTTAACGATTGTTGGAAGCATGGCTGATACCTTGGATTCGTTATCCCAGCAATTTGAGAATCTAAATCAATTAAAGAAAGACTATATTAAATCTCTTTCCAAACTAAAAATAAACCCTTGTAAGTATTAGGGTTGAAGTTTTTAAAAATCTACAAAAATCAGGGTTTGGAAAGAAGTCTATTGCAAGATTTGGTCAGGATAATGCCAATGTGATACTTATGAATGGGTTAAATAGATATTTGATTGTTTTGGAGCATATTCATACCTTAAATTGGGAGCAGGCAGAACTTGCAGAGTTTTATCAAAAAATTTCTGAGTCTCAATTAAATTTTAAGGATTCTGTCTGATGAGCAAAATTGACTATGTATTTTTTAAAGAGACGGGCGTACATAAAGTGATTTTAAAAGGAAAAAAGGTTAGAATGACACCCATTGTGCAATATGGCATATATTTACCCGACCCTTTTAGTAGCACGGTTCACCGAGCATCTTCAGAAAAAATGGGGGATTTTGATGCGTGCATTAATGGGCAATGGTATGGCTATAACATTGGTACAAATGCCAATCAAGGGCTGTCTATTCTTGCCAATGATGAGGTTTATGGTATGCCTTCATCTGGTCTTTGGAGTGTCTCTCAAACCCTTGATTATCAATGGATAGTAAAAGAAGGAGACCCAACAACACAGCATCATACAGGGATAGGGGGATTATGTCCCTTGATTATCAATAAGCTACTTTATGGAGAAAAAAATGTGTATACCAAAAGTGATTTAAAAGATGTTGTATTATATGGAGAGCCTAAACCAGAGCATAAAAAATATCTGTTGCAAAGAAGCTCTAAGAAGTTTCACGATTTAAATCTAGCTTCAAGATCGGGAAAAGCTGGTTTTGGCATTAAGTCCAACGGTCATGTGGTTATATTTTTGGAAGAAGATAAAACCGCAAAAATGAGCTATTATAAATTTAGAAACTTATTTGAAGGTGAGGGCTGTATTAACGCCTTTGCTTGTGATGGCAGTGATTCTGTGTTTTTATATTTAAATAAAAAATGGAAAGTTAGAGCGGCTCTTCATAAAGACAATACCCAAACTTCTGGTATAGGATTTAGAATTGATGATTAATATTAAAATTTTATCACACGCCATTCTTATATCCATTTGGATTATTACCAGTTTTTATTGGGTTAGTGTACTTCATACTCGTTCTGTATATGAATTTATTTGGGTTTGGTGCTCTAAATCAATATCTAATTTTTTTGATTTTTATTATCTTGGATTTTTGTTAAACCTGATGGTCTTAACTCCTGTTGTTTATTTATTGTTGATTTTAAATAAAAAAGTAAAATTATTTTTATTAAAAAGATTTAAAATAATACTTTTTTCTCTTTGTTTTCTTGTGGTTTTATACAATGGAGACTTTATTATTTTTGATGTTAGATTTTATCCATTTAACCCCCATATTAATGAAACTGTCTATTGTGAGTATTTTAATTATTTTTCTGATAACTATTTACAATCTGGGGGTTGTGATGTTCCCAATTAGAAATACAAGGATTTAGAATTGATGATTAATATTAAAATTTTATTACACGCCATTCTTATAGCTGCTTGGATTATTACCAATTTTTATTGGGTTAGTGTACTTGATGGTTCGTCTATTTATACTTTTATTTAGAGTTGGTGCTCCAAGTCCATAGTGAATTTTTTTGAATTTTATTATCTTGGATTTTTATTAAACCTTATGGTTTTAACTCCTTTTATTTATTTACTATTGATTTTAAATAAAAAAGTAAAGTTATTGTTATTAAAAAGATTTAAAATCATATTTTTTATATCTTTGTTTTTGGTCTTTTTAAATACTTTTGATTTTTTGCTGTTTGATACTAGACTTTATCCATTCAATACCCATCCTAATGAAACTGTCTATTGTGAGTATTTTGCTTTTTACTCCGATAACTATTTACAATCTGGCGGTTGTGATGTTCCTGATTAATACCTAAATTTATTTAACATACAAGTGATGTTAAACTTTTGACACCATGAATAAAAAACCGTATTTATGAACGCAAATACAAAACCACCACCGCCCCCAATGCACAAAACCCCAATCACAATAAACAAACAGCAATCTGTCCTCACAATCAAGATGGAGCGATAGAAGTAGCGAAATACATTGTCGGTGAGATTAAGAGAAACGTAAAATCCTTGGTTGCTCAAAAAATTCGTTATTTAATAGAGAGCGAACCTTTATATGTGGGTCAAGTAGATGTTAATGAAATGAATTATATAAATGCCTTAACATTGTGGACAGAAAAAGTTGGGGATAAAAAAGACTGGGATCACAAACCTAAAATCAGCAACAAATCAGAATTGAAAGCTGTCGCTGTTCATCGTGTAAGTGATTTAACTGGCAGGTGCTTAACAAGTCACTACCATAAGTATAGAGATTTTGACTATTTTTATGACGTATGGTCAAACATTCATTATGGCTATGTCGGTCTTAGTGTAGGGTTTGATGAAAACACTCTACTTTTAGGTTCAAATACTCAACAATTTTTTCAATCATTTCTGAAGACAGGTACGCCAGATGATATTACTACAATGAAAATTAGCTTTGAATTGCATAAAAAATTTGGAAAATATGCTGAGAAATTAAAACCACAAGATGTATTAGATATATTAGATAAAACACCCCAATCTAAGTTTCCAACATCTAAAAAAACTCATATTTGTCATGACAAGACTGCTCAGAGATGTAAAAAATGAAAATTGCGAATCATAATATTAAGAAATACAAGAAGTATAGATTTTTGATTTTGATACTGGCTTTGATATCCATGAAAATATTAATAAATTTTTTTGATACAGAATTCAAGATTATTAATCATACACCATATCCCATTGCTTACAATAATTACGAGATAATACACCGTAATTATGACCATGACTTTACAGAATTTGAATATAAAAGCTACAAGACTTATTACGCCATTGAACGCAATGACTCAGCTACTGTTAAATTATATAGAAAATATTGGTTTAGTCAATCTCCATTAGTTGTAAGCTTGAATCTACGATATCATAGCCAATACATAACCAATGAGAACATTAATGATTTGATTGGTGTTAGTTTTAATCAACTTCCTGTCACTAGACATCAGAAACCTCACTGCGGTTACAAAATAGATGTCTACCCAAATCGCAAAACCATTGTGACGCCAACCAATAAGAAATTTTGCATCAAACCGATGTATTATCATGAGAATTTTAATCTTTATGCTACTCAAAATTAAAATCACCCAACAACATGGAGGAGGTGCAATTCGCTATCCCGTCAATAGTCGCAGAGGTGGCACTGCTGTGTCATTATGGACGGAAATGGTTAACACTAAAAAACCTTGGGATCATAAGTGGCAACTTGTGTGAGATAATAGGTTTAACAAAAATAGCAAAATTACTGTACATAGACCAACTCAAAAAGGTACACCCTCTGAAAGTCATTACCATAAATATAAGAATTACGATTATTTCTATGACGTATGGTCAAACATTCACTATGGCTATGTTGGGCTTAGTGTTGGGTTTTCCGAGCAGGCCTTACTGTCAGGATCTTGGGTGCAACAAGCTGGGAGTGATATTATATCTGCATTCAAAGAAAGAAGATTGCCAAGAGCAGATACTCTAGATGACAATACTGCAATGAAAATTGGCTTTGAGCTTTATAAAAAACGTGGTAAATTTGCTGACAAATTAACCCCTGAAGATATATTGAAGATTTTGCATGACACAGATATCAGTAAAATGCCAGAATCAAAACAAATCCATTGGTGCAACAATCCAAGCAACCCAAATAGGATTAAAAAATGAAAAAATTAAATTTAGTAAAATTAATACAGAAATATAAAAAAACTTCTTTTTTTATATTTTGCATCATAACAATGTATTTATACGTAAAATTATCTATATTTTTTTACGATACGGCATTTGAAATACACAATAAAACAGGCAAACAAATTTCTTTCTCAAATTTTCAATACAAACATAAAAATGAAGATAGTTTTGATTTTGAAGATGAGGATGAGTATAAAAGTTTTAAATATTATTATGACATAAAAAGGAATGGAAAATCAAAATCTTTCTTAAATCCAAAGTATCGCCATGAACAAAATCAGGTTTACGTTTCTATTGAAACAAGATATGGCGGAAAAGATTTAACTAACAATAATATTTATGAACGTTTTCATGTAAATTTTTCTACAAAACCAATAGAAAATCATCAAAAACCTTCCTGCTCTTTTAAAATAGAAGTTTATCCTGATAAAACTGTGGTAACACCAACCTATAAGCGGTTTTGCAAAAAGCCGATGTATAACTATGAGAATTTTAATCTTTATGATATTTAGGTGTGATATTTAGTATAATAGACCTCTTGCGAAATTACGATTTTATTGAGCTTGTCAAAATTCTAAATCAAATAAAATCAAGGTTTGCAAGCCAAAATTTTTGAATTTCGCAAGAACTCTAATACAAAACAGTCATAGCTCATATAGACAAACTGAGCAACTCTGTAATAACCATCTTCAATCAAAATTCACTCCCCTATATTCCTTAAGTCTCAAACAACAAAAAAGCCCAAACCTTTCGATTTGAACTTTTTAAAATTTGGAGCGGGAAACGAGATTCGAACTCGCGACCCCAACCTTGGCAAGGTTGTGCTCTACCAACTGAGCTATTCCCGCATGTCAGCGTTTGCTGTATGGGTGCGTATTATATAGCATTTTTGGCAGACGTCAAGCACTTTTTTAAAAATTTTTAAAAAAATTCAAAAAAAATTTAGCCGTTATAAATTTTTAAAAATAAATCAACGACTTAGCACATCCAAAGTCACGCCCCACGACAGAAAGTTATCAATCTCATCAACAAGCCCTGTGAACAGCTTCTCTTTTTGCATGTCCAGCACCCAGTGCGTCGGACTGTGCAGGGTGAATTTGATGTTGGATTTTTGGATGTCGGTGCGAGTGTGGTGAATCGCCACCGCCAAACGCAACAGCAGTGCCAGCTTGGTCATTCTGTCAGTACTGATACTTATCAACGCCTTATGGTCGTTTGCGGTGATTTTTCGGCGATGATAACGTACCATGCCCGCCAATCTGGTCTGCTCCATCTGCGAAAACCCTGCTATCTCGCCAAACTCCAAGATATACGCACTATGGCGATGATAGCTACTATGTCCGATACTCATGCCAATCTCATGCAGGAGTGCCGAGCGTCTGAGCAGGTCGTGGTCGTTTTGGTTTAACCCCAGTGGCTCTTGGGCGACATCAAAAAGCAGACGGGCAGTCTTGGCGACCCGTTTGGCTTGTTTTTTGTCTACATTAAACTTATCAATGAGCTTCATCACCCCACCATCACGGGCGTCATTGCTATCAAAGCGTGAGAGCATGTCATACATAACCCCTTCACGAAGAGCCCCATCAGAGTAGCTCATCGCCTTGACCCCAAAGGCCTCCATCACCGCCAACAGTATCGCCACGCCAGCAGGGAAAATCGCCTTACGATGAGCCTTAACTCCTTGTAAGTCAATATGTTCAATATGCCCAGCATCCATCAAATGCTGTTTTAGAGCCAATACCGCCCCTTTGGTAATCAGTCCATGTTTGATAAGCCCAAGTCCTGTTAATGCCCCAAGCACCGCCTTAATCGTCCCTGATGAGCCAATCACTCGCTCAAAGCCCATTTTCTGATAACGCTTGATGTGCTGAGCCATCTCTTTTTTGGCAGAACGCATGGCATGCCCAAAGGCCTTATCATTTATCACGCCATCTTTAAAAAACTTCTGCGTAAAGCTCACCGCCCCCATCTGTGCCGACTCGGTCAGGAGCGACTGACCACCCTGCCCGATGATAAGCTCAGTTGAACCACCACCGATGTCAATGACAAACCGAAGTTCATCACTAGGGTTTGTGTTCGCCACGCCCAAATAAATAAGGCGAGCTTCTTCACGCCCTGAGATGACTTCAATGGGGCAAGGCAAAATCTGATTTGCCTTGGCAATAAACTCATCGCTGTTGGTCGCCTGCCTTAGGGTGTTGGTCGCAACCACACGCAGACGCTCGCCTGCCACATTATCCAAGCGACCCATAAAGCGAGACAAGCAAGCCAGCCCACGCTCTTGGGCGTCGGCACTTAAATGACCTTGCTCATCCAGTCCTGCCCCCAGTTGGACTTTTTCGGACATGGACGCAATTTTTTTTAGCTCGCCATCTTTGACATAGGCGATTGCCATGTGAAAGCTGTTTGACCCCAAATCAATGGCACATAAGAGTTCATCATCGATGATACTTGACATAACTGTCCTTTGGCTGTATGGCTAAGTGGATAAAAGTGATAAATTTGTCAGATTTATTTTAAAAGATTTAAAAGGCTTTTAAAATTTGGCATTGCCAATATCTGCACACCCATTTTTAATATACTTTTAACATATTTTTAAAAAACTCTAAATCATGGTCACGCCCAATTTTAAAATCATCAAACCAATCGCTCTTTGGGAAATAGGATTTTAAAGGTAGAACCTTGACCCAACACCGAATCGATGTGCAAGCTCGCCCCATGTTTGTGCAGGACATGTTTGACAATGGCAAGCCCAAGTCCTGTCCCACCTGTGGCACGAGAACGCCCGCTATCAACCCGATAAAACCGCTCGGTCAGGCGTACCAAATGCGTCTCTTCAATACCAATGCCATTATCAGCAATGCTTAGCAGTCCGCCATCTGATGTCTCTTCCCACAAAATGCTAATCTCGCCCTGCCTGCCTGTCTCGGTGCTGTCTGTGGGCGTGTATTTCATGGCGTTGATGACAAGATTTAAAATGGCACTGTACAAATACTTCTCAATGCCCAGCACATGACGTTCGGTGTCTAGATGTACGTCTAGCAAATGCCCAAACTCTTTGTTGGTCGCACGGGCGTCATCAAAGACCTGCATGAGCAATCGGGGCATGTCCACCGCCACTTGTTGCTCGCTGTCATCATGTTCTAGTCGTGACAGCATGAGCAGGTCATTGACTAAGTTATTCATCCGCCGTGCTTGCTCGCTCATCAAGGCAAAGCCCCGTTGCCATTTGGGTTCTAGACTTGGAGCGTTTGAGAATGTCTCGATATAGCCCATCAGTACCGTCAAAGGCGTTCGCATTTCGTGCGACACGTTGCCCACGAAGTCAGTTCGCATTTGTTCTAGATGATGAATGTAGGTGTGATTGGCGACGGTCAAAAGCACGTGGTTGTAGGCGTTATTAATCCTAGCGAGTGTAACCTTATAAATCTCGCCACGGTAAATCTGCCCGAAAAATTCAAAGGCTTGTTTGGCGGATTTGGCAGTAGGCTCGGCAGGTTTGGTGGTGTTGGTTAGGTTGGGTTGGTTGGTTGGATTAGCCGATTTGGCAGATTGATAAATGGCGTGAAAAATGTCAGGGAATTTTTCCAAAAATTCATGATTTAAAATCAGCGATGACACCTTAGCACCGATAATCGGCTTATCCACATAAGCAGTTAAGATAAACAGTGCCGATGAGTTATACCACACTATGCGTTCGTGTTCATCTAATATCATCAGCATGTCATCGGATGATTCTAATATCTGATAAAAATCATCGGATAAATCAGGAGCTGCGTCTAACTTTGCATTGACAGCCTTTGCATTGACAGCCGATGACCGACCGACAACATCTGCCGTCGTATCTGTCTTATCAAGCCCTTTCTTATCAAGCCCTTTATCGTCCAACATGAAACTTGCCTTGCTTTTGTTATATCATTTTGATTTTTAAAATATTTTTATTAATCATTGACTAGAAAACCGATAACCCGTCCCACGCACCGTCTGAATCAGCCCGTCCACGCCATGCGGGGCAAGCACCTTACGCAAACGGCGGATATGCACGTCAATGGTACGCTCATCAATATACACATTACCACCCCACACATGGTCTAATATCTGACTGCGACTGTACACTCGCTCAGGATGGGTCATGAAAAATTTTAACAGCTTATACTCGGTGCTACTGACCGCCACAGGCGACTTAGCGACCGACACTCGCTGACTTTTGTCATCAAGGCACAGCTCGCCCACGCTCAGCACTTTATCGGTTGGCATGCTACGGCGTAACACCGCCTTGACACGGCTCACCAGCTCTTTGGTGCTAAATGGCTTGGTCATGTAATCATCCGCCCCAGCGTCTAGCCCCAGTACTTTATTATCTTCTTCGCCTTTGGCGGTCAGCATGATGATGGGAATGTCATCGGTACTGCTGTCCTTTTTGAGCAAGCGACAAAAATCCACCCCCGATGTGCCTTGGGGCAACATCCAATCCAATATCATCAAATCAGGGCGAGCGTCCACAATCTGACGATGAGCCGTCTTGACATCATACGCCGACACCGTCTCAAAATCCGCCATCTGTAACGTCGTGGCAATCAGCTCGTTAATGGCAGGTTCGTCTTCAACGATTAAAATGGTAGGCATGGGTTATCCTTAATTCATACAACAGCCCATATAGGGCATTGCCAAAAAATAACAATGCTATAACAATAACACAAAACATCACAAAAGTGGGTAACTATTTGCAACCTACTCCCCCACAACATCACGCACCACACTCATCTCGCTATGGCGAATGTCCGTACCGCTACTGGTATAGATGACAAGCTCTGCCACGTTACGGGCATGGTCGCCCACCCGCTCCAACGCTCGCAATACCCACAGCGTGTGCATAATCTCGGACGATTTTATCTCATCTTTGTCCTGTAATGCCACCAAAAGCTCGCCATACTCGCTATCTACAAGCTCGTCCATCTGCATGACATCAAAGGCAAAACGGCTGTCATGATTATTAAAGGCTTCCAGAGCGTCCAGCGTCATCATACGCACATTGTCGGCAAGGGTGTGGACATTGGCATGAATGGGCGTGTCATATAGGGCAATGCGAGCGATTTTTACCGCTTCATCGCCAATCCGTTCAAGGTCAATCACCGCCTTACTCATGCTCATGATATACCGCAAATCCACCGCCGTGGGCTGACGCATGGCAACAAGTTTTACCACCTTATCATCAAGCTGTCTTTCATAGTCATTGATTGTCTTGTCCGACTCAATGACCGCCCGTGCCAGCTCCTTGTCGCCATCGGATAGGGCTTTGATGGCTTTACCGACATTACTGATTGCCAAATTGCCCATGGTTAGGAGCAATTCTTTGGCAACGGTTAATTCGTGGTCGTAGGATTTTGAAGTGTGTTTTTCCATTATTTTTTCCAAATTTTAATTAAAAATTATCAGCATTGTTAATTATATTTTTCAAAAAATCATTTTTAAAGTTAAATTTTTTATAATTAACATTTAAATAAAAACAAATCAACCATACCGCCCTGTAATATAATCTTCGGTCGCTTTTTGTTTGGGGTTGGTAAATATCTCTTTGGTCTCACCCATTTCAATCATATCACCTAGATACATATAAACAGTATAATCAGAACACCGTGCCGCTTGTTGCATATTATGCGTAACAATGGCAATGGTATAATCTTCTTTTAAATCATCAATCAAATCTTCAATCGCCCCTGTGCTAATCGGGTCAAGGGCAGACGTTGGCTCATCAAGCAGTAAGACTTCGGGGCGAGTTGCCACGGCACGGGCGATACATAGGCGTTGCTGTTGTCCGCCTGATAAGGACAGCCCTGACGCTTTTAGCTTGTCTTTGACTTCATTCCATAGGGCGGACTTTTTTAGTGCCCACTCCACCCTGTCGTCCATCTCGGATTTTGAGAGTTTCTCGTAGAGTTTTACCCCAAAGGCGACATTGTCATAAATGGACATCGGAAAAGGCGTAGGCTTTTGGAACACCATACCCACTCTGGCACGGAGTAAGTTCACGTCCACCGATTTGTCCAAAATATTCTCGCCATCTAGAATAATCTGCCCGTCTGCTCTCATGCCTTGATACAAATCATACATTCTATTAAACGTGCGAAGTAAGGTAGATTTGCCACAGCCTGATGGCCCGATAAAGGCGGTTACTTTTTTGTCGGCAATGTCCAAATTTATGCCTTTTAGGGCTTTAAAATCGCCATAATAAAAGTCTAATTCACGCACCGACATTTTTGGCACGATGACTTTATCAGTTTGGCGAGTATGGTTATCCACAATGGGGGCGTTTAGGGTCATAAAATCTGCCTGATGATTGGTAAATGAAGTGTGGGTTTGGGTGGGTTTTTCTAATAACGCTGACATGGGATTTTTCCTAATGGGTAATTAAATTTTAAACATATTTAGCATTGCTTATTTGGTATATTTTAGGGCAATGGTAGGAACAAATTGCAATTTGTCCTTTATTGGATTTTGATAATTGGGCAACTGTAATTCGCCCCTACACGTCCAAATTTTCAAATATATCTTTATTAAGCAATGTTAAATTTTAAACTACTTATTTATATTCTTTACCGCCAATAAATCTTGCCAAGATATTTAATGACAAGACAGCAAGGGTAATCAAGAGTGCCGCCGACCACGCCAATTTATTCCAAGTAATATCAGGGTTCATAGAAAATTGATAAATCGTATTTGGCAAATTGGCAATCGTCTGACTCATGTCCATGCTAAAATACAAGTTATTTAAAGCGGTGAACAGTAGCGGAGCGGTCTCGCCTGTAATACGGGCAAAGGCAAGGAGTACACCTGTAATCACGCCTGCTTTGGCGGATTTTAGGGTAACGTGTCCAACGAGCTTGTACTTAGGCGTGCCTAGGGCGTAGGCGGATTCTCTAAGGGCGTTTGGCACAAGGGCGAGCATATTCTCGGTGGTACGCACGACCACAGGAATGACGATAAGAGCCAAAGCGACCGCCCCTGCCCAGCCCGAAAACCCCCGACCGCCCGACACCATGAGAGCATAGACAAACAGACCGATGACGATACTCGGAGCCGACAGCAAAATGTCATTTAAAAAACGAGTGATACCGCCAAGCGTCCGCCCAAATTTGCCATCATTATCGGCAAATTCTGCCAGATAAATCCCTGCCATGAGTCCCACGGGCGTGCCGATAAACAGTCCCGAGAAAGCAAGCATTGCCGAACCAACAATGGCATTTTTGAGACCGCCCACGGTAGCAGGGGGTGGGGTGTTGGCGGTAAAAATGGGCAATTCCATAAAGCCTGTCGCTCCACGAGAAAACAGCGTAATCAAAATCCAAACAAGCCAAAACAGCCCAAACACCATCGCTGACATGGTAAAGCCAATGCCAAGGGCGTTTTTGAATTTGCGTTTTTGGTACAACGTGCCATTCATACGCTCATGGAATTTGGGCGTTGGGGTGGTTGGCTTTTCGTGCGTAAGTGTGGTCATGATAACCTTCTTTTAACCTTTGGGGTTGGTGTATACTTGTTTAACCTCAAAATATACCACCGTAGGGGCGTGCTCTGCACGCCCAACCATATTAGTCTTACCAACAGGCGTGTGCAACACGCCCCTACAACTTTATTAGACTTCTTTCCAAACCCTGATTTTTGTAGATTTTTAAAAACTTCAACCCTAATACTTACAAGGGTTTATTTTTAGTTTGGAAAGAGATTTATTTAAAATTCAAAACTTACCTTTAATCTTATCGCCTTATTTCCCTGCCTTTTTATCAATTTGCATCAGCATAATTTTGGAAATTGACAAGACAATAAAGGTAATGACAAATAAGATTAAGCCTAAATGCAGTAGCGATGATAAATGCAATTCGCTGGACGCTTCGGCAAATTCGTTGGCAAGGGCGGACGTGATGGACACCCCCGATGCGAACATACTGGGCGTGATGTTAAAGGTGTTTCCGATAAGAAACGTTACCGCCATCGTCTCGCCCAACGCACGCCCAAGCCCCAAAATCACACCGCCAACCACGCCTGCTTTGGTGTAGGGCAGGACGATTTTGGTCATGACTTCCCACGTAGTCGCCCCCACGCCATAGGCGGATTCTTTTAGCAGGTCAGGCACGACAGCGAACACATCTCGCATGGTAGCAGCGATAAAGGGGATAATCATGATGGCAAGGACAAGGCTTGCGGTAAATAGCCCAATGTCCATGGGAGCCCCATTAAACAGCGTACCAACCACAGGCAATCCACCCAAATGATGAATGAGCCACGGCTGAACCTTATCGCCAAACCACGGAGCAAACACAAACAAGCCCCACATACCATAAATGATAGACGGTACGCCTGCCAAAAGTTCGATGGCGATGCCTAGGGGTTTTTTGAGCATTTTTGGGCATAGCTCGGTCAAAAACACCGCAATGCCAAAGCTCACTGGCACAGCAATCAAAATGGCGATAAATGACGTAACGAGCGTGCCATAAATCGGAGCCAATGCCCCATACTCGCCCGACACAGGATTCCATTCGCTACTGGTATAAAAGCCCAAGCCAAAGGCTTGCATACTTGGGATTGCCCCGATGACGAGCGATGCTAAAATCCCGCCCAACGACAACAATACAAGCAAGGCAAAAAATTTGGTGGCCAGCACAAAGATGGCGTCTAGCTTTTTTTGTTTATTTAATTGCCCTTTTAGGCTATCGGCATGGGCGGTGTGTGTTGTCATGATTGACCTTTTGATTTTTTAAATTAAATTTTATTTAAAATGCAAAATAATTTGGGAAATGATTTAACCTATTTGTCATTTAGATAATTGATTTAAAATCATAAATAAAAATTCAAATATTTTTAATCCCAAATTATTTTAAATTGCGATTTATGAATTTTAATTAACCCAATTTAATTTGTCATAAGGGCGAAAATATCCCCCTTATTTTTTATTCACATTATTTATTAAACAACGGCTGACCGTCCGCCCCTTTCACGTCCGCCCAACTTGCCTTAAACAGACCGACTGCCGTATCGCTAAATGGCACATAATCCAAAGCTTTGGCAGAGTCATCGCCATTGGCATACGCCCAGTTAAAGAACTCAAGCACGCCTTTGACTTGTTCGGGGTTTTGGGGATTTTTGTGGACGATGATAAAGGTCGCCGCCGCAATCGGCCATGCCCCTTGGGTGTCTGAATTGGTCAGCACTTTGTTAAAGCCTGCTTCTGCCGACCAGTCAATGTCCCCTGCCGCCGCAAAGCTGTCTGCCGATGGCTGAACAAATTCGCCTTTGGCATTTTTTAGGGAGACGTGAGCCATGTTGTTTTGTTTGGCAAAGGCGTATTCAACGTAGCCGATGGAGTTTTTGACACGCCCCACATAGCTTGCCACGCCGTCATTGCCCTTACCGCCCATGCCTGTGGCGGACGTTGGCCACTTAACCGCTTTGTCCACGCCAACTGCACTTGCCCAGTCGGGCGATACTTTGGCGAGATAGTCGGTGAAGTTAAAGGTCGTGCCTGAGCCGTCTGAGCGGAACACGGTGGTAATATTGGCGTCAGGCAAGGTTACGCCTTCGTTTAGGGCAGTGATGGCAGGGTCGTTCCATTTGGTGATTTTGCCCAGATAAATCTTGGCAAGCGTGTCGCCATCTAGCTTTAATTGCCCTGCTGCCACGCCATCGACATTGATGACAGGCACGACACCGCCAATCACGGTGGGGAACTGAATCAGCCCATCAGCGTTTAGCTCGTCCACGGTAAGCGGTGCATCTGATGCCCCAAAGTCCACGGTTTTTTCTTTGATTTGCTTGATGCCGCCTGATGAGCCGATGGATTGGTAATTGACTTGTCCGCCTGTGGCAGAGTTAAAATCAGCCGACCACTTGGCATAGATGGGTTGTGGGAACGATGCCCCTGCCCCTGTGATTTTTAGGCTAGCAAATTCGCCTGTGCTTGGGGTAGTCATCTGTTTATCAGCAGGAGCGGTGGCGGTTTCGACAGGTTTGCCATCGGCACCGATGGGCGTGCCTTCTTTTGGGGTGTTTTTATTGCACCCTGTTAGGGCAAATACGCCTGCCACGCTTAGGGCAAGCAGTTTATGAGTAAAAGATAACTGAACTGACATACAAACTCCGATGTAATGGGAAAATTGGTGCGACTGCTTGCCGATGGCAATTACAATCGCTGTGCGTATTTTGCCGTGTTTGTATGACAGCTTAGTGAATGTTTGATGACAGTTTTATGACAGGGTAAAATAGGTGTGGATGCGGGATGGACAAAGTTAGCAATTTGACATTTTGGTAATTTGGGCAATTTAATAATTTGACAATTTAAAAAAGAACAAACCACCAAATGAGCGAGCCATATTTTTCCAAAATACCACTGCCATATGCTATAATAGTCCCTTTATCCCCCATTTGGCAAACCCTTGGAGAAAACCATGACCGTTGCTACTTTTAATCCCAAAACCAACACCAAACCCCACACCCCCACGTTATCGCAGTTGGATTTGTCTCACTTAGAACAACTACCCAAAGACCCAACCGCCCCCAAAAAAGTCTTTATCGCCACCCAAGGCTGTCAGATGAACGAATACGACAGCCAAAAAATGGGCGATGTGTTAGGCGACAGTCATGGCATGATCGTTACCGACGACATTAATGAAGCTGACGTGCTGATTATGAATACCTGCTCTATCCGTGAAAAAGCCCAAGAAAAAGTATTCTCCGAGCTGGGGCGTTGGCGTAAACTCAAAGACAAAAACCCCCATTTGGTCATCGGCGTGGGGGGCTGTGTGGCGTCCCAAGAAGGCGATAATATCCAAAAACGTGCCCCCTATGTGGACATGGTTTTTGGCCCGCAGACCTTGCACCGCCTGCCCCAGATGTATGATGAGCTGACCGCCAAGACCGCCCGTGCCAAGGCATTGAACGTGGAGCATACCAACACTGGCAAAAACGGCAAAACTCGCATTGGCGTGGTTGATGTGTCATTTCCTAGCATTGAGAAATTTGACTTTTTGCCCGAGCCAAAGGTCGAAGGCTATAAGGCATTTGTCTCTATCATGGAAGGCTGTTCAAAATACTGCTCGTTTTGTGTCGTGCCTTATACCCGTGGCGAAGAGTTGTCTCGTCCGCTCGATGACGTGCTTGCCGAGATTGATAGCTTAGCCGAGCAAGGCGTGCGTGAGATTAACCTTTTGGGGCAAAACGTCAATGGCTATCGGGGCGAGAAAGATGACGGCACGATTTGCCGATTTAGCGAGCTGTTGCACTATGTCGCCCACATTGATGGCATTGAACGCATTCGCTACACCACAAGCCACCCCTTAGAGTTCACCGATGACATCATTGACGCTTATCGGCACATCCCCAAACTCGTCTCGCATTTGCACCTGCCTGTCCAATCTGGTTCTAACGCCATTTTGCAAGCGATGAAACGCAATCACACCATTGATATTTATATCAATCAAATCAATAAGTTAAAAGCCATTCGCCCTGATTTGCATTTATCCAGCGACTTTATCATCGGCTTTCCTAATGAGACCGATGAAAACTTTGCCGACACGCTAAATCTTGCCAAAGAGTTAGATTTTGACCATTCATACAGCTTTATCTACTCAAAACGCCCTGGCACGCCTGCATCCGATTTGCCCGATAATGTCAGCTTTGAGACCAAAAAAGAGCGATTGGCGACTTTTCAGGAAGTCATCAAGGATTCTACCTTTGCCAAGACCCGAGCGATGGTCGGTCAGACCGTGCGAGTACTGGTCGAAGAACGTGCCAACCGCCGAGACGGCTATTTGCATGGCACAGCCGACAACACCCGTTCGGTGATTTTTCGTGGCGGTGATGAACTGCTCGGCAAATTTGTCAATGTCCGCATTGATAAGGCGATTAGCATGCATTTGGTTGAAGGTGAGCTGGTTGAAGTGTTAGGCTAAGTCTCTTGGCTTGGTTCATCTTGGTTTGTTTTGGCTGATTAAGGAGTTATTTTGTCAAACAATAGTCCGACCGTCTCCATCAAGGTGCTACATCTGCCCGTGCAGACAGACGAGCAGGGCAAACCTGCATACCTAGACCTTGCCATGCTCAGCAAAAACTTGCGTGATGACGTTCTGCCCATCACGCAGGACGACGGCCACGGCGAGCATGGCACCATTCCCACGCCCAAACAAATCTTTAAACAGGCAAGTCGCTACGTCCTACATCAGCCGAATGCCCTGCGTGAGCTATCCACCGTCTTTTTCTACCACCTAACCAGTCAAAAAGACAGACAAACACAAAAAACCTATCAACCTCAAAGCGACCGACAAAAATTCCTTGATGAATTTGGTAAAGCCCTTGGTCTTGATGATGACTTTTTTAAAACGCTAGATGACATAGAAAATAAAAATACGGACAACAAAACCACCGACGGCAAAACAGACAATAAAACAGAGAGCCAAAGTACAGACAAAACCACAGACAGCAAGGATAAAACCAAACACAGTCTCAACAGCCCCAACAGCCACACCAGCACCGCCCCCATCTTTTTGACGGGCAAGACAGGCAGTGGCAAAACCCACATCATCAAACAGCTGTGCAAAATGTTTGATGTCAATTTTTTGGCGGTCAATGCCCCAAGTATCAGCAACGCAGGCTACAAAGGCATGACGTTGGCAGACATCGGGGCAAGCCTACTACAAGCGAGCAACAAGAACATCGCCAAAGCAGAGCATTCGGTCATCTTTTTTGATGAGTTTGATAAATTATTCATCAATGATGGTCTGATGTTAGGGGCGTATCATCTGTCTTTGGTGACTGAGATTTTGACCATCATCGAAGGCACGACCCCCTTTCCCGTCAAAGACAGCGACAATGGCGGTATTGACAGCAGTCGCATGCTCTTTGTCCTAGGCGGTAGTTTTAACATCCATCAGCGTAATGAGAGAGCCCCCATCGGCTTTATGAATGCCAAAACCTAACAAGGCACGCCCGACCACCAGCTTAGGCTCACCGACTTTGGCTTGCCTGATGAGCTGGCAGGGCGTATCGGCACCATCATCACCCTAGATGACATCAGCCAAGAGCAGATGATTGACATCCTAAAAAACAGCCCAACATCGCCCTTTGTCGCCTTTAAAAACAAACTTGCCATGATAAGCTGTACCGCCAGTATCAGTGATGCCGTACTGTCCGACATGGCAGACAAGCACCATGATGCCATTGAGAAGTTTGGCGTGCGTGGACTCTATCAAGCCTTTTACCGCCTGCCCCAAATCAGCGACATCCTACACGAAGCACCTGACCATCCCCACTCGCATTATCACATCACGCCCACAGGCTTTGACCGCACCGACCACCCCAAGGTAGAGCTAGAAGTGACCGTTTCCCCACCACCGCCCAAGCCATCACCATTTGACCTGTATGATGACATGCCGTTTTGATGGTTAAATGTTTTTCAAAGCGTGATACATCAAACACTCATTGTCATGACGACACCCAACAAAAAACCCAAAGTCATGCTTTGGGTTTTGTGCTTGGTATTTTGACTAAAAATACGATATCAATATTCAATAATCACTTTCATCGCCTTATTTTCTGACGCATGTTTGAACACGTCATAGGCTTTTTCCATCTCATCAAATTTAAAATGGTGCGTGGCAAGTTTGTCCATCGGCAATTTACTGCATTCACAGGTCTTTAACAACATGCCTGTGGTGTTAGCATTGACAAGCCCTGTGGTGATTTTTAGGTTTTTAATCCACAGTTTTTCAAGCTCAAAGTTCACCGACGTGCCATGTACGCCCACGTTGGCGATATTACCGCCTTCTTTGACAGTCTTTTGGCAAATGTCCCATGCATCAGGAATGCCCACCGCTTCGATGGCACAGTCCACGCCACGTCCGTCCGTGATGGCACGAATGGCTTCTACGGCATCCGCCACGCCCGATGATGAATTGACCGTGTGGGTCGCTCCCATCTCTTTTGCCATCGCCAGACGGTTATCGTCCATGTCCACCATGATGATGGTCGCAGGCGAGTACATTTGTGCTGTTAGTAGCACGCCCATGCCCACAGGCCCTGCCCCCACGATGACGATAGAATCCCCTGGTTTGACATCGCCATACTGCACGCCAATCTCATGCCCTGTCGGCAGAGCGTCTGACAAGAACACCGCCACGTCTGTGTTTAGGTTGTCGGGCAGATGATACAAGGAGTTGTCGGCAAATGGCGTACGCACATACTCTGCTTGCGTACCGTCAATCATATATCCCATAATCCAACCACCGTCAGCACGGCAATGGGCATAGAGCTGTTTTTGGCAGTTTTCGCACGAACCACAGCGAGACACGCACGAGATGATGACTTTATCGCCTTTTTTGAAGTTTTTGACGGCTGAACCAACTTCTTCCACAACACCCACGCCTTCATGTCCTAGGATGCGCCCTGTCCACTCGCCAGTCTTGGCACGAGCAGTCGCTTCAATCTCAGGGTTTTTGCCTTTCCAAATCCCCAAATCCGTCCCACAAATCGTGGTCTTGGTCATGCGAATCACCGCATCGGTGGGGTCAATAATTGCTGGCGTGGGTCGCTCTTCAAAACGAATGTCATCGGCTCCATAATAGGTCATCGCTTTCATCGTGGCAGGCTTGGTCATGATTGTCTCCATTTACTGATATTTATCAAAATAACCAATAAAAATCATCAGTCATCATTGATAAAGAAAATATTCTTACCAATCATCATTTTCATTTGACAAAATAATCATTGGCAAACCTAGAAATTTATTTGTCTGATAAATTCCTTAGGGCATGTTAAATGTTGATATTTGCCATGAAAAATGAGAGAAATCGCACGTTTTTCAAGGAAAAGTCCGCAGTTGATATTGAAATATCAACAAGGATTTTGACGATGAAAAACAAGATTTAGCCATTTTTCATGCAAAAATTGATTAAATCATCAAACTTTATCAATTCCAATAAAATGT
Organism: Moraxella lacunata; assembly: GCF_002027545.1. Taxonomy (GTDB): domain Bacteria; phylum Pseudomonadota; class Gammaproteobacteria; order Pseudomonadales; family Moraxellaceae; genus Moraxella; species Moraxella lacunata. Next base: position 24,759 of record NZ_MXAN01000052.1, read on the forward strand.
TATCAATGTTTAACATGCCCTAACTCTAATGTAGCAAAATTTTTGGGGAATTTCCAATGAAATTTTTATGACAATTTAAAGATTTTCCTAATAAATCATTTGGGTAATTTTTTATGCCATCGTATTTGTATTTTTTGTTATGTTATATTATTTTATTTTAAAAAATGAATGATAAAGGGTGTTTTTAAAAATATGAAAATTTATTTTAAATTGGGATAATTTTTTATAAAAATGACAATTTTAAAAAAACAAAATTCCCCTTAAAATCATTTTTTATCATTTAAACCTAAGAAACTTTAAAATTACTACAAACATAATGATGTTTAGGTGTAGGGGCGTGCTGTGCATGCCTTGTGTAGTAACGTCATCAAAGGGTGTGCTCAGCACACCCCTACAAACCCGTGGTAAATATTAAGTTGGCTGGGCATATATAAGCAATTCATTTATCAAGGGCAAATTGCAATTTATCCTGCAAGCCCATTCAAAACTTTATAAAATTTATGAAAATGACAATTTTAAAAAGGACATGTTCGCCACGTCCTTTTTAAAATTGTCAAATTTGTCAAATCCACAAAAACCGATTTTGGATAGCCCCACCTACTGCTTTTTATCCATCGCATTAAACACAGGCGGTAGCTCCTTTTGGGCTTCGTGTTCTTTTTGGATTTCGCTGGCGGTGAGACGGTCGGGGGATAAGCCTTTGATGATGGACAAATCCGCCACGTTTTTGCGTTTGCGATTAGATAGGCTCACTGGCACCATGCGGGCAAATTCAAATAAGTACAGATACTCTTCTTCGTCGCCATCAAACTCATCTTCTTCGTCAGGGCGGATACTGGCGATTTTGGCAAGGTCAGCCACCTGCTCACGTTCATCTGCCGTCAAAGCGACTTCTGCCACGCCAAGCCCCGTGATAAAGCCCCCTGCCCAGTCTTTTAATGCCAAAAACCGCTCGGACAACTCATGCTCATCATCAGGCACCAGTGGCTCATAGCCATAGGCATCATCTTTGTCTTTTAAGGCAAAACTTACGTCTTCACCATACTCCGCCAACAACTCCAACGCCCGCTCATCAGGCAGGGCAAAGCTAAGCTCAGTCAATATCGCCGACCATCCTGCCACGTCCGTGGGATGACAGGCGGTCATCAAGGCACTCATGAGACCATGTAGTTCACTGATAGAGACATCTGTCCATGTGCTAAACGCTTCTGTCCAGTCATTAAATCCTGATAAATCATCACTCATAAGGCTCTCGCTGTTGGTTACTGTTGGTTAAACTGCCCTATAAATGCCGTCATTTTGGCAAAAGTCAAGGGTGTTTTGTGTTTTTAAAATCTCATGCTACAATAACACACCAATCATCGCTGAACAATCGCTTATCGCCCATTATCCTAGGAACACCCATGCTAACCCAATTACAACTCTTAGAGCAGACCATCACCGAGCTAAAAGCACGCTACAACATCACCGCCACCGAACTTGCCAATCTCAAACACAAATTGGCACATGATGACAGCCCCCGTCAAATCAGCCAGTTACAGCTTGAAATCAGCCAAAGCAAAGACGAAAACAACGCCTTGCACGCCCGTATCAAAGAGCTACTGTCCGCCCAAGATGAGCTGGACAAACGCCTAGATGAGCTTAGCCAAGACAACGAACGCCTAGCCAAACAAAACAAGGATCTTGCCGAGAAAAACGCCCTTGCCATCAGCCGTGCCGAAGTCATCCAAACATGGCTTAGCAAAATTGACAACCAAAATCACCAATAAAAATCAACAAGGACACACTCATGAACATTCATTCTGCCATCAAATTCGGTGCCAAAAACAACATCAAAGTCAGCCCATCGCATGAGACATCTGCCCCAAGCGAGCCGAGCAAGACCGCCGAGCAAAAAACACAACAAAACCCAAACCCAAGCCAAAGTTCAAACCCAAGTTTAAGCTCAAACCAAAATCTAAGCCAAAATCTAAGCCAAAATCTAAGCCAAAATCTAAGCCAAAACCAAAATAATCAAAATACAGAAAATTCAGCCCCTGCCAAACCTGCCACGCCCACGCCTGCCCCAAAAGCAAGCGACAGCACGCTTGGCAATATTGGCAATACCCCTGCCACGTCCCACGCCACACCCACAACATCCAAAGCCCCGGCCAAACCTGCTGACAAAGCGGACAAGCCGAGCTTTAAGGCGGTTGATTTGAGCATTGCAGGGTCATCACACCGCATTACCTGTCCTGTCGATGAAGTGGCACAGTTAGAGCAAGCAGGGGCATACATCAATGACAAAATCCGTGAGCTTCGCCGTGCCGTCAAAGGCAAAAATCCCAGTAACGAAGAGCTGTTGGTACTGACTTGCTTGGAGCTGTACGACCAATGTCAAAGCCTAAAAAACGACCGCAAAAATCAACTGCTAGACAACGAACGTGCCAAAGCCCTGATTGAAAAAATCACCAAAGACGCCCGTTCGGTGTTGTAAAATGCTTATAAAGTGATATTAAAAAATGGCGTGTTAAAACGCCATTTTATTTTTTATAAATTAAACATCTTTTAAAGATTTTTTAAAAAACCTTTTAAATCAACCATAATCCCGCTCGCCAAATATCGCCGTTCCCACTCGCACCATCGTTGAGCCGTGGGCAACTGCCTGCTCCATGTCGCCACTCATGCCCATAGACAATGTGTCAAAGTCGGGCAAGTCAAAACGCCCTTTAATGTCATCAAATATCGCTTTGGTACGGACAAATGCGTCCGTGCCGTCTTTGCTTGGGATAATCATCAGTCCACGCAAACGAAGTTTTGGCAAGCCCATCACGGTCTGTACAAGCTCATCTAATTCATCAATATGACAGCCTGATTTGCTCGCTTCATCGTCGATGTTAATTTGGATAAGCACGTTTAGGGGTGGGCGGTCATCTGGGCGTTGGTCGCTTAGCCTTTGGGCGATGATGTCTCGCTCCACCGTTTGCACCCAGTCAAAATGCGTGGCGATGTCTTTGGTTTTGTTCCGCTGAATGTGTCCGATGTAGTGCCATGTTATCGACAGATGTGCCAGTTCGTTGATTTTTATCAAGGCTTCTTGTAAGTAATTTTCACCAAAATCACCCTGCCCTGCCTGATACAGCGTGGCAATGTCCGATGATGGCTTGGTTTTTGAGACGGCAAGTAGCACCGCTTTGGGGTTGGCTTGGTATGTGTCATTAATGGCGTTTAGACGTTCTTTGACTGCCGTATGCCGTTTGATAAGTGCGTTGGATGATGAATGATGGGGAGCTTGTGTCATGGTTTTTCCTTAAATCTTTGTATTTTAGCAGAAAATCCCCACAAATGGCATAAACTTTGGCATAAAATGGATTGTAATATCTGACGGGACGTGGTTTAATGGCAAAGCAAAATATTGTATAATAAGCCCATAATTTATCTAGTTTATTCATTTTTAAGGCAATCCCATGTCAGCTCCTAGTATTGAAGACCTACTGCGTTTTGTGGTAAAAAATAAAGCGTCCGACTTGCACTTATCGGCAGGACTACCGCCCATGATTCGTGTGGATGGTGAAGTGGTGCGTATCAACACCCCCGAGATGGACCACTCTACCGTGCATAAGCTCATTTATGACATCATGAATGACAAACAGCGTGCCGACTACGAAGAGTTTTTAGAAACGGACTTCTCGTTTGAAATCCCTGGTTTGACTCGTTTTCGTGTGAACGCCTTTAACCAAAACCGTGGTGCTGGTGCGGTATTTCGTACCATTCCATCCAAGGTTCTAACCATGGAAGATTTGGGCATGGGTCCTGTCTTTAAAAAGGTCTCTGACTTTAAGCGTGGCGTGGTGCTGGTCACAGGCCCGACAGGTTCGGGCAAATCAACCACACTGGCGGCGATGATTAACTACATCAACGAAAGCCGTAAAGAGCATATCCTAACCATTGAAGACCCCATCGAGTTTGTCCACGAGTCCAAAAAATCACTCGTGAACCAACGTGAAGTACACCGTGACACCCTAGGCTTTGATGCCGCCTTGCGTTCAGCACTGCGTGAAGACCCTGACATCATTCTGGTCGGTGAGATGCGTGACTTGGAGACCATCCGTCTTGCCTTGACCGCTGCCGAAACAGGACACTTGGTGTTTGGCACACTCCACACTAACTCTGCCGCCAAGACCATTGACCGTGTGATTGACGTATTCCCTGCCGCCGAAAAAGACATGATTCGTGCGATGTTATCCGAGTCCTTGCAAGCAGTTATCTCGCAAGCCCTACTCAAAAAAGTCGGGGGCGGTCGTGTGGTGGCTCATGAGATTATGCTTGGCACACCTGCCATTCGTAACCTTATCCGTGAAAACAAAATCGCCCAAATGTACTCTGCCATCCAAACAGGGGCAGGCGAAGGCATGATTACCCTTGACCAGACGTTAAAGAACTTGGTCGCGTCTCGCACCATCACCAAAGAGACGGCACGTGTCTATGCCAAACAGCCAGAAGCATTCTTATAAGGAGCTTACATGGATTTTGATAAACTACTACAAGTGATGATTGCCAAAAACGGCTCTGACCTTTTTATCACCGAAGGCGTTCCCCCGTCACTCAAAGTCAATGGTACCATTTTGCCCATGACCAAAACGCCACTGACCGCTGAGCAGACCATGGCACTGGTGACCAGTATCATGACCGAAGCTCAGAAAAAAGAGTTCCATGAGACCAACGAGTGCCAATTTGCCATCTCTGATAAAGCCGAAACCGCTCGTTTTCGTGTGTCAGCAATGATTCAACGTAACAAGGCGGCGATGGTGTTGCGTAAGATTGAGACGCAAATTCCCACGACCGAAGATCTAAAACTACCGCCGATTCTAAAAGAGCTTGCCATGAAAAAGCGTGGCATTATCCTACTTGTCGGTGCGACAGGTACAGGTAAATCCACCACGCTGGCTGCCATGATTGGACATCGTAACGAGAACTCTCGTGGTCACATCATCACCATCGAAGACCCGATTGAATACGTCCATCAGCACAAAGGCTGTATCGTCACTCAGCGTGAAGTGGGTATTGACACACTCTCGTTTGAAGAAGGGCTAAAAAACACCCTACGTCAAGCCCCTGATGTTATCCTTATCGGCGAGATTCGTAACCGTGAAGTCATGAGCTATGCCATCCAATACGCTGAGACGGGTCACTTGGTATTTGCCACACTCCACGCCAACAACGCCAACCAAGCCATCGACCGTATCATTCACTTTTTTGAAGCGGACAGACACGGACAGTTATTCATGGACTTGTCACTCAACTTGCGTGCCATCATCGCCCAACAGCTTATCCCAACCCCTGATGGCAAAGGTCGTCGTGCCGCCATCGAGATTCTACTAGGCACACAGCTCATCGCTGACTACATCCGTAAGGGCGAGATTCATGAGATTAAGCCTGTGATGAAACGCTCTCGTGACATCGGCATGCAGACCTTTGACCAAGCGTTGTTTGACCTGTATGAATCAGGGCAAATTACCTATCAAGACGCACTCAAACACGCTGACAGCCCGAACGACCTACGCTTACAAATCAAACTGGAAAGCAAAAATGCTGCCGCGGTCGAAGAAGAGTCTGCCAAACTCTCTATTGATATGGGCGACTACTCATAACCTGGCGATAGGCAAACAAAAAGACTGGCATGACCAGTCTTTTTTTATAACTCTTAGCCTAGCTTTTATTGGCAGGGTCAAGGGTTTTTTGACACTCTTCGTTATCGCACACGCCATGCAAGACCAGTGAGTGCCCTGACAGCTTGAAGTTATACTTTTCAGCGATTTTCTCTTGCTCATCTTCGATGATGGCATTATGAAACTCTTCAATCTTACCACAGACATCACACACCAAATGGTCATGATGCTCTTCTTGGGCAATCTCAAACACCGATAGGTTATTTTCAAAGTTATGACGCTCAACAATACCTGCCTGTTCAAACTGGGTCAGCACACGGTACACCGTCGCCAAGCCGACATCTTCGCCCTGCTCGGCAAGTGCCTTGTACACGTCTTCGGCACTCATGTGGTGGTGTTCTGCGTTCTCTAATAGCTCTAAAATCTTCATGCGGGGCAAGGTTACTTTCAGACCTGCCTTGCGTAAATCTTTGTTAGTAAATGCCATGTTCATCACCTTTTAAATCGTGGACTTAGTCGCTGATTATTGATTTTATAAATCATCACAGCTCTTTTGATTATCATTTGATAATCAGTTACAAGATAAGTGTACTTTAACACACTTTTGATAAAATTTCATCCATCAATTGAGGATTTGTGGACAAAATGCCTGATTTTTGGGATTGGTTTTTTTAATCTTGCTACAACGTCAGCAAAAACGCCGTCAATGCGTCCATCTCATCAGCGGTCAGCCCTAGCGGTTTGATGAGTGGGTCTAAGTGGTCAGCGTGGGCAATGGGTGGGGCGGTGCTGGTGGGTGGTATGTCCATGCCTGTGTTATAAATCGCCACCACGCCACGCAAATTGGTAAACAGTCCATGATGAAACCACGGTTTTGATGTGCTAAGGTTTCGCAAAGACGGGGTTTTAAATTTACCAAAATCGGCAGGGTCGCCTGTGATTTCATATTTGCCAAAATCTTGGCGGGTGCGTCCCGCTAAGGTTTGATTGAGATTGTGAAAATCGCCATCGCTCATCGCTTGCCCAAAATGACAATTCATGCACCGCCCCTTGGTGCGAAATAGGTGTAAGCCCAACAGTTCGGCATCACTCAAAGCCGTGATGTCGCCCTTTAAAAACTCATCAAAACGGGTGGGCGTGGGGGTCAGCGTGTGTAGATAGGCAGTCAGAGCGTGGGCGACTTGATTGATGTCAATGGCGGTCATCTGCCTCCCAAACACCGTCCGAAAGTGTGGCAGGTATCCTGCATTTGCCAAGCGGTTTGGCACGCTGTCTAGCGTGATGTCCATCTCGTTGGGGTCGGTTAGGGGCATAAGTACTTGCTCATGCAAGGTCTTGGCTCGTCCGTCCCAAAAAAAGGCGTGTTGTGGGCTATCTAATCCCAGATGTGTCAAGGATTGGCTGTTGCGGGTGCCTTGTCGGTCATATACGCCAAGCGATACGGGACGTGGGTCGGCAAAGGCGTGGTGCGGGTCATGGCAAGTGATACAGGCGATTTGTCCGTCTGATGACAAGGCGGTTTCAAAAAATAACCGTTTGCCAAGCTCGCTTAGGGGTGTGGGCATGGGTGGCGTGCCAATGGGGGCAAGCTCTGCCCATGCCACGCCGTCATCAATGGTTGGTGCCAACCATTGGTCGGTAGGTTTGGCATAAGCAAGGCGTAAACATTGTATGTCGCATTCGCCTGATGATGTGTGAGCTACTGCCTGACAGGTGCTAAACATGATAGCCAACACCACAAAAACCACTCGTAACATTGCGATAAATCAGCTTGTTATGTTTGGTGGGTTATTATAAACCTGTTTTATAAAACTGTAAAGCGAATGATTATCGTATGCTTTTTGGCTTGACAAGATTTAACAGTTTGAGTCCGCCTTGCACGCCTGATACGCCATGTTCACGCCTTGTATGATGGACGGATAGGCATTTTCGCCGTGGGAGTGGTTGGGGTTGAAGTGGAAAGTTACATTAGCGTAGGGCAGTTTGTTTTTTAAAAGTTGGCTCATCATATAGGCGTCGCTATTTTCTAGCATGGTGGTGGAGGCTTTGGGGCTTCGGTGTCGGGCATTTAGCTCGTGTTCGCCGAGTGTGATAAGGACGTTTTTGATGTTGGGCGTGGCGATAATTCCCTTTTGATGAGCCAAAATGCTTTTGTCATTCCACCAAATAGACGGACTGACGATGACATAATTATCAAAACTCTCGCTACGAGCCATGAGCAGATACAGCCCAAACAATCCACCATAAGAATGCCCGATGAGCGTGCGGTGATTGGGGTTAATGCCAAATTCTTTATCTAGCATGGGGGCAAGTTCATCAGCGATAAAAGCATGAAAATAATCCGCCCCACCAAATGCCGTCTGCTCGCCTGTTGGAGCAGGGTAGCTGTCGGACGGTGGCGTATAGTCGTGTGTGCGGTTTGGTATGTCAAAGGCTCGCCCTGTGGGGTAGCCGATGCCCACAACCATGAGCGATTTGGGATTTTTTTCGCTCGGCTTGTCGTGATTCATTTGAGCGATAGAGCTTGCCACCCCAAAAAACGCATTGCCGTCTAGCACATAGATGACAGGATAGCCGTTGGCAGGTCTTTTGCCGATGGTGGCGACTTGTATCAGGTAATTTTATCGGTGTAGCTAGAATACACCACTTTTTCATGACTGTTTAACATGGTGGCAGGTTGCCATGCGTGGGCGGTTGGCATGATACCAAGCAAACCCCATGCCATCATCAGCATTATAATGTATTTTTTCATGATTGCTCACAAATTGTTCAAAATCAAAACTAGGGCGTGTTGAACTTTTGTATTTGCAATGAAAAATGAGAAAAATCGCACGTTTTTCAAGGAAAAAACGCAGGCTGATAGTCATTCTATCAGACAAGTTTTTGACGAAGAAAAACAAGATTTAGCCATTTTTCATGCAAAAACGATTAGTTTATTTCTAAAACATTTCTATATTGTAAATAGTGTTATAAAGGTTCAACACGCCCTAAACACTCGCCCCCACACTTCTTGCCAAGGCGATACCGTCCTCAATAGATAGGTAGGTTTTTTTACTGGGCGTATCTTTAAAGACCACGTCGCCGTCTTGGAACACCACGCATTCGTCCACGGCAATCTGTTGCCATTTTTCATTGGTGGTCAGCGGTATGGTAACCAGTATCGTCACTTTATCCTTACTGGTGGTGACATCGCCAAAGTTGACACTCATCTCGCCATCCGACAGATGAGCTTCGCCAAAGGGGGCTTTACGAGTGAGATAAAAGAGCAGACTGCCTGCGTACGCCAGTTGCCAGTTGCCGTTAGAAATCAAGCAGTTAAATAGCCCATTGGCGGATAGATAACGGCATTGTGCGGTCAAAAAAGCAAATAAGGCTTCATCGGACGGACGGGATTTAAAAGTGGCTTTTAAGCGGTTTAAGAGATAACAAAACGCAAGCTCGCTGTCGGTTGTACCTACGGGCGAATAATGCTCGGCATTACCGTTGTCATGCAAGCGTTCGGTGCGACGGATAAAGCTGTCAGTCATCTGTCCATTATGAGCAAACGCCCACTGCTCGCCCCACACTTCACGCACAAAGGGGTGAATATTAGACAGGTTATTTTTCTCGCCAATGGTCGCCCGTCTGATATGAGCGATGACATTCATCGCCTTGATGGGATACTGATTAATTAAATCCGCCACAGGCGATAGGTGCGACGGCTGATTGTCATGGAACTGGCGTAAGCCTATCTTGCCCGTCTCGCCACGCTCAAAAAAGGCGATACCAAACCCATCTTCGTGATGGTCAGTCCCCCCGCCCCGCTGGCGAAAGCCTGTAAAACTAAATCCGATGTCGGTGGGGGTGTTGCAGTTCATTCCAAGTAGTTGGCACATGGTTTTACCTAGTTTTTATGAATTAAAAATATCCAAAGGTTTGATTTTAAATTGCAAAGACGTGGGGTCGGGCGTACCGCCTTTACGCTAGGCGGTAAGCCTGCCGATGATGAGACTTCCTTTTGGGCTAATCTATACATCGCCTTGGGCGTAGTGGTTGATGACTTCATTGATGTTTTTTAGGCAATAATCAATCGTGCCGTCCCCACAAAAACGACTCACCAAAAACCACTCGGCACACAGCATACCACGCCCTTTGATGATATCGCTGATGATGAGATATTTGTTGGCACTCAAAAATTCTAGCAGTTTTTGGGTGTCGCTACTGGGCAATTCGGTTAAATACCACCGTCTTTTGTCTTTTAATAGGGCTTGCTCTTCTTCGGTGGGGGTAATCTCGCCTGTAAATTGCTTGAGTGTTTTGGCGATGTCATCATCAAATCCCCACATTTGCTGATAGGTGCTTACCGCTCGTTTGTCTATTTGATTAAAATTGGCGGACAAATCTGCTTTTTTTAAAGAAATGTTTTCACGATAAATAATATCATCAATCTTAATGGTTAATTGAATTTGTAAGTCGGCTTTTTTATATTTTTGGGTCAAGTCAAATTGCTCGGCACTAATGCCAAATTGTGTGGCTTTGTTTTTATTTAGGCGTGTAGGAATGTGCATGGCGTTAAGCGTTTGAATATTATCGGTGTTATAGCCCATTATGGTAAGCCATGCTTGGACGTGAGTGTCATTTTTATAATCATTGAATTTGGCGACAATGGTTTTTTCATTATCAAATCCGCCTTTTGCAGTGACCGAACCCAATTGTTGTTTGTCATTAAACATTGTAGTTACCCTAATATTATTTGATGTTTTTTAAAATGGCTTTTAAAACAGGAATTGCCACACTATTACCAAATTGCTTATAGGCTTGGGCATCTTTTGGATTGATGATAAAATCATCGCCAAAGCCTTGCAATCTGGCACATTCTCGGGGGGTAAGTTTGCGAATGTGTCCGTCTATGTGATATAGTCCCGTTTTTGCCCCAATGCCCCCGCCATGTGCCGATAACGTAATGGCATGACCGTCCGTGTGATAAATGCGCTCGCCTTGTCCACCTTTACCGACAATGCCAATTTGAATGGGTTTGTTTGGCAATATTTTATTACCATGTTTATCAAAACTGGCTTGATAATTATTTTTAAAAATAATATCATCGCGCTGTATTGGGGCAATGTTGGGATTATTTTGTAGAATATCCAAAACACAAATAGGAGAATTGTCGCCAACAGGAAAAGTAAAGTCATTTTGGTTTAGGCTATCATGAAATCCGATAATATAAATTCGCTCTCGGTTTTGGGGTACGCCAAAATGCGATGCGTTTAATACTTGATAATGCACACGATAGCCCAAGTCATTTAAATGAGCCAATATCACGTTTAGGGTGTTGCCATTATCATGCTTGGCAAGGTTTTTGACATTTTCTAATAAGACGATTTTGGGGGTGTGGTGTTTTATGATGCGCACAATATCAAAAAACAACGTCCCACGCACGTCATCAAAGCCTTTTTGTTTGCCAGAGATAGAAAACGCTTGACAGGGAAATCCTGCACACAAAATATCGTGGGCAGGAATGTCGTGTTCGGCAATCTGGGTGATGTCGCCATGTGGCATGATGCCATAATTGGCGTGGTAAGTGTGGCAGGCGTGGCGATCTATCTCGCTGGCAAACACGCAAGTCGCCCCAAAATGGCTTAGGGCTTGATGAAAACCGCCAATACCTGCAAACAAGTCAATAAAAGTGCTTTGGGCTAAATTCATGAGCGGACAGCACGCCCCCAATGAAAACTCGCCAACCGTTTCATCAAATCAGGATTTTTGACCATGATATCATTACCTGTGCGTCCTTGTTCACGGTTATAATAAATCACGTTTAGGCGTAGTAGCCAAAAAATCGTGGCAGAGTAGGCAAGCATGATGGGCAGGGCGGTTTTTTCGTTGTCCGTTAAGGGGCGAATGCCATCATAGCCGTCTATAAAGGCAGTCATTTTATCGGTGTTAAAATTCACGCTCTCGCCATCTGTGGCATTGCCCCAAGTCGTACAAAAATCGTTAATGGTAATGGCAATGTCCATCAAATAATGCTCCACCGACACTTCGGTAAAGTCCAAAAGCCCCGTAAGTGTAGCCGTATCGCCCGAAAAATCCCACAAGGTATTATCGGTAAACATGTCCAAATGACACAATCCCCTTGGCAAGTCATGGGGCAAATTGGCATAGGCTGCCCAAATGTCATTCATGAGACGGGCTTCATCGGTGGGCATATAGGCGGTTTCACGCTCTTTGACCCTTGCCCAGTCGTACAGTGGCACGCCGTAGTTTTCGGCAGGTTGTAGTGTTTGTAAGGTCTCATGAAGTGTCGCCAACGCTTGCCCCATGGCGTGGCACATGGCGGTGTCGGTGTCGGTGGGGTGTGAGCCTGAGAGTCTTGGCACGACTAGGATTGCCTTGTTTTCGTATCGCATGACGCAGTCGCTACCGATGTCATCGCCTGTGGCGGTGAGTTTGACAAGTGGTGGGGCGATTGGCAATTTGTCTTTTAGGGCGTGCATGACCGTTGCCATTTTGATGATATCGGCAGGGACACGCTCTTCAAATAGCGTGAACACATAGCTAAACTCATCGCCCACGTCGCTGTCGGTTTGGATAAACCAGTTGGAATTTTTAATGCCTTGGGTGATTGGAATGGCACGCTTGAATTTTACGCCAAACAAACCACAAAACGCAAAAAATTCATCATCAGATAGGTGGGTATAGACGGACATGGGTTAGCCTTTTTTGTCAAATAAAATCTTTATTTTAAAACTTTTTGCAAAAATTTACGACTATTTTTTGACTTTTTAAGTATTTATACCCAAGCGGTTGCCCTTGTTTTTAACCATGATAACGTTTATCATAACCAAACACCCCAATCTACCCAAAATCCACCAAACAAGGAACACCCCATGACCCAATCCGCCCCCAAAACCAAAAAAGACATTTTAGCCGAATTTGACCACATCATCGCCACAGGCGAGCTTAGCCAAATCATTCCCTTTTTGGACGCTCACAAGCAAGGCAACGTAAGCGAGCTTAAAAAACAGCTCAACAAAGCCCGCCGATATTATCTGGACTGGTATGAAGTCAAAGAAAACGGCAGAACGGTTGGCACAAGTGTGCGTGGCACGCCCAATCAAGAGCGAATGCTGTTTTGTTTGGCATTGGCGTTATTATCGCCCAGTGATTTTAATGGGCGTTGGCTTGATTGCTTTACACAGGTGTTACGGTATATGTCCGACCCTGATTATTATAAAAGTTTGGATAACAAAAACAATACCATGCCCATGGTTTTTGACATCATCAAGCATTTTGATTTTAAAGAACTGTTTAATATCTATATGGCAGAATGTGTTAAAAGAGAGATAATGTGGGGATTAGATTATCCATTATTAAGACGATTAGAAAATGCCAAGCTGATAGATCATCACCCCCAACTATTTGCCATGACAATCGCTAGATTTACAATGCCAAATGATATGCCTAAAAAGAAATTAAGCATTGATGAATACCGAGAATTTGTCTTTTCATCAGACATTATGATTCGTGATGTCAAATTATTATTTGAATATGAAACTCATGTGAGTTGGACGACATTTGGTTATTTAGACAGGCAGACATTTAAAGAATATAAACACGGTTAATTTTGGCTTTATTTTATTCCCGAATTTGTCAAACAGGGCAGATTAGACCGTCAATTTGTTCTACAAAAATGCCTAGAAATCCAAACAGGACTTTGGAAAACAACCAGCAAAGGTTTTTTTAAAGAAGTTTTTAAAGCACTCTCCCCAACCATAGATGAGCTTATCACATATCAAGAGCAGATTTTTGTTTTATTGCACAGTGATTATAAACCTGCGGTTAATTTTGCCATTGAACTTATCAAACAAATCATTCTTGATGAGCGGTTTTTATTAGATGAATTTATAGAATTCGTTAGTCCTGTGATGATGAATGCCGATTTTAAAGGCGGTATCAAATCGCTACTTGTGTCCTTTGATAAATTATTAAAAACCAAACCGCATTTGATTAAGCATTTGTATCCTATCATCAGCTCGGTGTTATTTGTCAATGAATTAGCCTTACAAGAGCGAGCGGTAAAAATACTTGCCAAATACGCCAATGAAAAAGCCTTAGATGATGAATACGACAATCTACAAAATGCCTTGCACGCCATTTATGACACCTTACCAAATGACATTAAATCAGGATTGGCCCCGATTTATACACCCATACTGGATAATGGCGAGCATGATTCATCAAATGACGTATCTGATGAACCATTTGATAATGACACAGGCACAGATTATTATTATGATAATAGCGTCAATATTGATTATTTTGCCGATGAGCGAAAAATCACGCTTTATGATGATTTTAATGAGTTGATATTTAATTTTGGGCAATTAGAACATGGCGATAACCCCATAGAGATTGAGATTTATATGGCAAGTTATTTATCCTTAAAACAACAAGGCAAATTCCCAAGCGATGATAACACCCAACTAAAATCAGTATTGGATAAATACCGTCATCAGTGGTCAAATAATTATATATTTGTAATATTTAAAACAGAATTTTTAAATCATATTTATCAAAATAAAGATGAAAAAATCGGCACTCATCAATATAAATTTTTAAACTCTTATCACGCCATAGTGAAGCAGTTTATTGCACTTGATAAGATAAATGACGGCAAAAGTGATGATCCCTTATCGCTATTATCCACGCCAACCCATGCACCTGCTTATATAGAGCCTGCGATATTGGTAGAGCGACTCATCGCCTATCAGAAGGCGGGGGTAGAGATTGATTTGACCGATTATGCCATAGCATTGGCTCGCACGCCACGAGCGAGTATAGAGCCTGCCCTTGATTTATTACCCCAAATCACAGATGAGCTTATCCGTGAGAGCTTGGCATTTGCCTTTGGACAAACTGAATTACCCAAGACCATTCCGCCCCAAGCAATCAGCGAAAAGTTTGGTTATGAAAAAGGCGAGCATTATCAAGCATGGCGGGGCATATTTGCAACCGTAGCCAAAACGCATTATCCCAATATAGAGCTGGATTATTCTCATGAATATGCCAAAATATTTGATAAGGTGGTGGTTAATGATGATATTGAAATAGCCCCTTATCGTTATACCGCAATAGACTATATGAGCTATGGAGAATTTCAACGTCGATTATTAAAAAATAATATTAAAGATAAAAGCCGTTTGGTGAGTTTTGAATTATCTCAATTCAATAGACCTTATTCAAGTGATATACAGCTAATAAAATTGAATTTTACTACGGAAACCGTTCGCCCTAAACTTGTCGAAGGGTCGGTTTCCGTTATGGTTCGACAGGCTCACCACGAACGGGAGCCGTAGTACTTTTTCATTTTGTAGAGTGTATATCGTTATTGTTTTTCAGACATTGGCAGACCGCCATATTCGATATTTGATGACAATGCAATGATATTGTTGCCAAAATATCTAACTATCGTCAATTAAACTGAAAGCGACAAATTTTTATCAGCGACTGAATATTGTGATACAGAAATTTTTGGTAAAACTTCTATTCCTGTTTTACAACTTATGATGAGCGATGATTATCCTTATAATCCTTATACCCAGTTTATCATGACGGCGTGCTGTTTTGCCAAAGACAAAGCCATAAGATTGGCGGTGGTGGATTTGATGAGTTTTGCCATTGGTCATCGCAGATTGGATATTGATGCCTTTGCCCGTCATAGTAGCGAATGGATCAATCATAGCTCCGCCCCATTTAATCGTTATGTAGAATGTATCCAAAGCCTGTCTGAATATGGTGGTGATTATGCGGTCATTGTCAAAGAGATTATTGGAAAGACGTTATTAAAACTTTGTTTTGATGATAAATTACCGACCAATTTTAAAAAGTATTTGGAGCTGTATTATTTATTATTGTCCCAATCCAATACCAAAGCCGATGATGATATGATGATAAAGCTACATGAATTTGTGGCAATATCAGGGAGCGTCAAGGCAATCGTAAATAAAATTGGTAAATTATAATTAAACTTCCTGCAAAACTAGGTTTTCCGTTCGCCCTGAGCTTGTCGAAGGGTAGCGGAAAACCGTTATGGGCAGGCATAGCTCACCACGAACGGTTTTCTTCAATTGGAGTTTTGCAGGAAGTCTGTTAGTTAAAAGGATAAAAACATGAGCCTTGCCGACATTGATATCAGTTATCAATCCCCCAGCCGATTGATAAAAAAACCAACCTTTGATGAATTGGTATTATCTCATCATACCGACATCGAAGATCTAGCCGACATTCCGTGCTTTTTTTGGGGCGAAATCACCGAGCCACTGCCGACCGCCAAAGCCTTGATGTGCCTAAGCCGTGTGGTGCGGTCAAGTTTTGCCCCCATACCTGTATCATTAAGAGACCCGATTATCAGTGCAGGGCGAGACGAATTACGCTTTGAAGGCTTTTCATCGTGTAATGGGGTGTATGCCCGTTTGGATTTGTTATCGGACGGCATGGACGGCGAATTTATCGCACATGGCACGACCAATGTGGATTTTAATGAACCGATGATAAATGCCCTAAATGCCGTCAAAAAGAATGAACTTATGATGATGAGCGTGGGCGATAAAGAAGTTAATATCAGCACCGATGTGGGTAACATCAAAGAGAAAAAAGTGAAATTGCCCGACCGCTGGATAAAAGGGCTAACCAGTGTGCAGGTCTATATGGCGGATATGGTGGAGATATTTAGATTAAATAAAATGCAAAGTATGCAGTTTTTTAATGCCATACCCAAATCCAAAAATAACGCCACGCTGTATTTGACTTATAAATTAAATAAAGTCGTGATAAGTCCCATTTATGCCAAAGGGAGCATAAAAGTGGGTGGTTTGGAGCGACTTCGGTTATTAGAAAATCTGGTGCCGTATATTGATAGCATGGTGTTTTTTCAAAATATCAATGATGATAAAGACAGCCAGAGTATGGCAATACAGATTTATATGAAACACATGCGACTGACATTGGCAATCTCACCGCACAATCATCGGGGGTTTTCGGGGGAAGGGAATATATTGCAACAGATAACACATGAATTGCCAACAGAATATATTTATGCCTTTAATCATGTATTAAAAAGTAATGAGAATTTTGACCCAACCACATTAGCCATAGACAATGATTTGTATATTGACGATGTTAAAAGTTTGACCACGCATTTATCTATGATTGGGCTGTTGGGATTTGATTTGTATAGCGACAGTTATTATTATCGCCGACTGCCTTTTAACATGAATAAATTATTATCGCTAAACCCCCGCCTAAATAACGCCAAAAAACTCATCAAAGACGATAATATCACGCTCGTTCATCATCGTCCTAATGATACCCTTGCTCATGTCAAAAGTGGTGAGCATACCTATACGGTGGTCATCACAGACACCCATGCCAAATGCACCTGCCAATGGTATGCCAAACATCAGATCAAGCGTGGGTTGTGTAAGCATATTTTGGGCGTGCAGATGATGATAAATGCGTTGTGAAGTCATTAGATGAATGGGGTGGATTGCAATTTGTGCTTGGTAATCAAGAATGGAGCATGAAATTTTGGCATTGTTCAATTAAGCTTTTTAAAATATGGACGTGTAGATACC